>NC_015436.1:1909110-2227296 GCF_000208385.1 Parasphaerochaeta coccoides DSM 17374 | reverse complement strand
ACAACCTTGCATTTTATATGGGTAAATGATACAATTACAAGGATTTTCCCTGGTTCTCCAACAGGGGGCAAGGGACTCTCCCGCATGCTTGCGGACTTATTCCGTCTGTACAGGAAAAGGAGCGCGGGAGGAGGATTTTATAACGTAATAAGGATGAATCAATGGATGATACCCAACAGCGGGAAGCTGGTAAAAAACCAGCTCTCCATCATGCTCCCATGGCTGACGCGGAAGGTTCCAGGAAGTATACAGCCAATAGCATCCAGGTCCTAAAAGGACTTGAAGCCGTCAGGAAGCGGCCTGGCATGTACATCGGTTCCACAGGAATCGAGGGTCTGCACCACTTGGTGTATGAAATCGTAGACAACAGCATAGACGAGGCAATGGCCGGTTATTGCGATTACATCCGCATAACCATCGAACCCGGCCAGATTATCACGGTCGAGGACAATGGACGCGGCATCCCCGTGGACATCCATCCCGTGGAAAATAAGAGCACATTGGAAGTCGTCCTTACTATGCTTCACGCCGGAGGAAAGTTCGACAAAGGCTCTTACAAGGTGTCCGGCGGCCTGCATGGTGTCGGTTCTTCCGTCGTAAATGCGCTTTCCGAATGGATGGAAGTTACGGTTCATCGGGCGCCGAATGTCTACCGGCAGGTATATCACAAGGGTATCCCTGATGCTCCCGTGGAGGTCATAGGACAGACTGACCGTACCGGGACCATTGTCCGCTTCAAGGCGGATACGACAATCATGGATACCGACGAGTACAGCTACACTACCCTGGCGGAGCGTTTCCGCGAGCTGGCGTTCCTCAACAAGGGCATCACCATCTCCGTCGGAGATGAGCGCACAGAGGAGAAGAAGGAACGGAATTTCTGTTTTGAAGGCGGCATCAAGAGCTTTGTTGAATATCTCAACAAAAACAACAAGACGATTCATCCTGAACCTATTTTCTTTGAAAGAGAAAAGGATGACCTGAAGATTGACATAGCCCTTCAGTACAATGATCGGTACGATGAGATTCTCTATACCTTCGTCAACAACATCAATACCCGTGAAGGCGGTACGCATCTTTCAGGTTTCAGGAGCGGCATGACCCGTGCGGTGAACGAGCAGTTGAAAAAGAATGCCAAGCTCACCAAGAAATTCACCGACCCGTTGACGACCGATGACCTGAGAGAGGGATTGACCGCCATTGTGTCCATCAAGATTCCTGATCCCCAGTTCGAGGGTCAGACCAAGATGAAGCTGGGAAACCAGCGGGTCCAGGGCATTGTGACATCCGTCGTCTATGAAAACCTGACTAATTATTTTGATGAGTTCCCGGCTGTGACGGAGATGATACTGGAGAAATGCGTGAGCGCAGCCAAGGCACGCATGGCCGCCCGTGACGCCCGTGCGCGGGTGCGTAAGAGTGCTGAAGGACTGGGCTTGCCCGGAAAACTGGCTCCTTGCGCTGAAAAGGATCCGGCAAAGAGTGAAATCTTCATTGTCGAGGGAGATTCGGCAGGAGGGAGCGCCAAGCAGGGACGCGACCGCCAGTGTCAGGCAATCCTTCCTTTGTGGGGCAAGATGCTCAACGTCGAGAAGGCGCGGGAAGAAAAGGTCATGGACAATGATAAGCTCACGCCGGTCATCGCCAGCCTGGGAGCTGGCTTGGGTTCTCATTTTGATGCCGAGAAGGTACGATATCACAAAGTCATCATCATGGCTGATGCTGATGTCGATGGTTCGCATATCAGGACATTGTTGCTGACATTCTTCTTCCGTTACATGAGACCCCTGATTGAAAAGGGTTATGTCTATTTTGCCATGCCTCCCCTTTATAAGATTACGGTCGGCAAGAGTGTTTCCTATGCGTATGACGAGGATGCCCGCGTGCGAATCCTTACAGAGAACAATGTCGGACCCGATGGAAACAAAGCCGCCATCCAGCGTTACAAAGGTCTGGGAGAGATGAACCCTGACCAGCTGTGGGAGACTACGATGAATCCTGACACCCGCATGATTACGCAGGTTTGTCTGGAGGACGCCATCGAAGCTGACCAGGTCTTTTCCATGCTCATGGGAGAGGAAGTGGAGCCGCGCAGGGTTTTCATTGAAGAAAACGCGACATACGTGTCCAACCTGGACGTATGAGGAACGAGGAACATATCGTGGAAGAAAAAGAGTCCAGAATCATAAAAATTGAAGTTTCCCAGGAGATGAAGACCTCCTATCTCAATTATGCCATGTCGGTCATAGTAAGCCGCGCACTGCCTGATGTCCGTGATGGTCTGAAACCAGTCCATAGACGCATCCTGTACGATATGTATGAGATGGGTTTGCGTGCGAACACGCCGTTCAAGAAATCGGCCAGGGTCGTCGGTGATGTCCTGGGTAAATACCATCCCCATGGGGATGCCTCTGTCTATGATGCCTTGGTACGCCTTGCCCAGGATTTCTCCCTGCGCTATCCGGTCGTCCGGCCACAGGGAAACTTCGGTTCCATAGATGGCGACCCGCCGGCTGCCATGAGATATACCGAGGTAAAGATGAGCCGGATCGGTGAGGAAATGCTTGCCGACATCCAGAAGGATACGGTTGACTTCGGACCTAACTATGATGACTCCCTCCAGGAGCCGCAGGTTCTGCCCGCAGCCTTCCCCTTCATGCTTGCCAATGGCAGCAGCGGGATCGCCGTCGGCATGGCGACGAACATGGCTCCCCATAACCTGACGGAAATCTGTGATGCAATCGGCGCGGTCATTGAGAACCCGGATATAGACCTTGAAGGCTTGATGCAGTACATAAAAGGGCCTGATTTCCCTTCTGGGGCTATCATTTGCGGTCAGCAAGGCATCATCGATGCTTTTTCTACCGGTCGTGGAAAGATAGTCCAGCGTGCCCGCTATGAGATTGAGGAGCATGAACGGGGAAGCGACCAGATTATCTTCACCCAGATTCCGTATCAGGTGAACAAGGCTGAATTGGTCAAGAAGATTGACGAGCTGCGCAGGAACGATTTGCCTGCGATTTCCGCTGTCCGTGATGAATCTGACCGTGAGGGCATCCGCATTGTGGTGGAGCTGAAAAAGGGCTCGGTACCGCGCATCGTGCTGAACACACTGTTCCTCCGCACTCCCCTACAGAGCAATTTCAATGTGAACAACCTTGCTTTGGTGAACGGCAGGCCGCAGTTGCTTTCCCTTAAGGAAATCCTGGTTCATTATATCAATTATCGTGAGCAGGTCGTGGAAAGACGGACACGCTATGACCTACAGAAAGCTGAGGAACGTGCCCATATCCTCCTGGGGTTGAAAATCGGCCTTGAGAATATTGATGAGGTCATCCGCATCATCAAGGAATCGGAAGATAACGCCGCGGCCTCCGAAGGGCTGCAAAAGGCTTTTGGGCTTACCAAGATACAGGCCGATGCCATCATCGACATGAAACTTGGCAGGCTCTCCCATCTGGAGACAGAGAAAATCCTTGAAGAGTTGGCCGAGCTTGAGGTCAAGATTGCTTATTACAAGGATCTTCTCGCTGACCGTCGCAAGATTCTGGGAGTCGTTGCGCAGGAAACACGGGAACTTGCCGCAAAATATGGTGATAAACGCCTGACGGAGATACAAAGGGCTGAAATCGGACAGACGCAGGTCGAGGATTTCATCAAGAATGAGGAAGTGGTTGTCGTCATCAGCAACAAAGGCTTCATAAAGCGCGTCGTGGCGGAGGAATACCGTTCCCAAGGACGCGGAGGTTCCGGCGTGAAAGGCGCAAAGCTCATCAACGATGATTTCGTCGAGCATCTCTATGTCGCCTCTACTCATGATTATGTCATGTTCGTTTCCAGCTTTGGCAAGGCGTATTGGATTAAGGTTCATGAGATTCCTGAGGGTTCCAAGGTATCCAAGGGCAGCAGCATTAAGCAGCTCATAGATATAACCGATGGAGAGGAAATATCCTCCATCATCAATTTCACCGAATTCCATGATGACCAGTATTTGTTCATGGTCACGAAGCATGGCGTCACCAAGAAAGTGGGACTGCCAGCTTTCCGCAATGCAAAGAGCCGTGGCGTGCGCGCCTTGTTCCTTGATGAAGGGGATATCATGGTTCAGAGCGAGCTGATGACCGATGGGGACGACATGATGTTCGTGACTGCCGGTGGTCGTGGCTTAAGGATAGCTGGAGGGGATGTCCGTGCCATGGGAAGGGCTTCTCGCGGTGTGCGTGGCATGAAATTGCTTGGGGATGATACGGTCATCGGGCTGTTGAAGGTTGATGATTCCAGGCGCATCCTGATGATAACTGAAAAAGGTCAGGGCAAGCAGGTGAATTTCTCCAACTTCAACAGACACGGGAGAGGGACACAAGGTCAGCTTATCTACCGCATTAAGGAGAAGACTAGTTATCTGGTCAACGCTCTTGCGGTGAATGATGAGAATGATGTGGTTGTAATCACCATGCAGGGACAGACAATCCGCATCCATGTGAATCTGATCTCCACCCAAGGAAGGAACGCCAGTGGTGTCAGGGTTGTCGCTTTGAAGAATCCAAAGGACTCCATCGTCGCTCTCGCGGTCACGGATTACTCCAGAGATGAGGAAGACGGGGTCGGAGAAGATGCCACGGGAGATATCATGGTTGGAGAAATAGTTAATACATCTGCTGAATAAAGCACATTTAGTTACTTAATTAATTTTATTATAACGGTTTATTTGCTATAAAAGTTAGTAAATAGGCCGTTATTTTTTGTCCTGAAAGGACTAGATGTATCGTATTTGTATTGTTGATATCCTGTGGATAACCCTGGGATTATGATGTGGAAAAGCAGTGGAAAACAAGTGCAAATATGGTTGATGAGATGTGGAAAACAGAGGTATTTTAGAAAGAAGGATGGGAAAATCGAGGAAAAGCAAAATCGACCACACAAAACTGTATTGATGCATAGAAACGTGAAAGGAAATGAAAAGTTTAGCAAAATGAAAGCGACTGCTGCTAATAAATAAGGCCATTTATTGTTTTGATGAGTAGAAATTTTTCTTTTGAAGGGTGTCGTGGTGGTTTTTCTTGGTTTTTGGCTCTTTTTTGCAGGTGTTTACATTTTGTTTGTTTCGTGACTTTTGCTTTGCCGTTACCTTACTGGGGAAAAATATCTTTGTATCATCGGACGGGGACAGCCTGTGGATAACCTGTGGAATACTTTATTCAATGAGCAGGTTTTTTGTTTGACGATGCTATTCAGTCAAACGCTTATATTTTGATAAGTAGTTTTGTTATATGGAAATAATATTATGTTTTTATCTTTATTTCCCTTTCTGATGATGGTAGTGATGGTTTGTATATGGTATGTGTGAGATGCTAACATCCTGTGGATAACTCTTCTTGTAGTAAACCGAATTATTGGTAGAATAACGGCTTCTCCTTTTCTTTTTAATTCATGAAGAAGGAGGATCAATGATACGAATTAAGAAATATGGCATGAAATGTTTCACGTGAAACATTGGAGTTGGTTGGGGCAAAATTGATGATACGGGAGATGAGAGCAAGGAACTGCGCGGAGGGTTTGTCGATTGCTTGCGCTAAAATGTTTCACGTGAAACATTGGAAGGCCCGTTCATGTTTGTCATGATACATGTAGTAATCTCAACCTGTTTTTACATATAATGACAGTGCATGATATGGTTTTTCATGAGACTTTATATTATTTTGCTTTTTTAAAAGTGGCTAGCCTGTTTATTTCTATATATATTGAATTTAGTAACACTCTTTACGGTGTTTTCCGTTGATTGCGGTGTTTTTACGGGTGTTAACTCAATTTAATAAAAATACCTGAAGGTTTTGTTGCCTTCAGGTTTCACGTGAAACATTGACGAATGGATATTGGTGCGGCTATTGGTGCAGTTCAGGCCAAAACGCCTTCTTCTTCACATACAATGACGAGATCTGGACTTACGGCGTGGTGAAGATATCTTTCAACGCCACCTTTAAGAGTCATTTTCGCCATGGGGCAGCCAGCGCATGCTCCTGTAAGACGGACGATGACTTTGTTGTCATCAAGCTGGACAAATTCAATATCTCCCCCGTCGTTCTGTATTGCTGGTCGGATAGCCTCAATTGCTTCCTTGATTTGTTCTTGCATATGTACCTCTTTCCTTGGGCTGTGCATGATGTAAGATACTTCACCCGTGTCCAATGGTCAAGGGAGAGCTTTTTTCTGTCACATTTCTATTACAATTTAACTTCTGTTTCCGTATGTAGTTCTTCTTTACTTTGTGGTTCTTGTATAAAAGCCTTCTTTGTCGTGACATTCTTTCTATATTCCCGTATATTGTCCGTATGAGTGTCGTGAAAATTATCTTTTCTAATCAGAAAGGTGGTGTTGGAAAGACAACGACTGCCGTTAATCTCGGTGCCGCCCTTGCCCAAAGTGGCAAGAAGGTTCTGCTGGTCGATATTGACTCCCAGGGGAACCTTACCAGTTCAGTGTCTGGCGATTCTCATTTGCCTGGAACGTATGAGGTAATCGCGGGAACTGTTACCGCTGCGGAAGCGTGTCAGGCTACTCCTGTAAAGAATCTTTTCATCATGGCAGGGAATATAAACCTTGTTGGATTGAATGTGGAGCTGGTAGAACAGGAGCAACGTGAGTTCTTCTTGAAAAAAGCGCTGGCTCCTATTGAGCTGGAATGGGACTATATTCTTGTAGATTGCCCGCCATCCCTGGGAATTGTGACGATGAATGCCATGTGCTGGGCTGATTATGTCATCATCCCCATGCAATGTGAATATTTTGCAATGGAAGGTCTGAACCTGCTGATGAGGACGATTGCCAATGTGCGACGCTCACTTAATCCCCGTCTTTCAATCCTTGGCATTGTTTTTACCATGTACAATAAGCGGATTAAACTTGCCAATGAGGTAGTCGAGGATGTTTCGACATATTTCCCGAAGTTGGTATTTTCTTCAAAAGTACCCAGGAACGTGCGGCTTTCCGAAGCTCCGTCCCATGGATTGCCCATCAACGTCTATGATGCGAGCAGCATCGGCGCGAAGTCATACAAAAGTCTAGCTGAGGAGGTGTCTGAACGTGTCTCCAAGTAAGAAACATGGATTAGGCAAAGGAATCGGAGCCTTGATGGATGATTATTCATTCGACACGGTATACGAAACGGCAGTCGCGCATTCCTTGCCTGACGCATCGAGCCCAGAATCAGCCAAAGGTTTATTGGTACAGGAAATAGAGATTGAACGACTTCACCCTAATCCCAACCAACCGCGCAAGACTTTTGACGGGGAAACGCTGGAAGAATTGGCGGAATCCATAAGGAACCAAGGAATCCTGCAACCTTTGCTTGTCGAGCGGATTTCTGATAAAGATTACAGCATCATAGCAGGTGAGAGACGGTATAGGGCGGCCAAACTAGCCGGATTGGCGGCAGTTCCTGTCATCGTGAAGGATTTTACCAACCAGCAACGCCTGGAAGTCTCTTTGGTGGAGAACATCCAGCGGGAAAACCTCAATGCCATTGAAGAAGCACAGGCATATGCATACCTGATTAAGGACGCTGGTATACGGCAGGAAGATCTTGCCCAAAGGGTAGGAAAGAACCGTACAACCATCACAAACAGCCTGAGACTTCTTCAACTTCCTCCTGTATTCAAGGAAGCCGTGGCGAAAGGCCGACTTTCCGCCGGACATGCCCGCGCTTTGCTTTCCGTCGTGAATCCCGCTGACCAGGAAATCCTTTACAGGCGAGTTATTGAGCAGGAACTGTCTGTGCGGGAAGCTGAACGGCTGGCATCCGACTTCAATTATGGGAAACGGCTCTCTCGACCAGGAAAAGGCCCTTCCCGTGGAGATGCCCTTCCTATGAAATCAGCTGATATCCTGGCAATCGAGAACAAGTTCCTTGAAGTAACAGGGGTCAGGGTTGAGGTAAAAGGTTCGATTGAGAAAGGGAAAATAGAAATAACCTACCAAAGCCAAGAGGAACTGGAGAGGATATACGCGCTGATATCCCCGGAGCATGATCTGTTTGAAATTTGAAACGAACGGAAGCCTGTGGATATAATAAAGAACGAAGCAGATAATACGATTATATAAAGGATAAGGTAGCTCTCATGTCAAACAAACTTGCTGATGGTCTGTATGCGGCCATCCACACAACAAAGGGGGATATCATCCTGTCCCTCGCCTATGATAAGGTTCCCATGACCGTTGCGAATTTCGTCGGTCTTGCGGAAGGTGCCTTGAATCTTGAGAAAAAAGGAACCCCATATTATGACGGACTGGTCTTCCATCGTGTCATTCCTGAGTTCATGATTCAAGGCGGTTGTCCTAAAGGGACGGGAACGGGGGGGCCTGGTTATTATTTCCCCGATGAGTTCGATGATTCCCTGCTCCATGATGGCCCAGGTACTGTTTCCATGGCAAATGCCGGCCCAGGAACCAATGGCAGCCAGTTTTTTATCACGCATGTCGCCACGCCAAGGCTTAACGGCAAGCATTCTGTCTTCGGCCATGTGGTAGAAGGACAGGATGTCGTGGATAAAATCAAGCAGGGAGACAAAATAAACAGCATCAATATACTGCGCGTCGGGGCTGACGCTGAAAATTATTCAGTGACTCAAGAGGCTTTTTCCGCCTTGGTTGAGAAGGTTGCCCGTGTTGCTGAGGAAAAGAAGGAACAAGAGCGCAAAGCTGTTGACCAAGAACTGAAGAACCGCTGGCCTGATGCGGTAAAAACTCCGTCAGGATTGAGATATGTCATTGTACAGGAAGGAAAAGGAACAGATTCACCTGCCCGTGGAGCAAAGGTGACAGTCCATTACACAGGCTCCCTGCTCAATGGTAAGGTATTTGACAGCTCGACCCAGAGGGGAACGCCCGCACAGTTCAAGATAGGGGAAGTCATAGAAGGCTGGAATGAAGCACTCCTGACGATGCACAAGGATGAAAAGCGCACACTCATCATTCCCCCTGAACTTGGCTATGGTACACATGGCTATCCTGGAGTCATCCCGCCAGATTCTTATCTTGTCTTTGACGTGCATCTGATAAGCTGGTAAAGGGAGGAGAGGAAGAAAAGTCATGAAAGGGAAATCCATACGCTACGCATGCACGGAGTGCGGTCATACAGAAGCAAAATGGCTGGGACTCTGCCCTTCATGCGGAGCGTGGAACTCTTTTGTCGAAGAAGCTGTTGTTCCTGATACCAAAGGTTCTGCCCGTAAACTTGCTCCTACGACCATGAAGAAACCGCTTCCCCTTGCTGAAATCGTCGTCACGGAAGGCTTTCGCTTTGATACCGGAATGACGGAGCTGGACAGGGTACTGGGCGGTGGCGTGATGCGTGGGGCATCTGTCCTTCTTGGAGGAGAGCCCGGCATAGGGAAATCCACCTTGATGCTTCAAGTCCTGGGACAGTGTGGCGCGGCGGGACATAAAGTTCTTTATGTATCGGGGGAAGAATCCTCCGCGCAGATTAAGCTGAGAGCTCAGCGGCTGGATGTCCCCCTGAATAAAGTTGACGTCTATTGTGAAACACGGCTGGAAGAACTTGCTTCGACCATTTTGTCTTCTTCTCCGGATGTCCTTGTCATTGATTCCGTCCAGACTCTCTGGTCTTCTGCCATTCCTTCCGCGCCCGGCACGGTCAATCAAATCAGAGCGTGCTGCATGGAATTGGTAGGACTGGCAAAACAGTCAGAAACAGCAATCTTCCTTATCGGACATGTCACCAAGGAAGGGCAGCTTGCCGGCCCCAAGGTGATCGAGCATCTTGTTGATACTGTGTTGTACTTTGAACAGGCTTCTTCCGGTATCCGGCTGGTTCGGGCTGAAAAGAACCGTTTCGGGACGGTCGATGAGATAGGGATTTTCCTGATGGGAGAGAAGGGGCTGACCGCGGTTCCTGATCCGTCCGGATTTTTCCTTTCCCGCAGGAACGACGGACTGACTCCCGCAGGCATCGCGTATACCGCAGTGGTCGAAGGAACCCGGACTTTCTTAGTGGAAATACAGGCATTGGTCGTTCCGGCAAAGGGAGGCTTCTCCCGTATCTATTCGGATCGAATTGATTCCGCCCGTGTATCACGAGTCGCGGCTGTGTTGGAAAAACATGGTGGGTTGCGTATCGGCGACCACGATATTTATGTAAATGTCGGGGGAGGGATGAAGTTGTCCGAGGTTTCAATTGACCTTCCCCTTGCCCTGTCTCTCTGGTCGGCAATGATATCGCGACCGTTGCCGGATAAACTGGTCAGTTTCGGCGAGTTGAGTCTGGCTGGGGAAGTGAGGCCGGTAAGTTTTCCTGATAAAAGAGCAAAAGCGGCAGTGGACATGGGCTTTCCGCGTCTTCTTGTCCCGTCCTCCGCTTCCCTGGATAAAAAAGCAGGTCTTTGCCGCGCCTCAAGTATCTCAGACGCATTAAAAGTTTGTGGAGAAATAAAATAAGCAACTTAGTAAGTTATACTAACTTACTTATGAGCCACGGGAATGCTATAAAGGTTCCTAGTATGCTGCCCACGCTGGACAACAGGAATACCAACAAAGCCCTGAAAATACGATTACGATACCAGCCCCGTACCGATGTGATGTCATCATTAAGCTGCTCAAAGTCCTTCACCCTGGGATGGCGCATGGTCAGTTCCATGATGCCCGCGATCATGCCGACTCCAATGGCGGGATGCAGGGCGGCTACAGGCGCGGTGACGATAGTCACCAGGATGGTCAGCGGGTGGGCAAGGGCAGCAATGGCTCCGATGCCTGCAAAGCTTCCGTTGATTAACGCCCAGTACAGGAAACTGGTCAGTCCTTGGTTCCATCCTGCATTGATGAACCCTGCAACTATCAGGCCGACGAGGGCAAGCGGAATGAGCCACACCGCTACCTTTCCTGCTTTTCCTGCCGGAGGGACATCGGATATATCGTCAAGGGAGGGGGCCATCTCTCCATTGTCCAGCCTTCCCATGTTTTCTATCAAGCCTTGGGCGTGACCAGCTCCGATGACCGCCACAATGTTTTTCCCCGGAGCGGAATAGATGGAAGATGCCAAATAGCGGTCGCGTTCATCAATCAGGACTTCCTTGATGGTAGGCAGTTCCTTGGACAGTTCATCCAACATGCCTTGCAGGACATCCTGCTCCTTGAGTTTTTCCAAGTCCACGGCCTCAAGTTCTCCCTTGTCGAAGGCACTGGAAAGAAGCGTGGACAGGAGTTTTGCTTTGTTCCAAAGTGAAGATTTGCGCCACGCGCGTTTCAACGTGACTTGGATTTCCCGGTCGCAGAAGGAAAAAGGAATGCCCTTCTCCTGTGCAATATAGGCGGCTCCGAGGATTTCCTGCCCCGGAGCGCTTCCTGTCTGGACACTCATGCGCTTTTGGAAGGACGCCAGCACCATGTTGGCCAGAAGGAGAAACCCCTTGCCTTCTTTCAGGACTTTCTTCAAGTCCATCGTCTCCCATGAGCTTTCCTGATCCTTTGTACGGAAACGACCTTTGTCCAGTTCAATGCAGATATGGTCAGGATTCACCTGGTCAATGATGGAGGACACCTCCGTCACGCTTTCTTGCGAGATATGGGCGGTTCCCACCAAAGTGATAATGCGGCCATCGGACAGGGTAATCTTATGTATCGTATCGCTGATGCGTTCACTTGTCATGATGAAAACTATACAGACGTTATGGCTAAGGGACAAGAGCATCATACAGACTCTGAAAAATCATACTTGCTTTTTGTGTGAAGATTATTCTACAGTCAAGGGGCAATGTCTACCTTCCTTTACATGGCTTCACTGATTGGGTTTCTACTCCTTGGTATTTTCCTCGGCAGATTGTGTGCCGGAAAAGAATGGGTAGGGCGCATGTTGCCGCGCGTCCGGACAGCCGCTCTCTGGCTGCTCCTGTTCATGATGGGTATTAGCACGGGTTCCATCGAGGGCATAATGGACATGCTTTCACGCATGGGAATCATTGGGCTTGCGTCCGCTATCCTTGCAATCATTGGTTCCGTCATGCTGACAAGTCTCCTGCTTCTGTTCCCGTCCCCGCCTGCTCAGACGGATGGCGGAACAGGGTTCTCCCATGAGAATGAGACAAACGCATTTCTGACAGGAGATGACCCGCATGGCCTCAGGAGGGCGTGGCATATCTTCAAGGAACCCTTGTTGCTTCTTGGCATCGTGCTGGGGGGCATTACATGTGGCGTGACGACCGGAGGCGCATGGTTTGATTCCCGCTGGATATCCATACTCCTTCGTTTTATGATGGTTCTTGTGGGGATGCTCCTGATGGGGCAGGGCATACGGTTTTCCCATCTCCTTGTTTCTCCCCGGCTGCTTTTCATTCCCCTGTGTACCATTGCAGGAAGTGTGGGCGCGGCGTTGCTCTTGATTCCATTCACCGGCGGCCATGCCGGGCAGTCCATGGCCATCACTGCTGGTCTGGGTTGGTATTCCTTGAGCAGCGTGATGATAACCGACTTCGGACTTCCTGTGATCGGGACAATTTCACTCTTGGCCAACCTGATGCGAGAGACGCTCGCGTTCTTTCTCATTCCTCTTTTTGGCCGCTTCGGACGGAAGACTTTGCCCCTTGCCCTGACCAGTGCCGCGGCGACCACGATGGATGTCACGCTGCCCTTGATAAGCTCCAACTTTGGCGCGGCGTCCGTGGGGATTGCCATTTATAACGGCATCGTCACATCAATCGCTGTTCCTTTCCTGATTCCCCTTGTTCTGGGGATAGGAGCGTGAGCATGGATGCTGCGTCTTCCCAAGCCCGCCGCATGGTCATGGATGGCGGAACTATGCTTGAGTATGAGCTGGTTCGCCGGAAAGGAAAACGCACAGTCACTATCAGGATAACTCCTGATGGCCTGATAAAGGTGTCTGCGTCATATTCCTGCACATCTTCTTTCATTGAGGATATCATCAGGAAAAAATATCCATGGATTAGGAAAGTCAGGGAAAAAATGGCTTCGGAAGCTCCTCCGTGGACAGGAGAGAAGTGGAATGACGGGATGTCTTTCTTTTTCATGGGACAGTCTGTTACACTTCGGGTCAAAAGGAAGAATACTGGTCGGCCAGAGGTCTTTCATGGGACAGAGGATGATTCCTTGGTCGTCACGGTGACAGATGATGCCGGGCAGGAGCAGGTCGGACGTGTTCTCATGTCATTTTTCCGCAGGGTCGCCTTGCAATCCTATGAAAGTGAAGTATCGTCTATTCTGGCGCGTACTGGTCTGGAACATAAGATGGTGAAAGTGAAAATCACTTCTTCCCGTTCCCGCTGGGGTAGTTGCTCGAACCGTGGGACGATTTGTTTTTCCTTGAGGTCACTGGCGCTTCCCGGACATCTGAGGGAATACCTGGTTCTTCATGAAGTCGCCCATCTTGTCCATATGAATCATGGTACGGGCTTCAAAACCTTCCTTACCACGTACATGCCAGACTGGAAAGTCAGGGAAAAAGAAATGCAAGGCTGGCAAGTGGCCAGCCGGACATATACCTGAGAGGATGCGAAACCGCGAGGGCGGGAGCCTGTTCTGATTTTTGCATCTGTCCCATTTGGTGCTTCTCCCATTGTGAACGTACGCGGTCACAATCTGATTTGTTAAAAATGAACGCGTGCGTTCATGATCCGAACAAGAGTCTATCGACATTCCGGTGCGCTTCCGGCAGAGAGGGCTTCTATACCGGATGGCCTGTTTTTGATATACTTTCGAGCGGTGACAGGAGCTTTCTTGTCTCATACCACGGAGGATACACATGCATCCCGATCAATTAGCCAAGAACATCTGGCGTGTACATACCCGGATTGGAACACATGACCTGTTCGAGGGTATCTGGCCCCTTCCGGAAGGCGTCCTCATCAACGCCTATGTCGTGAAAGGCTCCAGGAAGACAGCCCTGATAGATTTTGTCTGCGACTGGGAGAACGGGGAAAGCGACTTGACCGGACAGATGGAAGAAATCGGCGTGAAGGTCGCCGATGTCGATTATGTGGTCATCAACCACATGGAACCTGACCATACCGGTGCCCTTGTCGATTTTCGCAAGAAGAACAAGACAGCACAGATTTATTGCACGAAGAAAGCGGAACCCCTTGTCCATCATTTTCTCCGTGTCACCGACAATATCCACGTCATCGAGGATGGGGAAGAGCTGGACTTGGGTGACAGGACATTGGTTTTTTATGAAACGCCCAATATCCATTGGCCTGAAACGATGATGACCTTCGAGCGGGAATCAGGCATCCTGTTCTCCTGTGATGCCTTCGGGTCCTTCGGATTGTTCGACCATACATTTGAAGACGAGCTTTCCGAGGATGAAAGGGAACTGTACCGCCAGGAGGGAGAGCGTTATTATTCCAACATAGTCTCGACCTTTTCCACATTCGTCCAGAAAGGGCTTGCAAAATTAGCTCCGCTCCCCATCACCATGGTTGCTCCCAGTCACGGCGTTCTCTGGCGTAAGGATATTGAACGGCTTTTCTCATGGTATGGAAAACTTGCGCGGTATATGAACGGTCCCGCGGAAGAAGAAATCACTCTGGTCTGGAGCAGCATGTACGGCAACACCGAGTCCTTGCTGGAATCGGTGAAGGCCGGAGTTGCGTCAGAGGGCGTGAAACTACACATATTCCGCGTACCCCAGACTCATGCATCGTTCATCCTTGAATACGCATGGCGTTCATCGGGCCTCATATTCGGCATGCCTACGTATGAATACAAGATGTTTCCTCCGATGTACCATGTTTTGGACATCCTTGAACGAAGCCGCGTGAACAAGCGCAAGGTCATGCGTTTTGGTTCCTTCGGCTGGTCGGGTGGGGCTCAGAAGCAGTTCGACCAATTTGTAGAGACATTGAAATGGGATTGCGTCGGTACGGTGGAATTTCAGGGCGCTCCCACGGAAGAAGACCAGAAGAAGGCTTTCGAGTATGCCGCCGAGCTTGCCCGGCAGGTCAAGGCGGAAGTTCGTACATAAGGCCGATTGACTTCTGTAACGGCAGAGAGGGTGTTGCAAAAGTGTGAAAACTTTAACCGATGCCCCCTGACCATGGAGAGGGGAGAAAAAGAAGGAAGTGACCGGCGTACCGGGACGACCAGTTGGTTGGTCGCCGTGTGTACGCCGGTATTTTTTTCATGCTTCGCTCAGAGAATTACCTGCACGGGTGTGGTTGTCATGGTGAGTGCTGTGCCGATACCCAGTTGTCCTTGATCATTGTTTCCAACCGCCCAGAGTGTCCCGTCGTTTTTCAGAAACATCGTATGGTTTTCTCCACCAGAAACAGCCACGACATCAGAACCCATGGACGTGATCCGCACAGGTGTCTTTCGGTTGTTCGTATCGCCGAGACCCAGTTGACCATAATCGTTCAATCCGGTTGCCCAGAATGTCCCGTCTTTCTTCTGGATTATTGTGTGGTGGTTTCCAGTGAAGACGGCCACGACAGGATTGGTATCCAGCTCAGTATTCATAGATGCAACCGGCTCGGGCCTGCTTCTGTTGGATAGAACGCCGCTGTCACCTAGACCCAGTTGCCCATACCAGTTACGTCCAGTTGCCCAGAGTTCCCCGTTCTCTTTCAGGAACATTGTATGGGCGTTTCCTGTGGAGACCGTCGTGACAGGATTAGTATCCAGATTAGTATTCATGGTCGGAATCTGTACGGGACTAAGACGGTTGTTCGTATCCTCGACACCCAGTTGACCATACAGGTTGTATCCCGTTGCCCAGAGCGTACCGTCCTTCTTCTTCATTACCGTGTAGTGGTTTCCGGTAAAGACATCCGTGACAGGATTGCTCGGCTCAGTATTCATTAACGTGACTGGAACGGGTGTGCTTCTGTCGATCGTATCGTTGAGACCCAGTTTGCCATTATCGTTCCATCCTGTCGCCCAGAGCGTCTCGTCCTTCTTCAGGAACATTGTATGGAAGGCTCCGACGGCGACTGACACGACAGGATTACCAATCAAATCATCATTCATGGTCGGAATCTGAACGGGAATGGTTTTAGTATTCCGATTCTCGCCGATACCCAGTTCGCCATAATGGTTATTTCCCATCGCCCAGAGCGACCCGTCCTTCTTTTGAATTATTGTATAATAGCATTTGGTGAAAACTTCCTCGACATTAGTCATTTTCACGTCACCATTGGTAGAATCCCAGACCTGCACGGGCGTACTTCTGTTGTTCGTATCTCCGACACCCAATTGACCCGAAATATTGTTTCCAGTAGCCCAGAGCGACCCGTCCTCCTTCAGGATTAATGTGAACCCCCATCCGGCGGAGACTGACTTGATCTTCACCAGCCACCGTGCATACAGTGTCACATCATGGTCAGGAATCACGAATGTATCACCGGCGACATACTGGGTTCCGTTGCCATCAGGCTGAGTATTCCATCCGTAAACATAATGGGTGTCCTTTTCCAAGTCTCCAGACCCCGGTAGTGTGATTTGGGTTCCTTTAAGGCCGAACATCTGTTCCGGCGCAGAACCGCGTGTAGAACTGTTGCCAGAAAAGAAGACGCTGTATGGCTTGACAGCAGCCCAGTTCCCGCCGTCACTTTCATCCCAGTCTCCGATCTCAATCTTGAGTTCGGCAACGGCGACTTCTTCATCAGACGTATTGAGCGTCATATTGTAGACATGCTGCTTGCTTTTGTCGAAGTGAATCAGGTGCTTGTCTTCGTCAGCTACGGAATCCGCTGCCCATGTGTATGTATCAGAGTCCAGGGTAAATTCCAGTTTCAAAGCATCCAGCAGGATCTCCGAGTGAACCACAGGTATCAGTACCGCTTCAAACCTGCGCTTGCCTGCATCTTGCTCCGCTTGGCTGAGGGTGTGGGAGATGTTCTTCATGATGATTCCCTCAACGGAACTTGTGACTGACAAGGCTCCGGTATCCAGGTTGAACGTGCCTTGCGTGCTTGTGCCTTCGACCATAACGGAAAGTACACCACCCGTGATGGCGTCCTTATCGACGCTCGTGCTTGGGGAGATGTTGACAATCAGGCGGGAAAGCATATGGTCAAGCTTCAGCCGTACCGTCGAGGTATTGTTCTGTACGTTGTCGGCGCGTCCCCACAGGAAGTCAGCCGTCCCGGTCATCTGTTCCGAGGAACTCCGGTTGATGTCTATGGCCACGGTCGTAGGGTCAGAGATGTTTTCATCATAGGGATAGTAGGCGATGAAGTCGAAGTGTGTAGCGGTAGAGTTGGAAATGTCATCCCACTTCAAGGTATCGGCAGCGGTAGCAGGAGTGAAGCCGGAAGTCTGGAAAGCTGTGTCAGCCAGATACTTCTTGTTGAAACGCGCATCCACAGGGGTGGGGGTGTCATCCAAATCCACATTGGCGGTGGCCATGAAGATGCCGACTTCATCATCGGCTTGCCATTCGGAATTTGCCGTGGCCTTGCGTCCGATTTCCGTACTGAAACGCACTGCATTGGTATTTGAAATATTCAGCTTGTTGTCGCATGAAATAAAGGTGATGAGAAGCATCAGGATGGTCAGGAAGACCATGACGCTTAGTTTAGTCTCTCTCTCTCTCTCTCTCTCTCTCTCTCTCTCATAGTGTCTTTTCCTTTCTCCATGAAGAAGATGATGACATGCCAGCTTACGCATATGGTAGTAATTAATAAAGTAGTATAAACGTGGTGATGGCAGAAAGCTATTACCCAAAGGTATTATTTTGCAGGAAAAGCAGAGAAAACCATATAATACTTTCGGGTTATTTGATGATTTAAGGCGTAAATTTAGTAAATTAATACCGTTTCAAATGTGTGATGTGCAAAATAATGGGAATTATAAAAAACGGGGATGCCACAAACTTTTGCAACAACCCCATTCCCTCTGTAGTAAAGACATTGTTTTTCGCTAGTACCTTTCAGTCCTTGTCCTTCGCAGGGATATAAAAGAATTTTCTTGGTTGAATCAACGCCCTTTTCCCCGACATCTTCACATACGCTATAAGAGAACCGAACATATAGATGGCAGAAATCCCCAAGGCAATCCAGAAAAGGGACGGATTATTCATGGTTCGGCTCATCGCAGGGAGGTTGATTGACAAGAGCAGGGGCACGGCAAGAATAAATACAATGCCCGTGCTGTACATGTAATCAGATACGGCAGGCGTTTCGAAATCGGGGTCAACCACCCGCACAAGGGCAAGACCGGTAGGCAGTGTTCCTGTCGCGGTTCCGTAGATGAGAAGCATGCGGAAGAAACTATGGTCATGAAAGAGGCGGGAACACATGTAAGGAAGGAGGAATACCGTCAGCAGGATACCGACGATTACCATGAAGATAATGGGAATCCAGTAACCGGTGATGGCTGCAAGGGAGATGGCTCCCAGTGATGAAGCGACGGTCAAGTCAACCGATAGACCGCTAATCCGGTTCAGGGTGTGGTCGTCTATAGTATGGGCAATGCCGATTTTTACGCAGATGTTCTTGACCCCGATGGCGCATAGGGCACTGAATATGAAATTGATTCCCCAGAGGCTCGTAGCAAATTCTTCGCCTAAAGGACCGGCCAGGCTAAGGAGAGCATGAATCCCTTTAAGGACACCCCAACTAATCAGATATGTGCCCATTACAAGAGCTATATGATAGCTCAGGGTATCAAGTGATTCTCCGTCAGTGGTAATCAAAGAACCGGTGACCTTTTCTTCGCTTTTTGAGACAAAGCCGGTACGCACTGATTCAACCTTCATGGTTTCCTGGTATTTCTTGTCAATCCAACCCAGTCTCACCGCGCGGTTTATCAGGATGACTCCGCCCACATTACCCACGATGAATCCAATCGCGGCGACCGTCAGTCCTATGGAGCTTGCGCCTGTGAAACCCATGGATTCCCACGACAGCCCTATGGAATAAGCCTGTCCGGCTCCCAGCTCAAAACTCAGCGGCAAAATGTAGCCGAAGGCGGGGAATAAGTCGGGGAAGAAAGTAGATATCAGGGCTATAGTGAGCAGAAGACCAAAGACACACTGCAAACCATATTGGCTCATGGTAGCCGTCACGTTTTCCGCCACCGAGCGTCTGACGTTTTTGCTTTCCCGCACTTCCTTTTTTTCAATCCGCAGCAGCATTGAGATGAAACTTATGTTGAGCAGATGATAGACCAGTTCGCCGAGAAAAGCATTGTTCATCCCCAGCGATGGCGCTACAAAATTATAAAAGACTAGGAGGAAAGCTCCGGCAATCATGGGCGCAGGAACCAGGAAAACCTGCAAGAAACGAAGCCTCGCCCTTAGGAAGGAAGAAAAAAGCAAAGTTACCGATAAGATACCGATGTGTATGATATAACTCCATTCAACCATCATGAACTCCTTGATTCGGGATTTTTTATGTCAGTGAACAGATCGCTGTATTTCAGTACTGGCTCTCCCTTTTTCAATCTCAGACGCCAGACCTTGCCTTGGAGAGAAAATTCCATGGTACATTTCGCATTGACTATGAGTGATGTCATCTCGGAGAAAAGGAATATGGCGACGGCTTCTTTTTTCTTCCTCTCAAAGGGAGGCAGCGAAGCCGCCCGCGAATGGGCAGGAACGATGATCCGGATGCCTTCTTTCTCCAGGCAGGCAAGGAAGTCCCCGATATAACGGAGCCGGAGCCTTTCATCGGAGAACATTTCAAGACGGGCTCCCTTGTCCGGACGGAAGGCGGGTAAGGTTCCCTTGGAATAAGCTTCATGCAGCATGTGACGTTCCCATTCTCTCCATGCGGGGATGTCGGGGAAGGGACAGGTTCCACTGACCACATGAAGACGGTCATACTCGTCCATCCTCACTTCCAGACCAATCTGCGGACAGCGGATGATATCTCCCTGTGATGAGATGAGAGCATCAGCAGGCGCACCGGGAGTGAGATACAGTATCTGGGAAATGCCTTCCGTCCTGCGGGTGCTTCGGTATGGCAGAGGAGTCTTTTGCTGCATCGCCCTGTGGCTGAAACCTATGTTCTTCTCAATTCTCTGATAAAGGGCATCCAACGTCATGGCTTCAATGTCCTGCGGCATGAGCGTTTCGACGACCCTGATGGTCAAGGGGCCTTTGCGAGCGGAATATGCCCAGCGGGGATGGAGGAAATATCCGCCTTCAAGATTGATGCAGACGACAGGAACCTTGAAGATACGGATGAGCTTGACCAAGGCTTTGTCAAAGGCAATCGGCTCGCCGTCCCATGTCCGGGTAGCCTCCGGGAACAGCCCGACTACTTCTCCTTTCTTGAACGCGGCGGTCAGAATGCGCATCATCTGCATGTCATTCCTTCCCTGGTTCTTGGGGATCGATGTGAGGAAACGGGCAAGGATGCTTCCCAATGCTTTCATCCTGAACAGATATGAGCCTGCCATCCAACGGACATTGTGGGGCATGTACGGGGAAATGAAGAAAGGATCCATGATATGTACATGGTTCGAGATGATGATGTACGGACCTGAACGGGGAATCCTGTCAAGACCATCCCACTCCAAAGAAAAGCAAAGCGAGAAATATGCACGGAACAAGGGTCTGAGGACTCGTGTCAATAAAGGCATAGTACTCATGTTTGTCTTTTTAACATGATAAACCTATGCTGACCAGCCCCGATACACGAAACTTATGAAAACAACATAAAAAAGGCGTAATCATGGTGTAAGAGGGTGAAAAATTTGGATGATGCCCGGCGCAACGGGACGGCCTGTTGGTTGGCGTATGCGCCAGTATCTCCTCATGTTCCGGTCAGAAAACCACCTGCACGGGCGTGCTTTTGTTATTCACTGTACCCGAAGTGCCGTCACCCAGTTGACCATAACCGTTGTTACCAGTCGCCCAGAGCGTGCCGTCCGTCTTCAGGATTATCGTGTGATAACCTCCGGCGGAGACAGCCGCGACATCAGTCATGAAGTCGTTGGGAGTGGTACTAGCCTTGACCTGCACGGGAGTAGTTCTGGTGGTCGTAGTGCTGTCACCCAGTTGACCATAGGTGTTCTGTCCTGTCGCCCAGAGCGTCTCGTCATTCTTCAGGATCAACGTGTGATAGTATCCGGCAGAGACGGCCTTGACATCAGTCATGAAGTCGTTGGGAGTGGTACTTGCCTTGACCCGCACGGGAGTAGTTCTGGCGGTTACAGTGCCGTCACCCAGTTGGCCAGCATTGTTGGATCCAGTCGCCCAGAGCGTGTCGTCAGTCTTCACAATCATCGTATACTGATTTCCGGCGGAGAAAGCCGCGACATCAGTCATGAACCCGCTACCATCAGTAGTATCCTTGACCCGCACGGGAGTAGTTCTGGCGGTCGTAGTGCCGTCACCCAGTTGACCATCACTGTTGTATCCAGTCGCCCAGAGCGTGCCGTCCTCCTTCAAAATCGTCGTATGGTAAGTTCCGGCGGAGACTTCCTTGACATCAATCATGAAGTCGTTGGCGGCAGTACTGGCCTTGACCTGCACGGGCGTGCTTCTGTTGGTAGTATTACCGACACCCAGTTGACCTTGCTGGTTGCTTCCGGTCGCCCAGAGCGTCCCGTCTTCCTTCAAAATCGTCGTATGGTAACCTCCGGCAGAGACAGTCTTGACATCAGTCATGAACCCACCAGCATCATCCTTGACCTGCACGGGCGTGCTTTTGTTATCCGTAGTGTCGTCACCCAGTTGACCAAAATAGTTGTATCCCATCGCCCAGAGCGTGCCGTCCTTCTTCAGGATCATTGTGTGATTGCTTCCGGCGGAGACAGCCGCGACATCAGTCATTTTCACGGAACCATCGGTAGAATCCCAGACCTGAACGGGCGTTCTTCTGTTAGTCGTATCGCCGACACCCAGTTGGCCATAATTGTTGCGTCCAGTCGCCCAGAGCGTGCCGTCCGTCTTCAGGATCATCGTATGGGAGTATCCGGCGGAGACTGACTTGACTCTCACCTTGACAGCAGGCGCGTTTATGCCGTCCCCGGTGTCCCAGTCCTGTATCTCAATCTCAATGGCGGCGACGGCGACTTCATCATCAGAGGTATTGAGCGTCATGTTGTAGACATGCTGCTTGCCTTTGTCAAAGTGAATCAGGTGCTTGTCTCCATCAGCTACAGCACCTGTGGTACTTGGCTTCCATGTGTATGTACCAGCTCTAGCACCACCGGTCAGGGTAAACTCCAGGCTCACGTTAGCCAGGGCATCAGTGTTGCCCACAGGTATCAGCACTGCCTCGAACCTGCGCTTTCCCTCGGCTCTTTCCGTGGTCGTAAGCGTGTCGGAAATGTCCTTCATGAGAATAGACTCAACTTCACTATGAGTACCCAAGGTTCCGTCATTCAGGTTGATTGCGGTCTGCGTGTTCAAACCTGTGACCGTAGCAGTAAATCCACCGGTGGCATCATTGATAGCATCCTTATCAACGGTCGTGCTGGGAGAGATGTTGACAATCAGGCGGGAGAGCATATGGTCAAGCTTCAGATGCACTGTCGAGGTATTGTTCTGTACATTGTCGGTACGTCCCCACAGGAAGTCAGCCTTTCCGGTGTCCTGTTCTCCGGAACCCGGATAGACATGTATGGGTAGAGCCGTGGTATCAGCGATGGGAGACACGTAAGGATAGTAGGCGATGAAGTCAAAGTGTGTGATGGCAGGGTTGGAGATGTCATCCCACTTCAAGGTATCACCAGCGGTAGCAGGAGTGAAGCCGGAAGTCTGGAAGGCTGTGTCAGCCGTATAGAGTTTGTTTGCACGTTCTGAGGCGGCAGAAGCTGCCAGGGCATCATGAGCTACCATGTAGATGCCGACTTCATCAGCGGCTTGCCATTCGGAATTTGCTATGGCCTTGCGACCTATCTCCGTGGAGAAGCGCACTGCATTGGTATGTGAAACATTCAGCTTGTTGTCGCATGAAACAAAGGTGATAAGAAGCATCAGGATGGTCAGGAAGACCATGACGCTTAGTTTACTCTCTCTCTCTCTCTCTCTCTCTCTCTCTCTCTCATAGTGTCTTTTCCTTTCTTCATGAAGAAGATGATGACATGCCAGCTTACGCATATGGTAGTAATTATGAAATAGTATAAACGTGGTGATGGCAGAAAGCTATTACCCAAAGGTATTATTTTGCATGAAAAGTATATAATACTTTCGGGTTATTTAATGATTTTGAATGTTAATAGTGGTTATTAATCCGGTTTTAAGCGTATGAGACGCAATAAGAATAGAATGAAGACGATGGGGAAAATAAAAGGGAGATGCGCAATTTTTGCAACACCTCCCTTGTCGTCCTATCTCTTAGTCAATGGTCATTCAATGGTTTTCAAGAGATATCGGAGGAACTCGGCTGTCCTGGATACTGAAGAAATGGACAATCTTTCCGCTGTCGAATGAACCCCTTCCATGTCCGGCCCAAAGGATACCGAATCCATGCCGGGAATCTTGCTGTTGATGATGCCGCATTCCAATCCCGCATGGATTGCAGTGACGACAGGTTCCGCGCCTGCATAGTGTGCATAGGCTTTGCGGCAAAATTCAGCAAGAGGGGAAGATGGATTGGGAGTCCATGAAGGATAAGCTCCCTCTACATGAGTCTCAAGCCCAGCTATCTCCCCCAGGGATGTCATCATTCTCTCCGCGACATCATCACGTGCGCTTTCCACTGATGACCTGTGACTGCTCACCACTTCAATGCCGCAAGGAGAGGCCGTGATGATGGCAAGGTTCGAGGATGTCTCGACAATGCCGGGGATGGTCTTGCTGAACGTGTCCACTCCATGTGGCGCGACATGAAGAGCCTTGACCAAGGACGCGCTGATCTTGGCGGAAAGAGCAGTTCCTTGCAGGGGTTCCGTTGCTGAAAGCCGTACCTCCAGCTCCGGTTCCTCAACGGCGTTCTCTGCCATCAGGATGCTCTCCGTCCGGGAAACCATGACTTTCAGCTCGTCGGAACGCTCCTTGGGGATGGAGAAGACGACAGTCGCCGTTGACGGTATGACATTGCGTTTGTAGCCACCTTCATAGGAGGAAATGAGGAGGGGAATATTAGATTTCAGTACGGCGGAAAGAATGCGGGCAGCCAGTTTAATGGCATTTCCACGCTGTAAATTGATTTCTGCTCCACTATGTCCACCTTTCAGGCCATCAATCTCAAGTTTCCATGAAGTATAGGAGGATGGAATCTCCGTTGTTGCAGGGGCGTCATTCACTCCACGGATTTCGTTACCTCCGGCGCAGCCAATATAGAAGACACCTTCTTCCTCGCTGTCCAGGTTAATCAGCTTCCTGCTGCGAATCAGGGATTCATCCAACCCAAAAGCACCGTCCAGACCCGTTTCCTCACTGACGGTGAAAATAGCCTCCAGGGGGCCATGCACAGCTTCCGAATCAGTGAACACATCCATGATCATCGCTACGGCAATACCATTGTCTGCTCCTAATGATGTATCTTTGGCGCGAATCCAGTCCCCGTCGCGGACAAGGAAGACAGGATCGGTCAGGAAGTTATGCGTACTGCCGGGTTTCTTGACGCAAACCATGTCCATGTGACCTTGGAGGGCGACAGAAGACCGCCCCTCATAGCCGGGTGTCGCAGGCTTGCGGATGATGACATTGCCGGTTCCGTCAACAAAATGTTCCAGCCTCTGCTTCTTTGCAAACTCCACCAGCCATCGGCGGACGCCTTCCTCATTGCCGGATTCACGAGGAATCTGTTCAAGGTGATAAAAATATTCCCACAGTCCTTTGGGTTCCAACCCCTCAATTGCGGCACGGGAAGATGATTGATGTGTGTTCATGGCAACTCCTTCTTGTGATAGGGAACGAAGCCAACGGCGTAATTCCCGGTGTTTTTCTGTGTAATCAGGAGAAAAAATCCCTGACCGGCACGCCTCCGACAAAAAGACCCTTGAGGGAGAAATCCTTGTCAAAGACGACGATATCCGCCCGGTTCTCCGGTAGCAGGCTGCCGGTTTTTTCAAAAGAATAGATACGCGCGGGGGACGTGGTGGCCATGGCTACCGCGACTTCCAACGGGATATCCCATGAATCCAGATTCTGCACTCCTTTGAGGAGCGTCAACCCGCTGCCCAAGAGAAGATCCGGATTTTCCTGGCTGACGAACACGCCGCCATGGAAGATGCAACGGACGCCGTTGGCGGTAAGTTCCCCGGATTTCAGTCCAGTCGGCTTCAGGGCATCGGTTATCATGACTATGTTCTCCACTGGCTTGGCATGTACCAGCATCCTGACAAGATCCTTATGTACGTGAACACCGTCGCAGATGATTTCGCAGTTCATTTCAGGATGGGCGAGGACTGCGCCGACAACTCCCGGCTTGCGGTGATGAAGGGGGCTCATGGCATTGAAAAGATGAGTCGTGTGCGTGATGCCCGCCTGCATTCCCTCCACAATATCATCATAAGTGGCGTTGGTATGGCCCGCAAGTAAAACAATGCCCTGTTTTCGAGCTTCAAGGGCTATTTCATGCATACCTTTCAATTCAGGGGCTACCGTCATGCATACGATGTGTCCTTCACCAGCGGCAATCAGCTTCTTGAAAACAGTTATGTCGGCATCCTTTCTCCCCGCCGGGTTCTGGGCTCCGATGCGCTCCGGGGAGATGAAAGGCCCCTCAAGGTTGATGCCCAGGATACGCGCGCCCTTCTCCTTGCCCATGGCTTTTACAATGGCGCGGATTCCCGCCAGCATGTTTTCCAAAGTATCTGTATAGATGGTGGGCAAGAAGCCGGAGACGCCGAAGTCAGCCAGTGCTTCGCTCATCCCCAGGATGGAGTCCGGCGAATTATCTTCCGTACCGAAACCTCCTGTACCGTGGATATGGGTGTCGATGAAACCGGGAGCCATGAAGTCTCCCTGGACATCAATGATTCGCGCTGAAGACGGGAAAATTTTTTCCGGATACCTCTCCATGGTGAAGACATCACCAATGTTCCCCTTGTCATCAATATACAGACCATGGCCAGGGAGACAGGAATGACCGGAAAGCACTGTTCCGTTTATTAGAACCGTAGGCATGTGACCTCCTTTGCCAAGCCTCCTTTTACAGAGAGGCGCATACAGACTATACCATACAGACTATACGGATGTCGGGCTCTCCACGTCAATGAAAGAAGAAGTTTCCTGAACAGGAACGCCCATTTCCGTCACATTGTTAATCCATTTTCCTGAACGCACCCGCAACAAGCCGACAATGGCTTTCGCAATTTCTTCCAGGCTGACCAGAAGATAGACTGACCAGATGTCCCATTTCAATACGAGGGCTCCCAGGAAAGTGCAGGGGACACCAATCAACCAGACGCTTCCCATTTCAACCAGCATGCTGAAACGCGTGTCCCCGCCGCTGCGGAGGATTCCGACAATCAAGGTTCCTGTGATTGCCTTGAGGGGCATCAGGAGGCTGATGACCAGCAAAGTGCGGGTCGTCATCACCCTGAGGGCGGGGGAGACATTGAATATCCGGGGGAGGAAAGGAGCTGTGGCGGCCATCACGAGCCCCATGAGGACACCACAGGCAATCCCTATGATGATGAGGCGGCGTGCGTAAAGACGGCTCAGTTCATATTTTCCCTCGCCTATCTTGATTCCGATTAACACGGCCGTACCGATGTTCAGGGCACGGGCAATGACAAAGAAAAGAGATGAGATGGCTTCGGTGACATTCACAGCGGCCACGACATCCATGCCCATGCGACTGTAGGCTATCTTGTACATGACCATGCCCAGGGACCAGAACACTTCGTTCAGTATGACGGGAGAGCTTGTCTTGATTATGGCGTCCAAGAATTTCCTGCCCCAGATGAAGGCCGTGCGTCTGAGTGCCGTCGGAGCCTGCTTCAGCTGGGACCAGATGATGAGGCAGCTCATCTCCAATCCATTGCCTATGGTGGTGGACAAAGCGGCTCCGGCGACTCCCATGGCAGGGAAAGGACCGATGCCGAAGATAAAGACGAAATTCAGGGTGGCATCCAGGCAAAGGGAGATGACGGAAAACACGAGGGGAGTTTTGGCGTTGCCAGTCGCCCGGAGCGTGCTTGAGTAGACGTAGCTGATTGCGGCAAAGATGTATCCCGGACCGATGATTTCCAGGTACATCCTGCCGAAAGCAATCACCTCCGCGTCCTGGGTGAAGATGCGCATTACTGCTTCGGGCATGACCATGGCGACAAAGCAGAACACCGAGGCGGCAATGCCACTGAAAGTAAGGGAAAAGCCCATCACCTTGCGCAGACCGTCAAGGTTCTTCCCTCCCCAATACTGGGAGACGAAGATGGCCGATCCGCTGCTGATGCCGAAATAGAACAGGTTGATGAGGAAAAACACCTGGTTTGCCAGACCTACCGCCGCTATTTCCTTTTCGCCGAGTTGTCCGACCATTACCACGTCCAGGAAGGAAAGGGAGGAAAGAAAGATGTTCTGGACGACCATGGGTAAAATCAGGCGGAAGACTTCCGGCAAGAATGTCTTCCATGATGGGGAAAGCGTCTGGCGAGGCTCTGCAAGAATATCCATTCAGCAATCAAACATGTTGGAAAAAGATTAGTCAAGAGCGTAAGAATTTGGTATTGTTACTCAACGCACATTCATCGGAACATCCCGCAGGAGGCGGCCATCATGCCGGAAGCATATATCATACTCAATCCTCAGGCGGCAAAAGGTCATGCGTCACGCAAGGAAGGCATCATCACGGCATATCTCAACCGCCATGGATGGAAAGTCCGCATTGACAGGACGGCTGGTCAGTCTGACGGCATGCGTCTGGCTCGCCAGGCCGTCCGTGACGGGAGACCATTGATCATAGCCGCGGGAGGAGATGGAACAGTCAACGAGGTGGTGGACGGCATTTATCAGGAGGACATTGCCCAAGGGGGCGGCCTGACCTTGCCCAGTTTCGGGGTCATCCCCATAGGGAGAGGCAATGACTTTGCCTATGCAGCGGGGATTCCCGCCAAGACAGGAGATGCCTGCGCCCGGCTTGTCCATGGTTCGCCCAGGGACTTGGATATCGGGATAGTCCGTGGCGGCGACTATCCGGAAGGCCGATGCTTCGTCAATGGAGTAGGCGTGGGCTTTGAGCCGCTGGTGAACTTCCGTGCAATGGAATTCAAGCATATCAATGGCATGCCGAGCTATGTCCTGGGACTTTTGAAAGTCTTGGCTCGTTACCCACAGCCGTGGAGAATACGTATCACGCTGGATGGCGGTGAATATGAAGTGGATACCCAGCAAATATCCATTTGCAACGGACGCCGCATGGGTTCGGCGTTCCTGATGGGGCCGGAGGCCAGTCTGGATGACGGGCTTTTCGATGTGACTTTTGCCCGCAGACCGTTCAAGGGTCTGAAGATTATGAGCTTGGTTCCCCTGTTCCTCACGGGAAGACAGATACGCCATTCTTCCTTCCATTTCGAGCGGACGGCGGCCATGACGATTTCCACTGATGCTCCGGTCTTGCCCGTCCATGCTGACGGAGAAGTCATTTCATATGGTTGTACGGGAATCTCTGTGGAAATGTCTGGGAAAAAGCTTAAAATTATGATATAATACTCAATTCATATAGATAATATCTTTTGTATGAACGATACGGGCGGTGACAGTCGTGACATGGAAGTCTTCCTTGACTTCACAGGTATGCGGATATATCTTCTAAAATGTCGTTTGAAGATTTTTCCGTTTTGCCACGCCGTACCAAGGAGACATCATTGATTAAAGATTCAGTACCAGCCATCCATTTCTACGACCAGGATTTCGTCGATATGTACGATCGCTCCTGGGTGTGGATTAATGATGCCTGGACATCAGGTACGAAAGAAAACGGTTTTACCGGTTCATATCTTTCTTATGCGGGACAGAAGACGTTCTCACAGATTGACGCATGCATGTCGTCATTGTTCCTTGTCTACAGCAATCAGGAGTTCCCTCCCTTCCCCATGATTGACTATTTCTATGAGAAACAGGAAGAAAATGGTGCCATACGTTCCGACTATTCGCGGGAAAATGGTTCTCCTGTCCTTTCAACATCTAATCCTGAAGGCGTCCAGCTCCCGCTTTTCGCCTATGTCGAGTACAATTTCTACCATAAGATAGGAAACAAACGCCGCCTCAAGGAAATAGTCCCTGTCTTGGAGAAGTATCACGCGTGGCTCCAGAAGACCTTCCTCCAGCCAAACGGGCTGTACAAGGTTCCGCAGGAGGCATATCTGACGGGCAACATCGACCGTTCCCACGTGGAATATGCCGTTGATTTCAATGCTGCCATGGCGTTGAACGCTCTCTATATGTCGGAGATAGGGGACATCCTCAATGACAAGGAGCTGGCTTTCCGGTATAAGCGGGCATATTTCGCCCTCAAGACACGGATCAACGACCTGATGTGGGATGCGGAGCTGAATTATTATTATGACCTTGCCGCCGATGACTCCCGCGTCACGGACATCAAGCATCTGGGGACGTACTGGACGCTTCTGGCGTCTATTCCCAATGAGGAGCAGGCGGCGTTCCTGATTGCCTATCTCCAGGATCCCGGTATCTTCGGCGCGGAGAATCCTTTCCCCCTTCTGTCCATCGATTCCCCCGGCTATTCCAATGATGGCGACGGACACAAGGGTTCCGTCATCCCCCTGTTCACCTACATGGTGGTCAAGGGACTGGAAAAGTACCGGCAGTTTATTTTTGCCCGTGAATGCGCCATCCGCCACCTGTATTTTCTGCTGGACACCTACCAGCCGGAAGTCGATACGGTGGACGATGTATGGGAGGCTTATCTGCCCCAGAATGACGGTCATCCGGTGTATGTTCCGGGCGAGAGGGAGGACTTTCCCCGTCGCCGCTACATGCCCATGGTCGGCATGGTGACAATAGCCCTGATGGTGGAGAATGTCATTGGCCTGAACATATCCCTGCCGCGTAAGACGGTAGACTGGACCCTCCAGGATCTTGAGGCCATGGGAATCCAGCATCTGTCACTGAAAAGGAACCTGATTACCATTCTGAGCAACAAGAACGCCCGTGGCTGGGAGATACGGCTGGAGTCGGAGAAACTGTATTATTTCACCATCCAGATCCTCAACTCCCACAAAAAGAAAACACTTCCCATCCCCTCCGGAAAGTGTTCCTTGCTGATAGATAAGTTGTAATATAAGATCAAAGTCCGTTTCAGCGAGGCAAAGCGAGGGGTGAGATGGGTTGGTTCGGAAAAATCATCGGAGGCATGTTCGGATGGCTGGTGGGCGGTCCCTTGGGGCTGGTCGCCGGAATAGCCTTCGGACATGCCATGGACAAGGCATCAGACAGCGAATCTGACCATGACGCCTCTGCGGGAACACACTCTCATCATTCCCCGTTCCAGGTTTTTTCTTCCATGCGTGGGCACGAGGAGCGTTCCCGGCTCATCTTTTTCGTGGCGGCATTCAGTATGCTTGCCCGCATAGCCACCAGTGATGATGACAAGGTAAGCGACGCCGAATACCGTAAGGTGCTTGATTTCATCAACGGCGACCTCCAGCTTGATCCTTACAGCAAGACGTATGCGCTGCGGGTCTTTCAAGCCGCGCTGAAGACGGAAGGCTCCTTTGAAGACTTCGCCCACCAGTTCAAGCAGAACTTCAGTACGCAGGAGGGGCTTCTCCTGCTGATGATGGACATTCTCTACCGCGTCTGTACCGCCGACGGTACTCCAGGACGGCGGGCAATGGAAATGTTGGGCTCTGCGGAAAGGATTTTTTCCATTCCTGCCGATATCAGGGAAAGTCTCCGCGCACGGTACTTGCATGGAACCGGAAGCAAGTCTCATGGCGCATCGCACACAACTTTTTCCAGTGACTCCAAGCCATATGAGATTCTGAACATTACGTCCCAGGCTACCGATGAGGAGGTGCGCAAGGCCTACCGTGCGCTGAGCCGGGAATTTCATCCGGATATGATTGCCTCGAAAGGACTGCCCCCTGAGTTCTCGAAATTCGCCGAAGCCAAGTTCCTTGAGATACAAGAAGCGTATGAAGAAATAAAACGTCGGCGCGGATTGAACTAGCCTGAACTAGACGGGCATTTTTGATGGGTATTCTTGGCGGAATGATGCAAAATGACGGAATGTCACAACTTTCCGGCTTTATGGTACACTGTCAATCGGATTATCATTCTCTTGGATGATATAGTGGGATGCTGCATAAAATATATGCGTCCGCCCTGCGGCGGCAAAAGGAGTCATGACATGGGTTTTTCTATTGAATCTTTTTCCTTGAAGGACAAAGTGGCGTGGGTCACTGGTGCGTCTTATGGAATCGGCTTCGCAATTGCCAGCGCATATGCCGCTGCTGGAGCAAAAATTGCTTTCAACGATATCAACCAGGATTTGGTAGACAAGGGTCTGGCCGCATATAAGGAAGCCGGCATTGACGCGAAAGGATATGTCTGTGATGTCACCGATGAACCCCAGGTGCAGGCGACGGCACAGAAGATAGAGCAGGACTTGGGTGGCGTCGATATCTTGGTGAACAACGCCGGAATCATCCGCCGCGTCCCGATGATAGAAATGGATGCTGCCGATTTCCGCAAGGTCATCGACATTGATCTCAATGCGCCTTTCATTGTGTCCAAGGCTGTCATCCCCGGCATGATTAAGAAGGGGCATGGCAAGATCATCAACATCTGTTCCATGATGAGCGAGCTGGGACGGGAGACTGTTTCCGCCTATGCGGCCGCAAAAGGCGGTCTCAAGATGCTGACCCGGAACATCGCTTCTGAATATGGCTCGGCCAACATACAATGCAATGGCATCGGGCCTGGCTACATCGCCACGCCACAGACAGCTCCCCTGCGGGAAAGACAAGCGGACGGTTCCCGACATCCCTTCGACAGCTTCATCATCGCCAAGACTCCTGCCGCACGCTGGGGTACGACAGAGGATCTTGAGGGCCCCGCTGTGTTCCTTGCTTCCGACGCATCGGACTTCGTCAACGGGCATATCCTGTACGTTGATGGCGGCATCCTTGCCTACATCGGCAAGCAGCCCTGAACGTAAGGAGACACGAACATGGATATCAGGTATTCAACAGGCAAGGAGCCTTTTGCCCGGATGAACACCGCCGAGCTTCGCAAGGAGTTCCTCATCACGGATATTTTCCGGGACAATGATGTGACGGCGGTATACTCCCATATCGACCGCATCGTGACCATGGGGGCGAAGCCGGTCAAGGAGAGCCTCCGGCTGGACAAGAACATCGACACATGGAAGAATTTCGGCGTCACGTACTTCCTGGAAAGGCGTGAGCTGGGAATCATCAACATTGGCGGGGAAGGTACGGTGCATGTCGATGGCACAGGCTATGTGCTGCCCACAATCAGCGCTCTCTATGTACCCATGGGAACCAAGGAAGTTTCTTTCACCAGCAAGGACGCGGCCAAGCCTGCCAAGTTCTATATGTGTTCAACGCCTGCCCACCGTGAGTTCCCTCTTACATTCATCCCCCGCGAGAATGCCAAGCAGATTCATCTCGGCGCATCGGAAACTTCAAATGAGAGGACAATCAACCAATTCATTCATCCTGATGTCCTGGATACCTGCCAGCTTTCGATGGGAGTGACATTCCTGGCGACCGGTTCAGTCTGGAACACCATGCCCGCCCATACCCATGAACGGCGCATGGAGGTGTATTTCTACTTTGACATTCCCAAGGACAATGTGGTATTCCATTTCTTCGGAGAACCGACGGAAACCCGCCACATCATCATGCACAATGAGCAGGCGGTGCTGAATCCCAGCTGGTCGATTCATTCAGGCGGCGGGACCAGCAATTATTCGTTCATCTGGGCAATGGCGGGCGAAAACCGCGCGTATGCTGACCAGGACTTCATTGATACGCTCGACTTGAGATGACCGGCTGGCATTTCACGCATGGAAACGGCGATATTGGTCATTTGGGTATTCAGCGGCATGGTATAAGCATGCCGCTGGTCTTTGTCAAAGTGAATCATCCTTTATGAGCGTGAGTAGAACAGCAGGTAACTCTATCCCATCAGGCCGTTCCCATTTCTCTGAAATATACGGGTGCCAATCATGTATGGTCACATCTTTGTACTCGCCTCTTTCATCGTGGAATTTCATTCCATACTTCTCATAGATTGGCTTGGCAACTTCTTCAAAGGATCTGTCATCATTTCCCCAATACCATTTTCGCGCAGCACCAGGAAAAACATCTTCAAACACATTCTCCTCATAATCAGGGAACAGCACCCGCATCTCATTACGCAGGTTTTTCTTCACGTATAGTACACACCACATTCCTTCTCTGATGGGAATTTGAGTACCATCTTCTGCAACGGGAACAACGCGGAGAAAAATCATAGGCTTCTCCCCCAAGCATGAAGAAAGAAGAAAGAGAAGGGAAAGAAAGAAAATAGAAGAAAGTATCGTCTTTTGTTTTTTCATGCCTTATCACGTTTCAACTGAGAAATGTTGAAAATAGACCCCTGTATTTACCAGTTGCGCCCCAAACCACTGATGTTTTTCCCAGAATTTCAATGTATGTCTTGTTGTTAGAGTCTCTCCAAATACGGATTCCCATTCTCTTCCCCCGGCATCCATACCATTGTCAGCCATGTAATAATACCTGTCTTGCTTGTACTCTGTCCAACGTATCCATAAGAAACGATGTTGGATTTTCGTTTCCCGTTCCGCAGCACCAATAATGATTCGGTAATGCCATGCCGTAAATATCCCTACTCCAGTCCTCAAAGAGATTACAGGGAGGTCGTGTATGCGCAGCTCCTCATATATATGATTCCAGATATGACCTAAATGATATCCCAAATCCAGCTTTCCATCGGTAAATTTTTTCAACGAGGAGGTAAGTCCTGGAGAAAATATATTTACATAATATTTTGCTCCATCTCCCATATGCTCTTTGACTTGGATGCCCAAACTCAATGCAACGACAGGTATTCCTTGTTGGATTTTATAACCATAGGCAATCTCCGCTACTACGGCAGGGGCGCAATATATAGTTAATCCTTCTAATAGCGGCCTGTAATTTAAACTTGCCCACGGCTGTACGTAATATGATTTTGTAAAATGTGATGCGGAGCGACTATTTTGCTCATAAGCGGCGGCAATATCCTCGTCCGTCACAGCAAGCATCTCATCATATGCACCGTCTATTTTTTCCCACAAGCTGGAGATTCTCATTTCTTCTTCGGTGGCTTCGGCCAGGTACTGTACCCGCAAAGGCTCTCTGCTTTTCCCTGCTTTCTGAAGTTCCTCATCCGGGAGACTATCCAACCATTCATCAAGAAGTTCTTGTGGAGTCTTTTCCTCTCCTGCGTTTCGCGCCACAGCTGCCCTCACTGAAGATGCGGACTCCTGCATGACGAATGGGTATCCGACATCATAGACGCGTGTATCCACACTCATCGTTCTCTGTCCGGAAGATACAAACCGTGAGGCTGAACTGGCTTGCCGTAAATCTTGCTTCATATCAGACATTACCAATGCAATGGGCTCTCCCATTCTTTTGTCTGCAACGCACGTTATAATCCCCTTGCTGTTGCCATTGCTGTCAAGCACATGAAACTCATAGTATTTGGGACTATCCGTCATGGCGTCAAAGACTACGACAGGATACTTCGAGAGAACCGCATTATCCTCCCATTGCGCCTCGCCGATGAACTCTTTCAATTCCAGCATGCCCAATACACGGGCGATTCTCCAGTCAACCACATACGGAGTGGAGAGCAAACTTTCCAACTCCGTTTCCTGGGCATAGGGTATGTTCGCAGATGACTCTTGATTAGGCTCTATCAAAAGGGAATGTGGAGTATTGAGACACCCCATGATAAGTACCACAAGGACGATTATAAGAACCGTAATACCTGGCTTAAGCTTAGTCTCTCTCATAGTTGTTCACCTTTTTTTTGAGAAAATGATGGAATCCATCGACCGTGTTTGGGTGATGGTTGATCCACTGTAAGCCTGATGTTGGTAGTTTATGGTATTACCCGAAAATATGATTTTGCATAAAACATATAATGCTTTTTAACTATTTTACGCTTGAAGCCGTTAATGTTATTTTTCAATACTGTTTCTGCCGTGTGAGACGCAAGAACCTGAGCCTATGGAAAAAAAGAATGTTAACATGCCCCTTTTTTCAGAACTTGATGCGTCCGCGGAGGGAACGGGCGAGAGTGAGGCGGTCGGCATATTCCAAGTCTCCGCCGATTGGCAGTCCGGAAGCCAACCGTGTCAGGATGATATCAGGAAAATCTTTCATCAGGTGACGGATATACATGGCCGTAGTATCCCCTTCCTCGGTAGGATTCGTGGCTATGATGACCTCTTGGAAGGAACCTTCGGAAATGCGGCGCATCAAGGAATCGAAACTCAAGTCTTCCGGTCCTATGCCATCCAAGGGACTGATTGCCCCGCCAAGGACATGGTACAGGCCGTTGTATGAGCCGGACGTGCTGATCGTCACTACATCCTGCGGTTGTTCCACCACGCAAAGAAGTTCTCTGTCCCGCGATGAGTCAGAGCAGAACCGGCAGGGAGATATCTCCGTGTAGCTGCCGCAGACAGGACAAGGGAAAACGACATCCTGGATAGTCCCGATGCTTTTTGCCAGTTCCTTGTTATACTGGGGATTTGTCTTTATCAGGTGGTAGCCGATGCGGGCTGCGCTCTTGGGGCCGATGCCGGGCAAACGGCTCAATGCTTGGATGAGATTGTCCAGGGTGTTCATTGCGCGTCGTCCTTTTCTCCATGCGCAAGCTCAATCTGATGGACGGTCTCCGTCTTTCCATTGAACATGCGCGCAATCTTCTGGTCGATCGGATCAAGTCCAATCTGTGTCGGCAGGTCTTCTTTCTGTTCCTGCCTCCGCATCATGATTTCCACAGGCCCATCGTATCCACAGATGGAACGGATAGCGGAGCGCAGGAAAGGAATGACCTTGCTGATGCTGTCTGCGCTGAAACGGGTGGCAAACTCCAGAACCAAGCTATTATTTTTCTCATATGCGTCGGTCAGATACGTCAGGTTCAGGCGGGTAGGATTCTTTGCCCTTTCAAAAGCATCCACCAAGGCAGGGAAGTCATCCTTGGTGAAAGGTCGGGGAAGTGATGGAGATGCTTTTGCTTTCTCCGTAGCGGGAAGTGGTTCGGAATACTGGGGGGAAGCTAACGGTTGTGTCACATGAGTCACATCATCTGAATCCATGGTTTCCCGCTGACGCTCCTGTTTTTCCGAGGTTTTGGATACAGGTTGACTGGATTCAAAGGGGCTGGGTTCGAGAGGGCTTGATTCCGGGGGAGGCGTCTGGTTCTGGCGTGGCGGAGGTGCTGTCTGGGTTTTCTTTTCCCATGGTCTTTCAATGACCAACCTTTCCTGCCCGTCCGTAGGTGATGTCTTGCCAGCTTTCCCTGTAGTGGCGGCAATGGGTTCCTGAGAGGGTTGTATGCCTGCAAGACCCAAAAGTTCCCGCTTCATGGCAGACAATGACTGCATCACGGCGTGGGACGATGCGGTATAGGGAAGCTGAGCAAGACGGCTGACTGCCAGCTCCAGCTCGAACTTCGGGTTTACTGAATAACGGATGTCCCGGTACACCTGAAGGAACATCTCCAGGGCGGCTTCCGCTTGCTCGTCGGTATAGGAATCGACAATGGCCTTCGGAATGGCATCTGGTCTCATTCCCAAGGCATCAACCGATGTGACACCATGCCTGAGCAGGAGTATCATCCTGAAAAATGAAGCGAAGTCCCTGACGCACTGTTCCACTGAAACACCGGAGGAGAGAAGTTCCGAAAGAAAGTCGTCCGTCCGTGCTGTCGTGCCTTCCTGAATAGAGAGGACTACATTGTTCAGGCTTTCTACGCCGGAGACTCCGAGCTTGTCCTGGATGCTCGCCAAAGTGATATGTCCATGTGAGAAAGAGACAATCTGGTCGAACAGGGTGTATGCGTCACGCATGGAGCCGGTAGACTCACGGGCTATCCACAACAGGGCATCATGGTCTGCCTGGACATCTGTTTCCGCTGCTGCCTCCGTGAGGAGCTTCACAATGGTTTCCATGGTAAAGAGCCGGAAGTGGAACTGCTGGCAACGGCTGCGGATTGTCGCGGGGACTTTCTGCGTCTCGGTCGTAGCGAATATGAAAATGATGTATTCAGGCGGCTCCTCGATGGTCTTCAGCAAGGCGTTGAAGGCGCTGGTGGAGAGCATATGGACTTCATCGATGATGTAAATTTTATAGCGGCATTTCTGGGGAGGGAACATGACCTCGTCCTTGATGGCGCGGATGTCGTTAACCGATGTATTGCTTGCACCGTCAATTTCTATGACATCCGTGCTGTTGCCAGCGGTGATTTCCTTGCAGTTGGAACATACGCCGCAGGGATGAGCCGTGGGGCCCTGTTCACAGTTCAGGGCTTTTGCCAGGATGCGGGCGGAAGATGTCTTGCCGACGCCGCGAGGCCCGGAAAACAGATAAGCATGGGCGATGCGTTTCTGCTTGATGGCGTTGCTGATTGTCGAGACGAAGAAATCTTGTCCGGCCATGTCCTCGAAGGTCTGGGGACGGCGGCGTGTCGCTGTTACTTCAAATGCCATATACATGAACTCCCTGGCCGACAGTTCGGCACGGCCAACCCATCGAGACTATAGCATATTTTCATGGATGGGGGTATCTCGTCTGTGATGAGTGGATGACTGGAGGCTTTCACTCAGCGAAGATAAGGAAAATCGTTGCGAAGTGGTCAGGGGGACAATAATCATCCTTGAAGCATGGCAACTGAGGGCTTATACTGATTCAATCTTTACTTATATATGGGGAATGTACGCCGGAACAAGAAGACAGGGGGAGAGAAATGAAAAAACGTTTGTTTGTCCTGATGGTGTTTTTGGGGGTATCGTGTGTCGTCCTGTTTGCGGGGCCTTTTGGGATTGACATGAAAATGTCTCTGGAAGACTTGGAAAATGCAGGATTCTTTCCTGAGGTGGATGAGATACGTACTGTTTATACGTGGTACTCGGTTTTCCCGTCCAAGCCTCATGACTTGTTTGAACAATACTTCGTAGCGGTTGATGATGAGTATGGAGTATGTAAGATTGTGGCAGTCGGGAAGGATATAGAGACTTCCACATATGGTGAAAACGTAATTGATGCCTTTGAGAGGGTCGAGAAGGGCGTTTCCTGGACATACGGGGAAGTTGATGTTGTTTTTGATTATCTTGACTATGAGAGCGTTTGGAATGAGCCTGAGGATTGGATGTACGGGCTGTACTATGAAGAAAGAACCCTTCTTGCTTTTTGGGAGCCGACTTTAGATGACATTGACAATATCATGTTGGAGGCCAATGCTCTTTCTTCCACGGTAGGATGGCTTATGCTTGGATACGAGTCTCTCCATTGGAGTGATGTCTTGGATAGGGATTGAACTGTTGACTTGACATCTGCTCATACCTATGCAATAATATCTATTATGAATACTATTGTCGGCATCGGTGTAGCCGCAAAGGCATTAGGTGTTTCCGTCACCACGCTCCGACGCTGGGAGGCGGCGGGAAAGCTGACGCCTGTTCGAACGACTTCCGGGCATAGGCGTTATGACCTTTCCAAACTTATTCCCGAGCAGTATCATCTTTTTGGTGGGGAGCGGCGCACTATCGCCTATGCCCGTGTTTCCAGTCATGATCAAAAGAATGATTTGGAACGACAGAAGCAGACTCTCGAATTGTATTGCGCCCGCCAAGGGTGGACGTTTGACGTTGTCTGCGATTTTGGTTCTGGGATGAATTACCACAAAGAAGGACTCAAACGACTACTTAACGATATCATGAGCGGGCATATTGGGCGCTTGGTAATCACGCATCGCGACCGGTTGTTGCGATGGGGAGCGGAGCTCGTGTTCGCCATCTGTGAAGCGAAAAGTGTTGAAGTCGTCATTCTCAATCAGGGTGAAGACACCAACTTTGAGGAAGATGTGGCACAGGATGTTCTGGAAATCATCACCGTGTTTTCCGCCAGGCTTTATGGCTCCCGTTCGCACAAGACTCACAAGATGCTTGATGGAGTAAAGAAAGCGGTGGAGTCCTCGCAATGCTGATCGCCCATAAAATCGGGCTTGACCCGACCAATAAGCAGGCGACCTATTTTGCCCGCGCCTCGGGCGTGGCTCGGTTCGCCTACAATTGGGCGCTGGCCGAATGGAAGCGGCTCTATGAAGAGTGCAAGCGTGATCCCGACAAGTCAAAACCATCGCAAATGTCCCTGCGCCGCCACTTGAACGCCATCAAACGGGAACACTTCCCGTGGATGTTGGAAGTCACCAAAAACGCTCCGCAAATGGCGATTATGCACTTGGGCGTTGCGTTCAAGAATTTCTTTGCTGGACGCGCCCGTTTCCCCCAATTCCGCAAGAAAGGAGTCCATGACCGCTTCAGCATCTCTAACGATCAGTTTTCCGTGAAGGACAATCGCATCCGCATTCCAGGGCTTGGGTGGGTGCGTATGCACGAACGAGTCAGATTCGCGGGTAAAATCATGTCGGGCACAGTCTCCCGTGTCGCTGACAGATGGTTTGTGAGTATTACGGTGGATACGCCGGATCTTTCGCATCTTCCCAAAGCCGAAAACCAAGGCGCGGTAGGTGTGGATTTGGGCGTCTCCTCTTTGGCGACATTGTCCACGGGAGAGAAGGTGGAAGGACCGAAGGCGCATAAACGTTTGTTGAAGCGACTTCGTCGCCTCTCCCGGAGCGTGAGCAGAAAGAAGCACGGTTCGTGCAACCGGGAGAAGGCGAAAAGAAAACTCTCCCGGCTTCATGCCCGCATCTCCTATATCCGCAACGACGCGCTGCATAAAGTGACAACCGATCTCACCACGCGGTTTCACACCGTCTGTATTGAAGATCTGAATGTCACAGGCATGATGAGAAATCGGCATGTGGCCCGTTCCGTGGCCGACATGGGATTCTTCGAGTTCCGGCGGCTCCTGGAGTACAAGGCGCATATGCGAGGCGGCATGATCGTCGTGGTTGATAGGTTCTTTCCAAGCTCCAAACGGTGTTCCGCCTGTGGGCATACGGTGGAAAACCTGCCTTTGTCGGTGCGCGAATGGACGTGCCCCCTGTGTGGCGCACGCCATGATCGCGACGTCAATGCCGCGATCAATTTAAGAGATTACGCCGTGAGTTCCACGGTGTCAGCCTGTGGAGAGGAAGGCTCTGGCTGTGTGAGTAATCACACGGTGAAACCAGTCTCGGCGAAGCAGGAAGTCGGCTCCAAATCAGTATAATCTGATGGGGATAGGTCCGATAGAACGGAATATGAAATAATGGATTCCGTATTTTAGTGATGGCTGTCTGTTCGCGTCGTTGCCTTTATGGGAACGGCGTGAATCAGGAATCAACAGGCTCAAATAAAACCCCAGCAGACAAATCACCCATGTCTCATGGTAAGTCGCTTACCGCTGCTACCTTCCGGTCCTGACGGGGTTGGGCGACTACGCATAGCACGGAATCTGTCATGCTGGGGAAAAACGGAGAGAGAGGGATTCGAACCCTCGGTGCCTTTTGAGCACACACGCCTTCCAAGCGTGCACCTTCGACCACTCGGACATCTCTCCAGTGCGGACATAAAAACAACCGGTACATACGTTCCTGATTCGGAGAGAGAGGGATTCGAACCCTCGGTACCGTAAACGATACAACGGATTTCGAGTCCGTCTCCTTCGACCACTCGGACATCTCTCCCGGTCATAAAAAGTGATGAGACCAAGAGGATTCGAACCTCCGACCCTCAGTTCCGCAAACTGATGCTCTATCCAGCTGAGCTATGGTCTCAAATATGTTGTCAAAAAACAACGTTCGGAGAAGGAGGGATTCGAACCCTCGGTGCCGTTACCAGCACAACTCCTTAGCAGGGAGCCCGATTCGACCGCTCTCGCACCTCTCCAGTTCCTGCATGACCGTACTACGTCCATGTGTAAAAAAAGCGGAGAGAGAGGGATTCGAACCCCCGGAGGCTTGCGCCTCTGCGGTTTTCAAGACCGCCTCCTTCGACCGCTCGGACATCTCTCCAGTCAGGTACACAACTATAGAGAACAGTCCATTCGTTGTCAAGGGTTCCCGCGGGGTTCCTCACGCAACTTCCATCAACTTCCATCAGGCTTCCAACAGCAAGGATTGCGCCGCTGCGATGGCATAGATTGCCGCGGTCTCTGCCCTGAGGATGTTGGTCTTCAACAAAACGCCGTGGAAACCACTGGCTTCCAGAAGCGCACATTCCTCCGGGGAAAGGCCACCTTCCGGACCAATGACAATGGCAAGGGGGGCTCCGGCCAGGACGTGGTTTCGTATGAGCGCTATCCTCTGCCCAAAGGACAAGGCGTCATTCTGGCCTTGATGGAAGAAAAGCCCCGGCCCGGAAGATCCCCATGCTGTGGGAATATCGGAGAAGGGTATGGCAGGAGTCACCTCCGTGATGATTCGTGACCCGCTCTGCTGGACGGCTTCCCTGACCTGAGCCTCAAAACGTTGTATCTTTCCGGCATTGCGTTTCTCATCGTCCACGAAGGACGCGACACAATGGGCGCTGTGAACCGGCGTGATGCGGCGGACGCCCATCTCACATGCCTGGCGGATGACTCCTTCCAATTTCTTTCCTTTCAGAAGACAGGGAAAGAGGTGGATGGCAGGAAGGAAGCCTGTGTACAGGGGCATGGCATCAGCTGCGTTTTCCGTTGCATCATCTTCAGTGGCTGGCGTGCATCGCAACCCGTAAGATGCGCCGACTTTCTGCAAGGTGAGAAGCCAAGGAGTTCCGGAAGCATCGCGACCGGAGAATGTCTTGCCTTCGGGAAAGCGCAGAACCGATACAAGATACCGGCTCTCCTTGGGGGAGAGCAGGAAAAAAGATTCTCCGGAAAATGAAACGGGCAGCTTGTAAATCCGCATCAGTGTCTATTGCCCCGAATGGATGTATTCGATTGCCTTGAGCAAGGTCACATCATGCTTCAGGTCAGCTATAGGACGATCCGCGTAGGGTATGCGTGCAAGGTATTCATTCCTCACCAGCAGGATGAGCAATTCCTTCCGGACTCCTGACTCCGCATTTTCCTGTGCGAAGGTCTGGAGATTTTCCTCCGTATAGTCAGGATGCGCGTCTACGAAGACATAGATTGCCCGGTCTGCCATCAATTTTTCATAGGAAAGGACTTCTTCTTCCGTGAAGGAAGGTTCCTCTACCCTGATGTCCGGTTCAATGCCTTTCTTGTGTATGTCCGCTCCGGATGGAGTGAGATAACGGGCATTGGTGACCTGGAGGTAGCCATTCCCGAAGGTGGTCACTGACTGCATTACGCCTTTTCCGAAGGATGTTTCCCCCACAAGGATGGCACGGCCATTGTCCTTGAGCGCTCCGGCCAGGATTTCGGACGAAGATGCCGAACCTTCGTTGATCAAGAGAGCAAGGGGAACGTTCTGCGGGATCAGCGTGCCATCCGAGGCAATGTAGCGTATATCGTCACTTTTGTTCTTGTGGTTCAGGTTCACGATTGTCTTGCCGTCAGGAAGGAAGAAGTCCGCGATGGTCAGCGCTGAGTCCACGAGGCCGCCATGGTTGTTGCGTAGGTCAATGACGATTCCCGCGACTTTCTTGGACTGGAAATCCTTTAATATCTTTTCGACATCCTTGGCGGTAGAAGTCACGAACTGGCTGATCTGCACGTAACCGATGTTCCCGTCTATGATGCCATGGGTCGTGGAGGGAGTCGTAACTTGTTCCCTGATAAGGGAGACTTCAAAAGGATTCCCTCCACGTTTCACCGTCAAGGTCACCGGCGTCCCCGGAGTTCCTTTCAGAGATGAGGACGCTTGGGCAACGGAAAGATCGTCCACATCCTTTCCGTCTATGTGGGTAATCAGATCCCCGGATCTCAGTCCTGCCCGTTCTGCGGGGGAACCGGGGAAAGGAGACACGATAGTTATGTAAAGCGCGTCAGGGTTTGATGAATCCCGGCTGTCGGGGTGTGGTTTTGAGATGTATGTACCTATGCCCCCATACACTCCGGTCGTGTCATCCATGTAGTCAGAGGCTTCATCGGCTCCGATATAGAAAGAATATTCATCCTCAAGGGAAGCGAGAAGTGCCTTTGCCATGGCTTCATAGGCGGCATTGCGGTCAATGTCATTCAGATACATGCTGTCCACGTATCTGTACAGCCTCTCCAGTTGCTGCATATCCTGTTCGATCTCATCGTTCTGTGATGAAGTGAAACTTGTGGAGTACGGGTTGTAATAAGATGAGGAAGCCCTCTCATGTATTGGACCCGCGGCAAGCGCCGGGATGGCGGCGAGAAGGACGACGAAAGAGAAAAAAAAGTGCAACAGATATTTTTTCATGTCTTTCATACCAGTGAATATAAAATAAAAGAGGCTGACTGACTATAGCATGGGGCATGATGATTGTGTGGATGGTATGATGAATGAGGCGTGCTTTCCCTTGACCGTGCCATACCATGTGCTTACACTTCCCTCATGGTTGCATATATACACTTCCCTTCGTGGATACACCCTGAAATCATCCCTGGGCTTCCGGTCCGGTGGTATGCGTTGATGTACTTGGTGGCGTTTGCCGTTACCTATCTGCTTTTTACCTGGCAGGTCAGACGGGGAGGGCTTGCCATTACCACGACCCAGACCCAGGATTTGTTCCTTTTTGCCATCACAGGACTGATTCTGGGGGCACGGGTGTTCTCGGTTCTTTTCTACAACGATGAATGGCTGATGTACCTCACCCGTCCTTGGCTCATTTTCTGGCCATGGCAGAACGGGGTATTCGTCGGGTTGCCCGGCATGAGCTATCATGGCGGTGTGGTGGGGGCGGTCATAGGCGGGGTCATTGCGTGCCGGAGGCACAGGCTCGGCTTTTTCCGTGTTGCTGACACCATTGTGGCAGGCATTCCTCTGGGATACGCCTTCGGTCGTCTCGGAAACTTCATCAACGGAGAGCTTTGGGGACGAGTGACGACACAGTCATGGGGCATTGTCTTTCCCCATGCTCCCGGCCTGTCCACCCGGTTGTCCTGGGTGAGGGACGTTGCGGATATCGTGGGGATGGAGTATGCACGTGGAGATTTGATCAATCTGCCCCGCCATCCTTCCCAGCTTTATGAAGCGTTTGGAGAAGGCATACTGCTCTGGCTCGTCCTGTGGTTCATCCTGCGTCCCCGTCGCGGGTCGAGCAAAAATGGGTTCCTGCTGAGCGCGTACCTTATCGGTTATGGCATCATCCGTTTTGTCATTGAATATTTCAGGGAACCTGATGCCGGGATCGGATACGTCATCGCGGCAGCGGAAAGCCCTACCGCGCTGTTCGCATCGTTCGGGAATATCTCTCTGGGGCAGATTTTCTGTCTCCTCATGATCATAGGTGGTATCCTGCTGTACATCCTTCTTCCAAAGAAGACTTCTCAGGATGCCGTGCCGGCTGACGCAAAGAAACGACAAAAAGAAACAACAAGGAGTCACCATGGAAAGCATAGACACTAGGATAGCCGCGATTCGTGGCAGGATGAAGGAAGACGGGCTGGACGCATGGATCATAAATGGTACGGATCCGCATCAGAGTGAATATGTCTGTCCCCGCTGGCGGACACGGGAATGGGCTACCGGGTTCACAGGCAGTGCTGGGACTGCGATCATTACTCATGACAAAGCTCTCCTGTGGGTCGATTCCCGGTATTATATCCAGGGAGCGGAACAGGTCGCCGGAACATCATGGCTTCTCATGAAGCAGGAGGCTCCTGGCGTTCCCGAACCAAATGAATGGCTGATGATGAACGTGCCGCCGGGAGGAATCGTCGGCATTTCCGCTGATACACTGATGGTGGGCGTCCATCGTGCCATGGAAGGGCAGTTCTCCGGCAAGGGTATCCGCCTGAAAGCAACGGCGGATTATCTTAATGAAGTCTGGGGCGACCGGCCTGCTGTTCCTCAGACTCCTGTGGTCGAGCTTCCCCTGTCCATTTCAGGGGAGAGTCGTTCCTCCAAGCTGGCACGGGTTCGTGATTTCATGAGACGGCAGGGAGCGTCTTATTTCCTCCTTTCGTCCCTTGATGACATAGCGTGGTTGCTGAACCTGCGTGGAAGGGATGTTGAATACAACCCGGTGTTTTTGTCATATATGATCATAGGTCACAAGGAAGCGTGGCTTTTCACGTCTCCCCGGAGGTTCTCACCCGACATCCTCGCCTCTGTGTCTCATGATATGCATGTGCGTCCTTATGATGAGGCGCCCACCGTCATTGCCGACCGCATAGCCGTAGGAGATGTCGTGTTCATCAATCCGGAGAAAACCAACATGCTTCTCTATCAGGCACTTGCCGATGGAGTCGAGGTGCGGGAAGGCCGTGAGCCGACCACGGACTTCAAGGCTGCAAAGAATGAGACGGAACTGGAAGGCATGAGGAAATCACATCTCTATGACGGCGTGGCTCTGGTCAATTTCATATCTTCCCTGGATGCCGTGAAGAACCAATACAATGAATATGAGCTTACCCAGCTCCTGGCTGCCCAGAGGCTTCGCAATCCGGGATGCCTGGGAGATTCCTTTGGCCCTATCGCAGGATTCGGGCCTCATGGGGCATTGCCGCATTATTCCGCATCATCCGTTGGTTCATCTCCCATAAAAGGAAACGGTCTGCTGGTCTTGGACACTGGTGGCATGTACGAGTTCGGAATGACTGATGTGACACGCACTCTCCTGTTCGGAACGCCAACGGATGAGGAGAAGAAGGATTATACTTTGGTGTTGAAGGGCCATCTTGCCCTTGCCCGTGCCATATTCCCCACGGGAACAAGTGGATACCAGCTTGATATCCTTGCCCGTCAGTTTCTCTGGGAGCAGGGGCTGACTTTCTTTCATGGAACAGGACATGGCGTCGGTCATAGGTTGAATGTCCATGAAGGCCCCCAGAAGATCAGCAGCAAGCCCATAGCTGTCGCCATGGTTCCGGGTATGGTGACGAGCAATGAGCCGGGCATTTACCGTGAAGGCAAGCATGGCGTGCGCATCGAGAACCTGGAGGCAGTGGCCGTGCATGAGACTACCGAGTTCGGGGAGTTCTTGAAATTCGAGACGCTGACGCTCTGTCCTTATGAAAGGAAGCTGATTGACATGACCTTGATTACCGACAAGGAGCGAGCCCAGATTGACGCCTATCATGCCATGGTCTACGAGAAACTCCATGCTTTGGTCGATGATCCGACATGGCTTGCCGAGGCGACGAAGCCACTGTAAAACCGGTAGAATCTGATTCTACGCGCTTTCCTGTTTTCTGTAAATCTTCCTGTTCTCTTCCCCATGCAGGTGATGGTGGTCATGGGGAGAGTCAGGAAGAAGCGACCGGCGCACCAGAACGACCTGTCAGTCGGTCGGCGTGTGCGCCGGTACTTTTTCATGCCTTGCTCAGAGAATTACCTGCACGGGCGTGTTTTTGTTGGCCGTAGTGCCGTCACCCAGTTGACCTCTATTGTTCAATCCAGTCGCCCAAAGCGTCCCATCCTTCTTCAGGATTATCGTAGAATTGCCTCCGGCGAAGACAGCCGCGACCTGATTTCCCATGGACGTGACCGGCACGGGCGTGTTTTTGTTTAGGTTATCACCGACACCCAGTTGACCATGCTGGTTGCGTCCAGTCGCCCAGAGCGTGCCGTCCGTCTTCAGAATCATCGTGTGGGAGACTCCGGTAGAGACGGCCTTGACATCATCCATAACCTTCGCGGGCGTTCTTTGATACTGCACAACGCCGAGACCCAGTTGACCATAACTGCTATATCCTACCGTCCAGAGATCCCCATCTTTCAGAATCATGGCGTGGAAGTCTCCGATGGAAACTGACGTGACACCAGTCATTTTCACGGAACCATCGAGAGAATCCCAGACCGGCATAGGCGTGGTTATGGGGTCTTGAGTGCTGCCGACACCTAGTGTCTGGCTCTCGTTCCGTCCTACAGCCCAAAGATCCCCGTTGCTTCTCACTATCATCGTATAGTAAGTTCCGAGGGAGACTGACGCGACATCAGTCATGTCGTCAACACCATTCTCAGCCATGACCTCCGTGAACGTGTCTTTGTTAACGGCATCGCCGACTCCCAGTTGACCATAAGAGTTTTCTCCAATCGCCAAGAGTTCATCATCATTCGTCACGACCATCATACGGAAGTTTCCGGCGGAGACAGATTTGAAATTAGTGCCTATGGACGTGACCTCAACGAATGTGAATTTATTGGTGCCCGTATCGCCGATACCCAAGTGACCATATTCGTTGCCTCCGGTCCCCCAGAGTTTTCCGTCCGTATCCACAATCATCGTGTAGAAAGTCCCGGCGGAGACAGCCTTGACAGGGGGCAGATCAGAGCCCGTGTACGTAGTCGTGACCTTCACGGGCTTGATTTTGGCCTCCGTGCTGTTGAGACCTAGCGCACCATACTGGCCGTCTCCAGTCGCCCAAAGTGTGCCGTCCGTCTTCAGGATCATCATGTGATTATGTCCGACAGCGACTGACTTGATGCCCACCTTGACAGCAGGTGCGTTTATGCCGTCCCCGGCATCCCAGTCCTTTATCTCAAGCTCAATGGCGGCGACGGCGACTTCATCATCAGACGTATTGAGCGTCATGTTGTAGACATGTTGCTTGCCTTTGTCAAAGTGAATCTTGCCTTGATCAGAGGTCGCTACGGAATTCGCTATCCATGTGTATGTACCAGCTCTAGCACCACCGGTCAGGACAAACTCCAGGCTCACGTTGGCCAAGGCTAAAGTGTTGCCCACAGGTATCAGCACAGCCTCGAACCGCCTCTTGCCCTCATCCCTTTCAGATTGAGTAAGGGTGTCGGAAATGTCCTTCATTGCAATAGGCGCAGCGAGACCGGATACATCAGCCAAAGAACCGTCATCCAGGTTCATCGTGGTTATGTTGTCCAAGCCTTTGACCGTAGCCACAAATGCGGTGGCATCATTGATGGCCACAGCATCAACGGTCGTGCTTGGGGTTATGTTGACAATCAGGCGGGAGAGCATATGGTCAAGCTTCAGCCGTACTGTTGAGGTATTGTTCTGTACATTGTCGGTGCGTCCCCACAGGACATCGGCCTTTCCAGTATCCTGTTCATGTGTCCCCCTGTCCCGGTTGATATCTATGTACAGGGTATCAGTGTCATAGAAGGATGTCGTACCGGCACCAGTTTCGTTATGATTTAGGTACGCCCACGGATAGTAGGAGATGAAGTCGAACGTGTCGTCGGCATTATCGGCAATGTCATTCCACTTCAAGGTGTTGGCATTATCAACAGGAGAGAAACCGGATGCCTGGGAGTCCATGTCAGCCGTGTAGTGTCTGTTTGCACGTTCTGGGGCAGTAGTAGCTGCCGTGCCAGTACCATGTTCCAGCATGTAAATGCCGACTTCATCATCGGCTTGCCATTCGGAATTTGCCGTGACCTTGCGTCCGATTTCCGTGGAGAAGCGCACTGCATTGGTATTTGAAACATTCAGCTTGCTGTCGCATGAAACAAGGGCGACAAGTAGTATCAGAATGGTTGTAAGAACTATAAAGACTGGTCTGCTAAATTTGTTCATATGCAGCTCTCTCAGACTCTCTCTCTCTCTCTCTCTCTCTCTCTCTCTCTCTCTCTCTCTCTCTCTCTCATGTTTGCCCCTTTTTCCTTGAAAAAACGTCACACGTAGTCAACCATGCAGGGTTGACAATTGGCGTCAGTATAGACGTGCTGACAATAGAAGGCTATTACCCAAAGGTATTATTTTGCATGAAAAGCAGAGAAAACCATATAATACTTTCGGGTTATTTGACGATTTTAGATGTTAATATTGTTCAGTAATTAGATTTTAAGCGTATGTTATGCAAGAGTATGGAAACAATAACGCACCCTTTTCATGTCCACACCTGATATGTCCTTGTCAAGAAGACCAAGAAGAATGCGCCGGTCACGAAGAAGATGATTCCCGCTATGTTGAAGGCTACGGAAAAGTAATTACACAGGAAACTGGAGCCGACAGTCATCAGGATGAAGGCAAGATACCTCATACGTTCATGTTTGTTGCTTTCCTTTATCAGGCCAATGGTGAAAGCTACGATGGCAATGATTTCGATGGCAAGGACAGCAATGGAGAACATGTTGTTGGGCATATGTGAGATTACAGGTTCCACGAGAGAATTTGACGTGATCGGGGCGATACTGACCCCAAAGACAGAAAAAACGAAGATGGAAAACATGTAGCGGTTCAGGTTCAGCTCCAACGCCGAGTTATGCATCAGTGCGCATCCGGCATAGCCGAGGGCAATGAAGATTTGGGAAAAATGGTAAATGGCCGAAATGACTGGCGCGGACAGGGCGACCTGCTTGGATACAAAGGAGAACCAAGGCAGAAGCACTACGTAGCCAATGGTGGATGCCAGTAACAGAACTGGCAGAATCTGGGCTTCAATACCTGTCTGTGAACGATAGTGATAGCGCAGGAGTCCGGCGGCTATGACGGACGCTACTATATGCAGGACGGAAGGCATGAAGACATTCAACAACAGGCTCAACCTACTGTTTTCCTGCATCACGGGAGAAAGGAGAAGGAGGGAGTCGTCTGCATACAGACGAGAAACCGTATACCCTATGACAGACAAGAGGACGACCGCGATGATGATCTGAACGACCAGCAGCGCAGTCCTCATGGCGTTGCTCATTTACGTTATGTCCCTGTAGTCCACCGTGACCGCAGTCTTCATGTGCGCCGAAGTGACATCCTGGCCAAGACCGGCTATCACGACATCCAGCAAAAGCCCCATGCCATTGAGCAGAGGCAGGAACGCCAGAAGGGTGGCTTCTCCACCATAAAGATTGATGCCATGGAATCTGAAGACCAGAAGGACTGCCGCCATCAGCTCAAAGCCGGGATGGAAGGCACTGGCAAAAGAAACAAGCATGGAGGCACCCGCGACAGCAACAATGATTCCGAAGGCGGGCAATGAACCGGTAGCGGCATACAGCAGGGCGGTAGCGGTCAAGGTAGCCATGAATGCCGTTCCGCCGCGACCAAGGAAAATGTAAAGAGGAGCCGCCGTGCCGACAATTCTTTTCTGGACGCCGTTATTATGACGGGACGCCGACATCAGAACCGGCCATGAGAAATAGATGCTTCCGCTGAACAATGCCATCAAAGCGGGCGCAATCAAACGATAGAGAGCCCTGTAAGGGTTTCGTCTGAAACCCGTGGCGACACCATAAACCAAGGGTACTATGCCACACAAAACAATGGCGGTTCCTCCGCAGACGAGCAAGAGGAAGCGACCTGCTATAAAGACAGTTCCGTCCCTGTACAGGGATACGAACCAATGGACGGAGAAAAAGAACACCAAGACGAAACCAGCGGCGGAAAGCCCCCGCGCGAACCGGAAGAAAACCTCGCTGAACGAATTCGTCACCGCATAGGCGGGACGAATCACATCGGCATCAGGCCGGAGGAAATATCCGAGCGTCAACGCCAGTGCCATGGCGGCAAGCAGGACAAGAGGATTGTAGCCTGACAGATACGGCATGAATATCTGACCCAGGGACGCGGACAATCCCTTTACGGGAACCCCTGCTGTGGACGTGACAGGGAATACGACAGGGAACAAATGGAATATGACCGAGCCAACCAAAGGTAAAAGAACCGTCAGGGCAAGCGACCAGAGAATAGTGGTCCATGCAAGTGACCATCCTTTCCGATTCTTGCGCAGAGATGCTGTTCCTGCGGAGAAAGCCACGAAAACGAAAGGCACAAGGAGGATGAAACCGGCGCCAATGAGGACAACGACGACAGAAGCGGCCGCTTGTGCGAAAAAAGCCGAATCCCCGAAAAGTAATGTTGCAGCCAGCCCCATCAGCATGGCTGCCGTATAACTTATCCATGTTTTCATGGGTAAAGAGTATACCATGAAAAATCCAAAGTCAATTCACGAACCTCACGAGAACAAACCGGCCACCTGATACCCTGCGTGTCTTTCCTTTTCCAGCAGATCGGCCAGCAGGACTTCCGCGTCAGGACCATCTTTTTCTTCCAGCGCATGAGCAGTTGCCACGATGACGGTGAACAAGGCATCCTGGAAAAATTCCTTGCGGTACCAGCTCACTCCCTGGTAGTCATTGCATCCGACAAGATTGCGGAAAGATGAGGACTCCAGCAAAGTCATCAGGACACTGGAGGCTGAATATCCCGCGGGATACAGCCAGGATGTCCCGCTGCGGACAGAGGCAAACAAAGCCCCTTCATGACAGAGCCTGCGGACAGTGTCGGCATCAATGCCGGACGCAGGAAGGGCGGAACGGAAGAAGCGGTCGAGCATGAGCCTGTCGGCGTATTCCATTGCGGTATCCACCGGAATGTCCGGTGAAATGAAAGGAAGAAGGAAAAGCGCGGTAGCCATGACGAGCGGATATTCCTCCCGTATCGTCCCCCCTGAAGCGAATACGGAGATTTTCGGGGAGGCGAAAAAGGCGGACAAATCCTGGATGAAGGACAGGACAGATTGCGCGGACACGTCATGAGGTCTCGTGGGCAACACGCTTCTGGCGGCTGGGGAAAGACTTTCCTCTACGGCTGTGATGCGTGCGTATGCTTCTCCCAAATAAAGAAGCAGTGCCCGTTCCTCTTTTTTCTTCAACATCCCTTTGCTGAGATCACTCAAGGCATCCATGACTTTCCGGTCGCGCAGCGGCTCCATGGTCTTGTATACCGGTGCGAGGCGGAGGAAGGCAAGCTCCTTGTCAATGTCCTCTGTCCCGCGTCCTCCCAGCATGTCGTGGAGCTTTTCGTAGGCTCCGTCGGTATCTTCCACTTCCCTCAGATCGAGCAAAATCACTGCTTGGTAGCCGGAGAGGGAGAACCACATGCCTTCATCGAAGACTCTCAGTGAAGGAACCATGTACGTCAAACCATCCTGGAAATTCCTGTAGAGCAAGAAATGCCGGCCTCCCATAGTCAGCCCCAGGGCGTCCGCAAGCGTGGTCGAAGCTGTCTGGCGCGAGCCATCCCCATATTTGTACAAGCGGGGAGAGGCTTTGGAAATGATGCCAGACACTCCCTGATACTGGTTGTTGTACACTACCAGCGTCATGGCGGAATGATCCCCGTTGACATAGGCGAACACCGACTCCTGTACGGAACCGTTGTCCATCATATCGAAAATCTGGAACCTCTCCACGCCGGAGAAATAACGCCGCATCTTCAACAGGGGGAATATCCGCTTTTCATGAGCGGCGATAAGGTTCATGTCAGGGCGCTCGTCCCAATAAGCCCGGCGGAATTCCATGCCATATTTTTCCCGGTATCCTTCAATCTGGCCATGTCCGATCATGGGCAGTCCGGGCATGGTGGCAAGAAGCGTACAGACACCCAAGTACTTGTCACCGTCGCCGAACTGGGCAATCGCCGTGTCCTCATCGGGATTGTTCATGAAGTTCACATACCTCTTGAGAATCTCCGGGTCAAAGAGGATGGTGTTCTTTATGGTATCCTTGTACTGCTTGTTGTTTTCATTCTTCAGCATGTTCATGAAGGCACTGTTATACACACGGTGCATGCCAAGGGTTCTCACAAAATACCCTTCCATCATCCAGAATGCCTCGGCAAGGAGAAGGGTATCCGGCAACTCCACAGCCATGCGGTCAACCACCTCGCGCCAGAATTCCTGGGGCATGGCCGAGTCAAAAGCCTGCTGATCCATCGCATGGTCGGCACGCCCTGCTATGTCGCCTCCGTGTCCGGGCACAGGATACCAAAGCCGTTGGATATGCTTGCGCGCCAGGGTCATGGCGGCATCAAAACGTATGATGGGGAACGACCGGGCGACATGCATGATTTGTTGGATGACAGCTTCCCGTGCTTCAGGATTGAGGAAATCAATCTGAGCAGTGTCATTCCAGGGCATCGATGTCCCATCGTTACCATGGAAGATATATTGTGTCTCCCCTGTGCGCTTGTCCTTCCTGCGGAAAGTCACCGCGGCATCGGTTCTGTCAAAATAGTGATCCTCTATCTTGATTTCAACGGTCGGGTCAGGGGAGAGATCTTCCCCTTCATAGGTATACGAAGGAAAGGGAGGATAGTCCTGGGAGATGAAATAGGACGGTTGGGAGATGACCCAGCCGCTGTCTATTCCGGTATGGTTGGGAACCATGTCGCTTGCCAGTCGGATTCCCCTGGTCCGACATCTGCCGGACAGGTTCTCCAGGGCCTGCCATCCCCCTATGGATGAAGCTATGTCGTAGTTTTTCAGGGAATAGGCTGATGCCTCGGCTTCCGGATTCCCGCAGATATGTTTGATCCTTCTTGACGCTGAGCTTCTTTCCCAGAGTCCGATCAGCCACAGGGCGGTGAAGCCGCGCCGGGCAAAAAGATCCAGCTCTTGGTCGGGGATGGCGTCAAGGGTGGTGATTGGTCGTCCATATGACTTGGAGAGCTGGTCGAGCCAGACCAAAGTGCTTTTTGCAATCATCACGACATTGGGCATCCAGTTTCTGTCTTGGGAAAAAGCCTCAATCTCCCCTTGGATGTGGCGAAGAGGCGAAAAGTAATCCGGTACGGATGATTGTCCGGGACCGACCGGGTGAGGATGCTCTTCTTCATGTATATAGTCGAGTCCCCGCAGTCCGAGCGTCCGGAGTTCTTCCGGAAGAAGATCCTTCCAGGCATCAAGTATGTAAGTCACCTGCTTTGACAGGGAATCAGGATGAAGCCGCGCCGGGGTGGTGAGAAAGGTGAACAAGTCGATGTCACGGTTCTTGACTGATGGGGAGCTTTGCGAAATGCCGCCGATCAGGGCAGCCATCGCCTGGGTAGCTTCGGGAAAGACAATGCCTTCCGGAGCGATGAGGGGCTTGATGGCTTTGACCAAGGCAGGGTTGTCGGTCAGAATCTGGTGGACAAAAAAACCTCTGCTGGTTTCCTCCAAATAGAAATTCCGGGGAGGTTTCATGTCAGCAAGCTGGGGGGAAGGGAACTCCTCGGCATAAAAATCAAGGACGACCATGCCGTCCTGATTCTTCGACAAGAAGGGAACCATGCGCGAGAACAGGTCATGGTCTGCTTCATGGATATAATTTGAGATGACCGCCTGATACATCAGGTTAATCAAAGCCGACATGTACAGACGAGCCGCGGAAAGATACATGCCCGAATCTTTGTGAATCTGGTTGTATCTTGTGGAGATGTCCAGTGCCTGGCGACGGAACTCCAGAGGATCATTCGTGTAAACAAAGACAGGACTGAATAAATGCAAGGGTGTTCGTGCCTGTGCCGCAATGCGAAAGTCTCGGTACATACCGGAGTTCCGACGTGTATCTGTACTTCTCTCCGGGCTGTTTTGTAAATCCTCGTGTTGTTCGTCATTCTTCCTGTTAACCATGCGTCTCATAGCCTCCTGTTGCGGTTCCTTGTCGTGAAGGGATTATAGCATGGTTTTCACTTCACAAAACCATCAATTATGGAAGGCTAATGCGTAAAGGTTCGGGCGGCATCCCCGTCGTACATGCTTTCATGATACATTCGCAGGAGCGGGAAAGGATGAGGGGGAGGATGATTTCCTCCTCACGGGAAAAGCGTGAAGTGACGAAAGATGAGACGCTTCCATGCGCTGGTCTGCCTATGCCCAGCCGCAGGCGTCCGAACTCCGGTGAAGATAGTGCCTGGGCGATTGACTTGAGTCCGTTGTGTCCTTGGAGGCCACCACCTTGCTGGAGGACAACCATACCGAAGGGCAACTCGATATCATCGTGGACTACCAGGATGTCTTGTGGGGAAAGGGAGAAAAAGGTCAGAGCCTCCGCTACCGACCGACCGCTTTCATTCATATAGGTAAGAGGCTGGAGGAGCCGGACGGGGTGGTTGCCGATACGCAGGGTCGTCCACCTTCCATGGAACTTCTTTGGCCATGAAATGGGGTCTCCGGCGTCCCCAATGAGAGATGCCGCCATCCATCCTGCGTTATGGCGTGTCCGTTCGTATTCTTTTCCCGGATTGCCCAGGAAAACTACAAAGCTTATCATATTCATCATATGTAGTGTATGATAGGGGGAGGCGCACGTCTATTCAAGAGAAGGAGGACGTTATGTTCCTGCTGGTATGTTATGTCCCGGAGGAAGCCTTGGACAAAGTGAAGGAAGCTGCTTTTTCCGCAGGTGCGGGACGCATCGGAGACTATTCCGGCTGCTGCTGGGAGACGTGCGGGAGAGGGCAGTTCATCCCCGGAGAAGGAAGCTCTCCATATCTGGGACAGAAAGGAAAGCCTGTGAGTGTGAAGGAATGGCGCATCGAGTTCATTGTTTCCGAAGTTCATGCGGATGCTGCTTTGGCGGCAGTGAAAGGCGTCCATCCTTACGAGGAACCTGTATCTATGCTTATACCGCTGGCTTAGTCCGGCGTAGGTATAAAGAATGTGCAGGCCGGGAAGGGATTCTGGCCAAAGGAAGGTAGCAATGGCGAAAGGAAAGGCAGATGTCACGAAGAATATGAACAATCCACTGGTATTACAGATTCTGGTGGGGGTTCTGTTCTTGATTTTGGGAATTCTTGGTTTGCAGGAAAAGGCAAGCGCTGTTTCACAGGTATATGACTTGTTCAAGGGAGACCTCCGGTTCCTCCAGATGGTTCTTGCGGTGATCATTCTGGTGGCGGGCCTCCTCCAGTTGCTTCCTCTGTTTGTTTCCGCGTTGCCTGGATCCTTGAAGAAGGTGAGTGGTCTGGTCATCCTGATTGTATGGCTTGCAGTCGTCTTCCTGGGCAACATTGTTCCGGCGTTCGATGGTGCTCTGAGCAAGGATTTCATCGGTTGGCTGTACAGCTTGATCGTCAACTTGATTGTACTCTCGGCTATCGCCAGCATAAAGAGCTGATATCCGGAGAGATGTTTTCAGGGGATGCTGTGAAAAAGTTCGCGGCATCCCCTTTGTATTTCTCGTCTTGTTTCATGACTGCGTAGATGGGTTATTTTCACAGGATATTTATTCAAAAAAGCCAGGCCAGTGCTGAATATGCCGCCGTATGTGCAAGATAATACTTTTGGGTAATGCCTGTTTCCTATAAATAATACTTTCGGGTAATACCCATACCCTATAAATAGTACCTTTGGGTAATGCCTATTTTCTATAAATAGTACTTTCGGGTAATATACAAAGTTCTTTGGTAGTATTACTATCAGGATACACTATTGATACCAATATATCTGGTGAAAGCTGTTAATTATCTTGGGAGGATATAACATAAATATATGCATGAATTAAAGTCTCTGAGTTCCAGAGTTTTGTTGCGTCCTGGGAAGACGCTTCCTATAGTATTGTTAGTTCTTGTTGTACTCGTATTAGTGCTGGTCTCCTGCATCCAGGATCTGCATCCGCCGGTCGCACAGAAGGAGGGCATAGCCTTCTCCGCTCGTGTGGTGGGGAATCCTGACGGCTCATGGACGTGGGAGGAGGGAGATGAGATAGGACTGTACATGGTCTCCACAGGTACCGACGTGAACCCTGCCAACATCCTGAACGACGTGGTGAACTACCCCTACACATATGATTCCCTGACGGGGAAGTTCTGGGGGGACGCCTTCTTTCCGGCAGACGGCACCGAGGTGGGTTTGTTTGCCTATTATCCCTACCGAAATACCCCAATCCTGAACGGAGGGTCCGCATACATCTACAAGGTAGACGTGAGGAACCAGGAGGATCCGTATGAGGATGACCTGATCTTCGCGCGAGTGGACGGGGTGGGCAAGGACGTGCCCGTAGACGTTGATCTCACCTTCCAGCACAAGCTTTCCAAGCTGACGCTGGAGATTAGTGCGGGGGAAGGGCTGGAAACGAGCGACCTTGCGGGGCTGAGTGTGCGTTACCAGAGCATGCCTACCATGGCTGAGATTAATTTTGAAGACGGGAGCATAAGCAACAGGCAGACGGATGCGGCAGGAGGAAAAGTGCCGGTGAACGCGGAGGGGACGGCAGGAGTGGCGATTATTGTACCGCATGACGGAGTCACCTATCCACATAGGAAAATGATCTTCACGCTCCCCAGCACGGGAAAGACATATACGTGGAACATCCTGGACGCTAAGGTTTTCGAGGCGGGGTACCACAGCACCTACAGCGTGAAGCTCACGGGGTGGGGTATTGATGTGAATCCGGTGGGCGTGGCGGCGTGGACGGACGGGGGGAACGGCTCGTTCAAACAGGAGAACATCCCGGACTACACCGGCACAGGTACGCAGACAGACCCCTATAAGATATATACCGCCCGTGGGTTGAAGGGAGTGCTGGAGACTCACGGCAGTACGGCCGGCAGTTACTACGAGCTGGCCCGTGACATAGAGCTGGGCGAGTACTTGGCTGCAAATTCCCTGACATGGCCGACTATAAATTTCATGGGGAAGTTCGATGGGAAAGGGCATGTGGTCAACGGGCTGCGGATCACGTCTTCGGCGGAAAATGTAGGTTTCTTTGAGTCGATGAACGGTAACGTGAATAACCTTGGCCTGACGAACGTGATGGTCAGAGGAACTAATACAAGTAGCAGTTATGGAATTGGCGGCTTGGCGGGTAAGAATGTAGGGATAATAGAGAACTGTTTCGTGAGCGGGTATGTGGAGGGAGCTGCTTATGTAGGCGGACTGGTCGGAGTAAGCAACCAAGGCACCATTTTGAATTCTACGAGCTATGCGACGGTCGGAGGGACGGGAGCCCATGTGGGCGGTTTAGTCGGTGCCAGCACACAAGGACAGGTAGAGGGCTGTAAGGTCATTGCCGAGAGCGTCCGTGGCGCAGGGCATGTCGGAGGCTTGGTAGGGTACAGCGAAACCTCTGCGATAATAAACAGTCATGTCATTATCGGGGAGGTGAGCGCCAACACGGGCGCGGCCGGGAGTTATGCCGGAGGATTTGTTGGTCATACATCACACGGGACGATAGAGAACAGTTATGTCGTGGTTGGAAGCGTGAGAAGCGGCGGATATGTCGGAGGTTTTGCCGGTCAGAATACGGCATCCTCCATTGAGAACTCATCGGTGGTCTTTGACCGGGTGATTTGTACGGCTGCTGATGCGAACTCCAATTTTGCGGGAGGTTTTGTAGGGAGGAGCATAGGAATTCAGGCCATCATACAGGACAGCAGTGCCAAAGGCAGGAGCGCGGCTTCTTTTGTGGAAGGAGGGAAGTATGTCGGCGGTTTCGTAGGAGAAATCAAGGACAACGCACAGGTTAAAGGAAGCAGCGTCCATGTCAGTGGGGATATCAAGGGAACAGGAATGGTCGGCGGTTTCGTCGCATACATGAACGGAAGCAATATTGTAATCACTGACAGCCTTGTGGAAGTCGGGAACATTCATGGGAAAGACTACACCGGCGGTTTTGTAGGAGGCATGACCGCTTCGGGGCCTCCGACAGGGAGGCTGATAGCCAAGAGCGCGGCGATTATCGGCAGCATCACATACACGGGGAGCGGGAACACTGGGATCATCGGTGGGTTCGTCGGGTACTTGGGTTACGCGGACATCAAGGAGAGTTCCGTCCATGTGAGCGGGACGATTGCCGGAGGGCCTATGACGGGCGGTTTTGTCGGGGGACATGCCAGCGGAGGCGTATATGACTCTTACGCCCGTGTGGGAACTGTCAGCAGCGGCAACAAAAACCTTGCCGGTGGCTATGCTGGGAAAATACATGAGACATCGGTAGTCATCAGGAATGTGTACGTGGTCGTGGAAACCGTGACGGGGAACTCCCAAGTCGGTGGGTTCGGCGGTTCCATGAGCAATAACTTCAATGAAATGAAGAGCGTCGTGGCAGTAATCACAGGCAAGGTAGAGGGGACGCAAACGTCCTCTAATCCGTCCCTGGGGACTTTTTCGGGAGATATCAGCGCTGCCACTTCCGACCTCACATACAAACGGTATGTCTCCGACTTCTCCGTAGTAGGGCCGCCAACCTTGGTGGCGACGAACCCATCCGGTTATGAGGAGGTTGTGATTACTTTCCCGATAGTGATTGTGATGCCAAACACGACATTCCAAAATTCGGGTTTCTGGACTACATCCGCCAACTGGACGCAGAACGAACTATGGGATCTTGCAATCTGGGATGTTAATACCGCTGACGGTTATCCCGTGTTGCAGAATGCTCCTTCTCCCTGAGAAGAATGGGTTGTGAGAAAAAGACGGGCAGATGTAAGGATTCGTCTCCATGGCCTGGGCAAGAGATAAACATGACGCCGGTGCTGGATTTGCCAGTTACCGGCTTTTCTTTACTCCAATACAGGGGCATGTAGAAGCAATGGGGCAGATGCTGCAACGTGGACTTACCGATGTACATATCTTCTGGCCATAGGAGACCAGAAGTTCATTAAGGGGAATCCAGAACCTGCGGGGAAGTATCTTCTCCAATTCCTTTTCTGTCTGTTCAGGGTTCTTTGTGCTGACCCAGCCGGTTCTGTTGGCAATGGTATGGACATGGCAGTCTACGCAGATGGCATCAATGCCGAATCCAAGGTTCAGCGTCAGGTTTGCTGTCTTGGTTCCGACTCCTGGCAGGGAGACAAGGGCTTCTTTATCAGGAGGAACAAGCCCTCCATGTTCTTCTACCAGTTTTTTTGATATCTCCAGGATGTTCCGTGCCTTCGTTCGGAAGAATCCAGCCGGGGCTATGGCAGTTTCAATCTGCTCCTGGCTTAGGGCAAGCATGGCACGGGGAGTATTCGCCACACTGAAAAGCCTGCGGCTCGCCGCATAGGTGACGGCGTCCTTTGTCCTCAAGGATATGAGCGTGGCAATGAGGACACGGAAGGGGGAGGAATCTTCCTCCGCTATCTGAGATACCGAAGGCAGGAGGGACTGGGTTCCGCAACCATGCAGAGTCTCTCCGGAGCCGGTGATAGCACAGGAAAATCCGTGGAAGATATCCTCCCAGTATTTTTCATCCATGATTTGTTTCTTGTTTTCTTTCATAGTTTCCATGCCTCATCTGTCCTTTATGAAAAGATTGTGAGGAGGAATGGTGAAATATTCAATGCTCACCAAGATGCTTTTTCTCCCGGATTCTTGATTTTTCCTTTGGAAAAGTACAAGGTTATCTTACTATGATCATAGTACTCAAGAAAACAGCGACAGATGCCCAGAAGGACTTTATCAGGAACTTTCTGAAGAAACAGGGCTTTAGGGTCAAGGAAATAGTCGGGAAGGAAGAAACCATCATTGGTGCCGTGGGCACTGCCCGGATGGATTTGCGTTCAGTTGAACTTTTGGAAGGCGTGGCAAGTGTCGTTCCAATTAGCAAGCCGTACAAGCTGGCGTCCCGCGAACTCAAGCCGGATGACACCATTGTCCAGGTAGGGGCGGTCAAGATTGGCGGAAATCGCATCGTGATGATTGCTGGCCCCTGTGCCGTGGAGTCCCGTGAGCAGATGCTGTCGATCGGTGGCGCGGTGAGGGAAGCGGGAGCCGTCATCCTGCGCGGCGGCGCGTTCAAGCCCCGTTCCTCCCCGTATGCGTTCCAAGGTTTGGGTGAGGAAGGATTGAAATACCTGCGGGAAGCCGGAGACGCCTATGGCATGCCGGTGGTCAGCGAAATCGTCAGCACCACCGACGTGGACATGATGAAGGACTATGTACACATGTTCCAGATTGGGGCTCGCAACATGCAGAACTTCGAGCTTCTCAAGGTCGTAGGGAAGACTGGCATGCCGGTGCTTCTGAAAAGAGGACTGTCCGCCACGATTGAGGAATGGTTGATGGCTGCCGAATACTTGATGAGCAGTGGCACTGACGGGGTGGTTCTCTGTGAAAGGGGAATCCGCACCTATGAAAGAGCGACCCGGAACACCCTGGATGTGAGTGCCATCCCGGTCATACAGAAGTTGACCCATCTGCCAATCATCGGTGATCCCAGCCATGCCACTGGCATACGTGACATGGTATCTCCAGTTTCCCTTGCCATTGTGGCAGCCGGAGCATCCGGTCTGACGGTCGAAGTCCATGACCATCCGGAGAAAGCCTTGAGTGATGGCCCCCAGTCCCTGTATCCTGCCCAATTTGAAAAGTTGGCGCGTGATGTACAGGCTCTTGCCCCCGTGGTGGGAAAAAGCCTTGAACGGATTCCCCGCATCCTTCCCAGCGCCATGGAGTCTCCTGTGGACAAGCGGTCTCCCCAGGGAACCTCAGTCGTGGCATATCAAGGTGTTCCAGGGGCGTTCAGTGAGCTGGCCGTATACCGTAGCTTCAATGAAGATGTCTCCGTCCTGCCGAGTACGACGTTCCGTGATGTCTTTGAAGCCGTAGCCAGCGGCCAAGCTGCTTATGGTGTCCTACCGGTGGAAAACACTCTTGGAGGGACGATAAACGAGACTCTTGATTTGCTGAACAGCTATCCGTCGCTTACCGTGGTAGGGGAACAACAAGTGAGGATCATTCATCATCTCATCGGCCTGCCGGGAACCCGTCTTGAGGATATCCGTAAGGTCTATTCCCATCCCCAGGGACTTGCCCAATGCGTTGAATATCTGCGTTCACATCTTCCCCACGCGCAAGCCGTGTCGTTTTTTGATACCGCGGGGGCAGTCAAATTTGTGGGTGAACAGGGAGATCCGACCCTTGCCGCGATTGCAGGGGCTCCGGCGGCCAGTGTCTACGGGTTGTCCGTCCTTGCCGAGTCCATTGAGACAAACCCCCGCAACTACACGAGGTTCTATATTGTTTCCCGCGAGGAGAACGCTGATGTCTACCGTAGTCAGAGTCAAGTGAACCGTGCCGCCATGGTGTTCTCGGTGAATGACCGACCCGGAGCCTTGTTCCATGTTCTGGAAATCTTGTCGCGCAATGGACTGAGCATGAAGAAGCTGGAATCACGTCCCATCCCCGGCAAGCCATGGGAATATTCTTTCTTTGTGGAAACCGAGCTGGGAGAGCCCGGAGCTTTTTCTGTGACCCTTGAACAGGTCAGGGAAGCTTCCATGTCGTTGAGGGTTCTGGGGCTTTTCACGGCTGTCCATTAAGGTTTTCCAACCCCTTCTGGAGGTCAACATCGTCCGGTGGTCATCCTTGTCCGGCGGACATTATCGTCCCGCAGGAAGAACCGGGCGGATGAAAAAGATAGGATGCGAAAAGGGCATGAGGAGGAATCATGGCGGAAGTCCAGCTTTTTGTTCCCGTCCGCTTGTTCATGGGCGTGCTGTCCTGTGATGACGCGGCTGCTGATGCGGCCATGAGCGTTCTCTCCGGGGAATACGGCTCCCTGCGGGCATGTTCAACTCCTGTTCCTTTTTCCCAGACAGATTATTATGACCATGAGATGGGAACTCGGCCAAAGCGTTCCTTCTGCGTGTTTGAGACCTTGGTAGATCCTTCTTCCTTGGCACGGATAAAGCATCTGACCAATGGCCTGGAGAAGCGATTCCTTAATGAAAATGGCGGCAGGATGGTTAATCTGGATCCTGGGCTTCTCTCCGGAGGCAGTCTCATCCTGGCGACGACCAAGAACCGGAGCCACCGCATAGCTCTTTCGGATGGCATATATGGCGAGGTGACGCTCATCTATTTCAAAGGGGGTTTCCAGGCATTTCCCTGGACGTATGCTGACTATGGCAGTCAGGAAAACAGGGCTTTGTTTTCTTCTTGGCGTACTGATTACCTGAAAGATTTGGATGTCTTGAAAAGAACGGAAAAGAGCTGAAAAACTTAGCGGACGATTTTTGATACAGAGGGATTTGCTATTCTGCCGGATAATAAAATTCCGGCATCAAGTACGTCGGCATCAATCCCGATGGTGACGGACCCATGTAATGCTCATTCTCATGGCGCGACCTGATTGCCGATATATTATTTTTCCTGCCTGTCCAACTGGTCAAGCAGTGAACGGCGGAACATGAACAGATCAAGGACGGAAGCCACGGCTCCCATCAGCGCGGCTTTGTCAGCAAGAGGGGAACGGACTATCTCCACGCACGTGCGTTCTTGCGGAGATGATGCGGCGTATTTTTCCTGTATGATGTCGAAGTACGAGTCAGGCAAGCCGCTCAACGCACCCCCCAATACCAGTGTATCGCATCCACTTACGCAAGAGATGGTTGCCAAGGCTTCTCCCATGGCGACACAGGCGTGTTCCATTAACCCATCGAGCGCGGGGATGTCGGGCAACTTCTGGAGGAGAACCCGGAGCGACAGGTCATCACCACCCAAAATGGAGAGTGCCCTTTGGGAGAGAGCCATGCCGGAGGCGGTCTCGGCCAAAGTGCCTGTACTCGTGAAAAGAGATGAGACAGACATGCCGCGGCTTGCCGTCACTCCATCCAGCACCCATGCGGAATCAATGCCGTCATCCCAGTTCACATAGTAGACGGAAGGCGCGGAGAAAACAGATGAGAACCACTTTTCTCCGGCTACCATAGCCGTGACACGGGGAACCAGCACCACATCAATGTCCAAATGTTGCTTCAACAGGGCGGCCAGGGGAACATCCGTCCATCCAAGCGACGGAATGGAGACAGTACAGCCTTCATCATCGACACTACCGGCCAGAGAGACAGCCAGACCGACGGGATGCTGTCTGTTCTTGATGAAATCCAACAGACGGCGGCATCCCTTGATCAGGCGGGAGAGAGCATCTTCCGGGGACTCTCCTGCCAGGAGGGTATTGGGAGAGCGTTCAAAGCGGAGAAGCGTACCTGAAAGGTCGGCCAAGGCAAAGCTGGTCGCTTTTGGCGCAATGTCTATGGCAAGCAAGGAACGCGCGTCCTTCACCAATGAGAGGGCGACCGGACGGCGGCCGTTGGCAGTCGTCACCTTGCCTGTCTCCACCACAAGGCCATCTCCGATAAGCCCTTCAACTATCTCTCCGGTGGAAACTTTGTTCAGCCCAAGGATACGTGCAATCTGGGCTCGCGACAGTCCGTCTTTCGTGGCAATGATATTCAGGATGCGCAGGCGGTTTATGGCCCGTGCATTGGAAGGTAGAGAAAACCGCATGGTGAAAGCATAATACATCATCTTTTTTTTGTTAAGCCGACAGAGAAAGGGACATTGCCGAGCAGCGAATATTTCACTATGTTCTAGGAGCGGGTTTTCTTCATGGGGAACCCGAATCATCATGCATGGATATGTGGAGGTTTTTACCTATGGAACAAAAGAAGTTCAAGACGGAAGTATCCCAATTGTTGAACTTGATCATCCATTCTCTTTATTCAAACAAAGAAATTTTCCTGAGAGAACTGATTTCCAACTCGTCCGACGCCTTGGACAAGCTGAAGTACCAGAGTCTGGTCGATGACAAGCTGAGGGAAATCAGCTATACCCCGCGCATTGACCTTTCCTTCACCGAAGGCGACAAGCGCACCCTGACCATCAGCGACAACGGCATCGGCATGAGCCATGACGATTTGAACGATAACCTGGGAACCATAGCCAGCAGCGGGACAAGGAAGTTCCTTGCCAATCTGACCGATGATCAGAAGAAAGATTCCAATTTGATCGGACAGTTCGGCGTAGGTTTCTATTCCTCTTTCATGGTTGCCGACAAGGTGGAAGTCATCAGCCGCAAGGCAGGTGAGGATCAAGCCTGGAAATGGATCAGCACAGGGAAGGGGACATATACGGTTGAGGAAGCGGAACGCGAGAGCCAGGGCAGCACGATAACCTTGTACCTCAATGAAGACGGGAATGAGTTTGCCAACCGGTGGCAACTTGAACAACTGGTCAAGAAATACAGTGATCACATCGCCTATCCCATCTATCTGGCCTATGATAAGACCAACTACGACAACGAGAAAAAGGACGCCGAGGGGAATCCCCTCAAGACCGTGGAGCGCAAGGTCGAGCAGATTAACGCTGCGGCGGCATTGTGGCGTCGAGCCAAGAGCGAACTGAAAGAGGATGACTACAATTCTTTCTACAAGAGCATGACCTATGATTCCTCCGATCCGTTGTTCTACATCCATACCCAGGCGGAAGGAACCATCCAGTACACCACGCTTTTTTTCATTCCAGGGAAAGCTCCTTTTGATATGAACTACGCTGACTATAAGCCGGGAGTGAAGCTGTATGTCAAACGTGTCTACATCACTGATGATGACAAGGAACTGCTTCCGACCTACCTGCGTTTCGTCCGGGGCATCATAGACAGCGAAGACCTGCCCCTCAACGTAAGCCGCGAAATCCTCCAGCAAAACCGGGTGATGAACTCCATCCGCAATGCTTCCGTGAAGAAACTGCTCTCCGAATTTTCATCCATCGCCGAGAAGAATCCCGACCTCTATGTGAAGTTCATCACCGAGTACAACCGACCCTTGAAGGAAGGTCTTTACAGCGATTATGCCAACAGGGAGACGTTGCTGGAGCTGGTTCGTTTCCAAAGCTCTGAACGGGATGGTTTTGTCAGTCTTGCTTCCTACAAGGAACATATGCCGGAAAGCCAGAAGTCTATCTACTACCTTGCTGGAGGAGATGAAACCTCCCTGCATGCCAGCCCCCTCCTTGCCGCGTACAAGAAGAAGGGCTATGAAGTCCTGTTGATGACCGACGACGTGGATGATTTGGTAATCAGCTCCGTGGGGACGTACAAGGATTTGCCCTTCAAAGCCATCAACCGGACTGGCGCGGTGGATGACTTGCAGGATGAAGTGCAGAAGGAAAAGGCAAAGGAAGCGACACCTTTGGTAGAGAAAATCAAGAAGGCTTTGGATGGCCGCGTCAAGGATGTCGTTGTCTCCTCCCGCCTCACAGATTCTCCCGCCGTGGTGGTCACTGAAGACAATGCCCCGACAGTTCGGATGCAGCAGATGCTCAAGGCAATGGGACAGGGGGATGGACTTGATGTCCTGCCTGTTCTGGAAATCAATATTGATGACGCAATGCTCAGGAAGATTGATGCGAGCAATGATGATTCCTACATCAGCGATATGTCCAGTGTCCTTCTCGACCAAGCGTTGTTGGCCACGGGCATATTACCCAAGGATCCCGTGAAGTTTGCGCGCATAGTGCATGGTCTTCTGTCCCGCTGAGGCGAGGACTTCATATATAGGAAGGACGCCGGGGTTTTCCCCTGCGTCCTTCCCCTTTTCACAAGGAGGAATCAGCCATGATACCATTGGCAGCCATATCCATGGATGTTTCGATTGGACAGGAACCTGTCGTCACCCGGTTTTTCGCCCCTCTCAAGGACACGCTCATATCATGGTTCGGGGAAGGCATTGTCAGTACCCTCGGCGTTGTACTTGGGATTATCGTCACCATAATCATCGGTAAGTTCCTGCTGATGCTTGTCACCGGTTTCTTCCGCAGGACTTTTTCCCGTTCACGGAAGATTACGCCGTTGATGGCAAGTTTCATCATCAAGGTGATCAATACCATCGGATGGGCCATTGCGGGTATCATGTGCCTGCAACAGTTAGGCATTAACATGGTTCCTGTCATCACCGGCTTGGGTATCACCGGGGTCATTGCCGGCTTGGCTTTCCAGGAATCGCTGGGCAATCTCCTTGCCGGGGTCATGATTGTGATTAATGAGCCGATACGCATCGGTGACTGGATAGACACTGGTTCTTTCAGCGGTACGGTACTCAGCATGGACATGATGTGCATAACACTCGCCGCTGCGGACAACAAGCATATCACCATAGCAAACAAACTGGTGTGGAGCGCTCCGATTGTGAACTATTCGTTCACTGACAGGCGGCGGGTGGATATGACGGTGGCGGTTCCTTATGGTACTGACCTGATTATGATGAAGTCTGTCGTCGCCTCCATCTTGGGGGGATATGAGGAAGTTCTGAAAGAACCTGCTCCTGTTGTGGAGGTTCTTGCCCTGGATGCGTCCACGGTGAAGATTATCGCCCGCCCGTGGGTTCTGCCAGCAAATTATTGGCGGATTTTCTTCCGCTTCCAGGTGGATATTTACCAGAAGATGGAAGAACTGGGTGTTGATGCGCCGCGTTCTGTTCTGAACGTCCTCCTTCTCGATGCTGCCGGTAATCCTGTGGAGACGCCGAAAAACAGAGTGTAAATCTGAGGCATCCCGAAGGCGTCCCGAAGGGCTTCTTGATTTGCACTTAATGATTTTTAACGTTATAATTCCACATCTATGGCAACAGACCCCAAGATACGACGTGATACGACATATGATGAATCAAAAATACAGACTTTAAGCGCGTTGGAGCATATCCGCTTGCGCCCAGGGATGTATATAGGCAGGCTGGGAGACGGTCGCCATGTCGATGACGGCATCTATGTCCTTTTGAAGGAGATAGTGGATAACAGCATTGATGAATTTATCATGGGCAATGGAACCCGCGTTTCGGTGAGCCTCCGGGACAAGACCGTGATGGTGCGTGATCATGGACGTGGCATCCCCCTGGGCAAGCTGGTGGAATGCGTCTCCGTCATCAATACCGGGGCAAAATACAATGATGAAGTTTTCCAGTTTTCCGTAGGGCTCAACGGCGTGGGAACCAAGGCAGTGAACGCCTTGTCTTCCCATTTCGTGGTCAGGGCCTTCCGCGCGGGAATCTTTGCTGAGGCTGTCTTTGAGAGAGGAATCCTGAAAAGCGAAAAGAAAGGGAAGGCTGACGAAGCGGACGGGACATATATAGAATTCATTCCCGACCATGATATTTTCAGCGACTATACCTTCAATCCTGACTACATAGTAGAAAGGATGTGGAACTACGCCTATCTGAACACCGGCCTGACGATGGAATTTAATGGCAAGAGCTACCGTTCCGCCCATGGCCTTCTAGACCTGCTGGAGAAGGAAGTGGGAGATGATGAGATGTACAAGGTCATCCACTACCGGGGAAAACAAATGGAGTTCGCCTTCACCCATACTCCCGGTTCCTACGGGGAGACCTATTTTTCCTATGTGAACGGACAGCATACCAATGACGGCGGTACTCACGTGGCCGCTTTCAAGGAAGGACTGCTCAAAGGAATCAACGATCATTTCAAGAAAAATTGGTCCGCCCAGGATGTGAGGGAAGGGCTGATTGGCGCCATAGCGGTCAAGTTGCAGAATCCTTTGTTTGAAAGTCAGACGAAAAACAAGCTGGGCAATACTGAGATTCGCACGTGGATTGTCCAGGAGGTCAAAGAGGCAGTCGAGAGCTTCCTTCTCCGCAACCCTGATGACGCTTCCCGGATTAACACAAAAATCATCCAGAATGAGAAGCTGCGCAAGGAGCTGAATGAGGTCAAGAAAACGGCGCGTGATGCCGCCCGCAAGGTGTCGTTGAACATCCCCAAGCTCAAGGATTGCAAGTATCATCTCAACCAGGGTTCTCATCCGGAACAAGGCGAACAGTCAATGATTTTCCTGACGGAAGGAGACTCTGCCTCCGGTACGATCACCAAGGTGCGGGATGTCCGCACCCAGGCCGTTTTCAGTCTCCGGGGCAAAGTACCCAATGTCTGCGGGAAGAAGAAGACGGAAATATACAAGAATGCAGAGCTGTACAATATGATGGTGGCTCTCGGCATAGAGAATGATATTTCCGGTCTCCGTTACGGCAAGGTTATCATAGCTACTGACGCGGACAATGACGGCTTTCATATTCGTATTCTCCTGATGACATATTTCCTTACGTACTTTGAAGACTTGGTACTTAGCGGCAGACTTTTCATTCTGGAGACACCATTGTTCAGGGTGCGGAACAAGCAGAAGACCATCTACTGTTACACCGAGGTCAGCCGTGATGAAGCCATGGCGCAGCTCAGAGGAGCCGAAGTGACCCGTTTCAAGGGTTTGGGAGAGATTGATCCCAGTGAATTTGGGCAGTTCATTGGGGAGGACATGAAACTTGTCCCCGTGTCCATATCCAGCATGAACGAGGCGCACAAGGCTGTGGCGTTCTATATGGGCGGCAATACGCCGGAGAGGCGTGATTTCATTGTGGAGAATTTAATCTGATGGCACACGCGGAAACAATATACAGGCATAACTATCTCGAATACGCTTCATATGTCATCAAGGAACGCGCGATTCCTGATGTCGTCGATGGGCTCAAGCCTGTCCAGAGGCGTATCATTCATACTTTGTTCGAGATGGACGATGGCAAATTCCACAAGGTCGCCAATGTCGTCGGACACTCAATGCGCTATCATCCCCACGGGGATGCCTCGATCTATGAGGCTTTGGTCAACATGGCGAACTTCGACCTGTTCATAGAACGGCAGGGGAACTTCGGCAATGCGCTCACAGGCGACCGCGCCGCGGCGGGGAGGTACATAGAATGCCGGATATTCCCGTTTGCCAAGCGGGTCTTGTACAATCCTGAGCTGACCGAATATGTGGATTCATACGACGGGCGCAACAGGGAACCGGTTGCGTTCCCTGCCAAGATTCCCGTGGTTCTGATCCAGGGAGCGGAAGGTATTGCGGTGGGCATGTCCACCAAGATGCTCCCCCATAACGCCATTGAGGTACTGGACGCCATGAAGTCCGTCCTGAAAGGTGAAAGCTTCATGCTTTTCCCTGACCTGCCTACCGGCGGCATCCTTGATGTACAGGAATATGGCGATGGGACGGGATCCATATCTGTCAGGGCAAAGCTGGATACCTCTGATCCCAAGCGCATCGTGATTACGGAGTTGCCCTATGGTGTCACCAGCGAGGCTATGATTGAATCAATTGAGGCCGCCGCCCGCAAAGGCCGCCTCAAGGTCGCCGCAATCAATGACTACACCAGTGATAAAGCAAACATCGAGGTCTGTCTTGCCCGTGGTACGTATTCCAAGGATATCGAGGACGCCCTGTACGCCCACACCTCTTGTGAGCAGAAGATTTCAGTCAATGCCTTGGTTATCAAGGACAACATGCCGGAAATCATGCCGGTGTCCGCCATTGTCCGCTTCCATGTCCGTCAGCTTCTTGATGTCCTCAAGGCTGAGCTTGAATTGGAGAAGGGACATCTGTTCGATACCCTGCACGCCCGCACTCTTGAGAGGATATTCGTCGAGGAAAGAATTTATAAACGCATTGAGCAGAAGCGAAGTGCCGACGCGGTAGAAGCCGCGGTAGTAAGCGGCTTCGAGCCTTATGGTTCCGAACTGATACGCCCCCTGGTTCATGATGATGTCGAGCGTCTGCTCAAGATTCCCATTCGTCGCATCAGCTTGTTCGACATTGAGAAGAACCGTGCGGAGATTGAGAACATCCATGAAAAACTGAAGGACATTGAATGGAAGTTGTCCCATCTGACTGACTACGCCCTGGGGTATCTTGATGAACTGAAGACTCTGCTCGGAGTGAAGGAACATGCCCGGCGTTCAAGCATCAAGCAGTTCGAGCTTGTCGATGCCAAGTCCGTCGCGCAGCGTGACCTGACGCTCCGTTATGATCCCAAGACTGGCTATCTCGGCTATGACATCAAGACAGGCAATGCCATGGCCATGGTCTCTCTTTATGATCGGTTGCTGCTCATCTTGAAGGATGGAACGTACTTTGTCCAGGATGCCCCGGACAAGATTTTTGTGGGCAAGGGACTCCAGTACTGCGGGTATGCTGACAAGGATGAGTTGGCGAACATCGTGTTCACGACCATCTATCAGGACAAGGACTCCAAGGCTCTGTTCATCAAGAGATGCCGCATCACGCAATTTATCCTGGACAAGAAGTATGCTCTCCTGCCTGAGGGATCGTACAAACTCCTGAAGCTTTCCACGTTCCTCTACGCTGATCTGACGGCCAAGTATAAGCCGTCCCGTGGCATCAAAATATTGGAAGAAACCTTCCATTTCTCAGACTTCCTGATTAAGGGCGCACGGTCGCAGGGCGTCCGTCTTTCCACAAAAGACATTGAGTCTCTCAGGATACAGAGGATGGAGGCCGCGCCTCCGCCAGAAAATGTGCCGGAATTGTTTGAGGATGAACCGGAAGTCGCTTCCTCTGATGTGGATGAGGATGGTGAATGATGGCTGGAGCGTCAGTTTCCGTGGCATCACGGGTCTTGTATGAAGACAATCATTTGATAGCCGTCAATAAATTGCCGGGAGAGTTGGTGCAAGGGGACAAGACAGGGGATGTCACTTTGGCGGATGCCGTGCGTGATTACCTGAAAGTAAAATACGGGAAGCCGGGAAATGTCTATCTGGGCATTCCCCATAGGCTTGATCGTCCGACCAGCGGGGTTGTCTTGTACTGCCGGACAGAGAAGGCTCTTGGCCGCATGAATGAAATGTTCCGGGGCAGCGATGTGAGCAAGGTCTACTGGGCGGTGGTGGACGCGCTGCCTCAGAATACGGAAGGTACGTTGGTTCATTATATTTTCAGGGATACCCGCACCAATAAGTCAGTTGCCCGTCCGGTGGAGACGGTCGGTAGCAAGTTTGCCAAGCTTGACTACAGGATAATCGGAGCGTCACGGAACTATCATCTTCTTGAAATAGTGCTTCATACCGGCAGACACCATCAAATCAGGGCGCAGTTGGCCGCCATTGGGCTTCATATAAAAGGTGATTTAAAATATGGCGCGGCGCGTTCCAACCCTGACGGCGGCATACATCTCCATGCCCGTTCCATCAGCTTTCCCCATCCGGTGAAAAAGGAAGATGTCGTGACGGTGATTGCGCGTCCCCCTCATGATGCTGTGTGGGATGTCTTTGCTGAATGATGTCCCGCTTTCCAGAAGCGAAAGGGAGCGTTCCGGTCATTTGACTGATAATTGGTGCCAAAAATGGATGTTTTCCCTATTTCTTTTGTTTACTTCTTATCCTGTCTATAGGTACACTATGCGCATCATGCGCAGGTGAAGATGGTTCATGATTTCATGTGTATGTTCTTGTGTTATTGTTTTGTGAGCTGTTTTCCGTATCATTGTGTCTTATGTATGAATAACAAGACTTTATGGAGGATTTCATGGCAAACGACAAGAACTCTGGAAAGAGCAGTCTCCCTCTTGGATATGTAGCCTTATGGATACTTTCCGTGGCATTCGGCGTTGTGGTTATCCTGATTGGTCAGCCAGCGTTGATTCTGGTTTCGATTTTCGCTATTGTCGCATCTTTTTTTGCTTATATACTCCGTGATCCTGATGCCGTGGCGCCAAGCCGAGCTGAGATTCGGGCGGCAAAGGTAGCTGCACGGGAAAAGGCTCGCCAAGAGCAGGAAGCGGCTGAAAATAAAGCACGGGAAGATGCCGAAAGGAAAGCAAAAGCTGACCAAGCGGCTCGTGAGGCACAGGCAAAGGCCGCCGCTGAAAAGGAAGCCGCTGAGAAGGAAGCCGCTGAAAAGAAAGCCGCTGAAAAGAAAGCCGCTGAAAAGAAAGCCGCTGAAAAGGAAGCCGCTGAAAAGGAAGCCGCTGAAAAGGAAGCCGCTGAAAAGGAAGCCGCTGAAAAGGAAGCCGCTGAAAAGGAAGCCGCTGAAAAGGAAGCCGCTGAAAAGGAAGCCGCTGAAAAGGAAGCCGCTGAAAAGGAAGCCGCTCGTATCGCTGCCGCGGAAGCTGCTCGTGTCGCACAGGCCAAGGCGGATCGTGAAGCTCGCTTGAAAGCGGAAGCCCAGCGCATGGCGCAGATTGCCGAACAGCAGGAACATGAAAATGCTGTCGTGGAAGATGCTGGAACGCAGGCAGACGACGATGAGGAAATTGAAGCTCTGACAGAAGAAGATCGAATCGCCCTCAAACGGCTTCATGAGAGATATTCCGGAAAAGAAGGAGCTTTCCTGGAATTTGTCGTGAGTCTCTACGCAAAGAACGGTTATACCACAAACTCCCTGAACAAAAAGGAAAATTACGCCCTGCTTGACAGCCCAGACAACGGACCATCCGTAATCCTGCGTGCCAAACCCTATGCGGAAAAATACCGCGCTGGGCAAAACCTGATACGTCGCCTTGCCGATGACCGGAAAAAGACCAACGTACAGATGGCTGTCTTCGTTGCTACATCGCTCTTTGGACGCATCGCCACTGAGAAATCCAAGGTACGCAAGATTGACCTTGTTGATGGACGGGCATTGTTGACAATGATTCGTGAACTTGAAGATTGATTGATGAAGCCGGGGTTCCGGTGATCCCGTATCCTGAGAAACAGGGAGAACCTATGATTCCTGATAGTTCAGGCTGATGCTTGATGACTCCCTGATGATCAGTTCCGTCTCAAGGTACATGCTTCCTACTATGGTCGGGTCGTTGTTGATTCTCTTTACCAAGATTTCACAACTAAGGAAACCGAGCTGGTATCGAGGTTGATTGACGGTAGTGATGGAGGGATTGCACATCGAGGATATTTCAACATTGTCGAATCCGACGACAACAACATCCCTGGGAACCTGGATGCCCAGACGTTTGGCCGCTTTGATGACTGCCGCGGCATAGACATCAGAGGACGTAAAGAAAGCGTCCGGACGTTTGGGGGAGTTCAATATCTGGATGGCAGCGGAGACGGCCATGTCAAAATTGATTTCCGAAAGCTGGATGATCATGTCCTGGTCTTTTTGTATTCCTGCGTATTCAAGGGCTTGAATGTACCCTTTCAGCCTGTCCTGAGCATATTTGTAGCGGATGGGGCCATTGATGAAAGCAATTTTCTTCCGCCCCAGGGCAATGATATGTTCCATGGCCATGTGCGCAGTGGCGACATCATTGATCGTGACAAACGGAATGTCCAGATCCCTGATGCATTCACAGCATTGTACGACAGGAACTGTCCTGTCCAGCTTTTCCAGGATATGGGGGGCTAGCTGATTGGTCGTGATGAGTCCTGTCGCTTTTGACTTTTTCAGGAGAGCTGTAAATTCATCGACATTCCTGTCCTGTATATTTTCTTCATTGATTAACAAAGTGAAAGAATTACGCTTGGCAGATGCTTTGGCACCGTGGATGATTGTACTGTAGAAAGGGTTATCAAAAGACGGGACATTGAAGATGATCAGATTGCTCTCACGCGGGATGATGCTGAGTTCCGAGGTATCGATTCCCAGTGATTTCATCACTCCCATGACTTTCTGACGTGTTTCCGGTTTCACTGAGCCGGAATTATTGATGATACGGGAAATCGTAGCCATGGAAACCCCTGTAATGCGGGAAATATCGGAATAGGTTGGTTTTTTCTTATTCATACATACATCCTTGCGCAGGGGCGGTGGCTCCTTCATGACAGCTTCCTGCGGAAAACAATACGTCATTTTTATATTCTTTGAAAGAGAAAAATGGAATACGAATGAAAAGTTTTCATTGTTATGAAAAATTTTCTCATGAGAAAAATACAAGTAATTATATTTATAATAAATAATTATGTATTTCTATATTGAAATATAAAAAGAAAATGATTGACAGATTTTCGGAAAGATATACTCTCAAACATGGAGTTGGCCTATGCCAGGGAAATTTTAGGAGGTTGAGATGAAAAAATTTGCATTGGTTCTTATCATGGTGATGCTTGTTGCCGGTATGATTTTTGCCGGTGGAACAAAAGAAGCAGGAAAGAAATTAATAGGAGTCGTCACACCCAGTGCCGACCACGGATTCACCGCGGAATCCATCCAGCATGCTGAAGCGCACGTAAAGAAAGTTTCTGCGCAATATGGCTATGATTACCGGTTCATGACCGCCGCTGAATCCGGGGAGCAGAGCAATGCCGTTGAAACTATTCTGGGAATGAAGCCGGGCGTCATAGTTCTGTGGCCTGTGACCGGTGACGAATTGCGCAGTGCCGCCCAGTCCGTCATGGATGCCGGTGTACCGCTTGTCGTTTATGACCGCTTCATTGAAGGCTTGGTTCCGAACGCCGAGATTTCCGGAGACAATGTAGCCATCGGCGAGGGGGTTGGGCGGTATTTCAATGAATACTTCAAAGCTGAACTGGCACAAGGAAAAGTAAACTATCTTGAGTTCAAGGGAGATTCTTCTACCGTACCCATGGAAAGGACAAATGGCTTCTTGAGCACGGTTGATCCGAAATTCACGGTGGTTCAATCTTTTGTGACGAACTGGAGCCAGCAGACTTCCATGGAACAGATGGAAAACTATCTGAATACAAAGAGTGTTGCTGAAATCGAGTCAATCAAGGCTATCTTCACCCATGATGACGAAATAGTATTCGGTCTCGTTGAGGCGTTGAAAAACTACCGCGGACCTGCCAAGATTAACATAAGGCTTATCACAGGCGTTTCCGCCGGAGAAGGCTTCATGAAGCTGTTTGAAAATTCCGGGCTTACAGGAATTGAGTTCATGACGTACACGTTCTCCCCGTCCATGGTCAGGGATGCCGTCGATCTCGGCGTAAAGGTTCTTCAGGGAGAGACTCTCCAGAAGGAATACAAGGTTCCTACCGAAATGATTGACAAGACAAATTACAAAGCGTACATGCAGGGCGACTTGTATACGACACGTTACAGTCTTTAGACCATACTCCAGACACAACTGCCCATCCGTCACATGGGTGGGCAGAATGTCATGAAGCGAGGCAATGATGATTCTCGATATGCAGGATATTTCTAAAGCATTCGGCTCAGTCCAGGCTCTGAAAGGAGTCTCCTTGCATGTCGGGCAAGGTGAAGTGCATGGCATCTTGGGTGAGAACGGTGCTGGGAAAACAACATTGATGAACATACTGGCGGGAACTTTCCCTCCCGACTCAGGCCATATTTTTCTCAATGGCGAGGAAGTCAGCAATATGACTCCCATGAAGGCGATGAATTTGAAAATCCGGTTCATCCATCAGGAATTGAACCTCTGCAATGACCTGAAGGTCTATGAGAACATGTTCCTGGGAGAGGAGCTGACAAAAAAGAAATTCATCGTTGACAAAAAGACGCAGATACAACGGGCGCAGGCGGTGCTTGACAGCATGAAAGCTCCGATTGACGCCAATGCGAATGTAGACGGGCTGGAGACGGCGCAGAAGCAACTTGTTGAAATTGCGCGTGCCCTGTTGTTCCAATCTGAGCTGATCATCATGGATGAACCGACGACAGCGCTGAATAACCAAGAGATTGAAAACTTATTTTCCATCATGAGGGAATTAAAAGGCCAGGGAGTGAGCTTCATCTATATCTCCCACAAGATGCCGGAATTGTTTGCCATCTGTGACAAGTACACTGTCCTGCGGGATGGAGAATTCATAGAAACCGGAAGATTCCGGGATATTGATGTCCACCGAGCCACGGAACTTCTGATCGGCAAGGTTCACATCGACAGGAATATCAAGGAAGGGCAACCTTCTTTCGTAGAAGATTCAGTCGTCATGGCGGTGAAGGGCCTTCGCGGACAGGCATTTCATGATGTGACGTTCGACTTGTACAAGAATGAAATTCTTTTTATCACCGGATTACAGGGATCCGGCACAAATGAGTTGGCCATGGCTCTGTTCGGCGCAAGTCCGCTGACTGCCGGAGAAATCATGCTGCACGGGCAGGCTCTGCACGGGAGAACAATCAAGCAGTTCATGCGCAATGGTGTCGGGATGGTTCCGCGCAACAGAAAGGAACGCGGCATATTGCCGGATCTAAGCATCCGGGATAATACATCCTTGGCATACTTCACGGTCAAACATAAGAAATTGTTCATTTCTGATAAGGAAGAAAGTGAGAGATTTGAACGGAACAAGCTGAAAATGGATATCAGGTCTGGTTCCCAAAGCAATCCCATCACATCCTTATCCGGAGGAAACCAACAGAAAGTCATCATTGGCAAATGGCTGGAAATAGATGCGGATGTCTATATCATGGACAATCCTACCCAAGGTATCGATGTCGGAACCAAGTTCGCCATCTATGAGCTGATTGACGACATGGCGAAAAGTGGCAAGTCAATCATTGTGTTCAGTAATGAATATCCTGAAATACATCAAATCGCCGACAGGTGCCTGATCATGTATAAAGGCAGGATATCAGGAATCCTGAACCGCACGGAGTTGAGCGAGGTCAAGGTCATGGAATATTCAACAGGGAGCATTCAGGGGGAATCTACGTGAAACATCCGATAATTGATTTTAGTAATAAAAAAGAATTGTGGCATGAGATAACGAATAATTACAGCCATTGGCTGAGTTTTGTCTTTTTGTTCGTAGTAGCCATAGTCGTGAGTCCCGCCTTTTTGTCCTGGAGCAATCTGACGAACTTGTTTGTCCAAGGGGCAATCGTGGGAATCTGTGCCATGGGAATGAGCTTGGTCATCTCCGCAGGTATGATAGACTTGTCCACCGGATCTTCCGTCGCCTTGCTTTCCGGTCTGGGCGTCGTGGTTCTCAATTCAAGCGGAAGCCTGCTGGTTGCCTTATTGTTCTGTCTGGTCGGAGGACTGCTGGTCGGTACCATCAATGGCCTGTTGGTGACAAAAGGTGGCATAGCGCCCTTCATTGTCACCCTGGCGACCATGAGCGCCTGGCGTTCGGTCATCAACCAGTTGGGACAAGGAGGCCCGTTCACCGTCAGCCCGGCAATGTATCAGGGGTTCCGTAATGTCGCCGCCGGACGCATTTTGGGCATCCCTCACTTGATGATATTTTTGATTATCATTTCCGTCATTACCGCGCTTCTCATGAGCAAGACGAAATTCGGGCGATATGTCTATGCGGTAGGTTCCAATCAGCAGGCGGCACGACTGTCTGGCATCAGCGTCGATCGCGTCAAGGCTTTGATATTCATGTATGCCGGGACATTGTACGGTTTGGCGGCGTTTCTTTTGGCGAGCCGTCTTACTTCAATCCAGGCCGCCAGCGCAGGAAGCGGATATGAAATGGACGCCATTGCAGCGGTCGCGATAGGCGGTACGTCGATGGATGGGGGGAAAGGAAAGATCATCGGAACTTTCCTGGGCATACTCATGCTGAGAATCATCCATACGGTCCTCATCATGGCGAATGTCCCTCCCTTCCTCAATGGTTTGGTTCAAGGAATCATCATCATTGTCGCGGTCTTGGCTCAAAGCAAGAGAAAGAACAAGTAGGAACAGGGAGAGCAGGGGGATGGGCAACAAGATGAAAGTAGGAATCATCGGAGCCGGAGGCATGGCGGAATACCATGTGGAAGGTTTCCGTAAAGCAGGGGCAGAAGTTGCCCTCATCATTGACGCGGATTTGGACAGGGCATCCGCTTTCAGCAGGAGACATGCAATAACCCACGCATGTACGACGTTGGATGAAGGGCTGAAACTCTGTGCGGATGTGGCGGCTGTTTCCATTGCGACTCCCAACAGGTTCCATATGCCCCTGGCGGTCGAGGCTTTGAATCATTCTCTCCATGTCTATTGTGAAAAACCTCCCGCGCTGAATGCCGGAGAAATGGCAAAGATGGCCGTGGCTGCGCGTTCTTCAGAAAAAAGACTCATGTTTGATTTTAATAATCGCGCACGTACTGAATCCCAGGCAATCATGAAGTATATCCGCGGCGGAGAAGCGGGACGTATCAATTCTGCCCAAGCGGTATGGGTGAGACGTGCCGGAATCCCAGGGTTCGGCGGATGGTTCACGCGCAAGGACATGTCAGGCGGCGGTCCGGTCATTGATCTCATCCATATGCTGGACTTGGCATTGTATCTTATGGAATATCCACAACCGGCATACATCATGGCAAGTACCTTTGACGACTTCATGGGGAATCCCGCATTCAAAGGCCCTTGGGGATTCGCCGATGTCAAGGATGGGCGGATGGATGTTGAAAGTGCCTGCCACGCATTCATCACGTTTTCTTCCGGTCAGTGCCTGAGTGTCCGTACCGCATGGGCAGAGATGGTGGAACGGGAAGTCGCTTCGGTCACATTCCAGGGACAGAAAGCCGGGGCAAAGATTGAGAGGGTTTTTGACCAAGATGGAATTGATGCTACCAGCCATGACTCCTGCATGCTTTTTACAGAAGAAAATGGGCTTCAGGTCAATCGTTCAATAGTCGTTCCGCGTGAAGAATCCATGGGCCGGGTCGCCAACGCAATCAATTTCATCCGGGCAATCGAAGGAAAGGCAGAGGCTCTGAATACTCCTGACCAGGCTTTGCTCCTGATGAAGATTGTTGACTGCATGTATGAATCGGCGCGTACGGGAAAGCCTGTTGCTTTTGAATCATGAGAAGGGGTGAATCATGTCACGATTAATAACATTGGCATCCGGTCAATTTGGAGATCTTTCTCTTGAGAAACTCTGTGTCTTGGCTCGTAAGATGGGGTATGAAGGACTTGAGTTGGCAACGCATGCTCATTTCAATGTTCAAAAAGCTCTTTCGGATTCTTCCTACATCCCTTATGTGAAGAAAGTTTTGTCAGATAACGGGCTGGAGTGCCGGGCAATTTCCGCGCACCTGACCGGGCAATGTGTCGGCGACCTGTACGATGAACGCCTTGATAATTTTGCTCCGTCCCGCCTTGCCGGAAAGCCACGGGAAATCCGTGAATGGGCCATCGGGGAAATGAAGGACACGGCACGGGCGGCGGCTCTTTTCGGGGTGAAGGTGGTCACGGGGTTCACCGGGTCTCCCATCTGGGCGCGATGGTATTCATATCCGCAGACATCAGAGGCAATGATTGAACATGGTTTCCAGCTCATAAAAGAACTGTGGACGCCTATCTTTGATGTGTTTGATGAGCAAGGCGTTCTGTTTGCCCTTGAAGTGCATCCAACGGAGATAGCTTTTGACTATTATACGACACGGAGGCTTCTTTCTGTCTTTGACAGACGTCCCGCGTTGGGGTTGAATTTTGATCCCAGCCATTTGGTATGGCAGGGTGTGAACGAGGTCACGTTCGCCAGGGATTTTGCCGACCGCATCTATCATGTCCATATGAAGGATGTGAAGATGAACAAGCATGAGAATGCTGGCATACTTGGTTCATTCCTACCGTTCGGAGACAGCCGGAGAGCATGGAATTTTGTTTCGGTCGGGCATGGCGATGTTGATTTTGATGGTATCATCCGTGTTTTGAACGAGGCAGGATATGCAGGGCCTTTGTCGGTGGAATGGGAAGATTCCGGCATGGAACGGGAATTTGGCGCGACGGAAAGTTGTGCGTATGTGAAAAAAATCAACTTTGAACCATCATCAATCGCGTTCGATGCTGCGCTGATGACAAAATGAATTGAAATACCAGTACTCTGTTGTTGATTGGCACTGCCCCTATGGCAACAGTACCACGCCTTCCTGATCCCGGCCTTTGACACGGATATCAAGGTCGGCGGAGGATTGAACATGGAGGAAATACTCGGTTTCCCTGATTCGGGGAAGGGAAGAAAGAGCAGTAAAGTCGCACGTTCCATCCCCGAAAGAAGGATTGACCGTCATGTAGACAGTGCCAAAGCTGGTGATGTTCTGGAAGAAATGCGTCCCTTGGCTCGGTTCGACATGGATGGAGGGCAGACCAGTTTCCACAATGACACGTGCCTGGGAAATATCCGACCAGACAGCGGGAATCCCCAACCACGGATCACTGGAACCCAGCCGACCGGCGACTACCAGGACATAATCACCATCAGTGCGGGAGAAGGATGCGTTGAGTTCCCGAAGCTCCCTTACCATCTCCATGGTGCGTGTGGTGTCAAAGGAACCCGGTTTAATCATGATGATGTTACGGACATGTTCTATGCGGCCATTGCCCATGACCGCACGGGAATGGATGACGGCTTTTTTCCTGTCCTCATCATCAATGGCCACATCCTCATTCTCGCTCCCTGCCACAATCGGCCTGATCTGGAGCAGACTGAACTCAGGCATCTCCCGCAAAGGAGACAGATTCATGGCAAACTCAATTTCGACAGACCCGTTCATTGCTCGTGTCCCCAGCTCCAGAACATCGTGGACGATTGAGGCAAGAGGAAACGCATCATATTTAAGGATGCCGTTGAACGTGATGACCTTTGTACCCCGTGACATGAAACTCTCGCTGATCTCTCCCGTGTCACCGTCATACGTTGACGCAATGGCCGCAAGACTCCGGGGATGATTCTCTGCCGCCCACGACAGGGGAAGAAGGAGAAGATTATCGTGATTGCCGGAAATGGGATTGAACGGCTTATTGAGAGCCAGTGCGTAAAACGCTTCCTGCGAACTTCGTGCCGCTCCATCCAGGTTGTTCACCGGTCGGTGGGGATGACGTGGTGAAAACCGGAAGGAAACTTCCCCGTCAACGACTGATTTTCCGAAACCGAATGCAATGGCTCCAATGCCGTCATGGGGAGACTCACCGGGAAGCGGATAGAAATTCAACGATCTGGCCACGCCTGAAACATGAGGATACCAATAGTCCCCGTAAGCGGCTCCCACGATATTCTGGATGATGACGGCCATCTTTTCTTCTTCTGGGACATGATTCGTCGCAGCCAGGTATTCCCTGGCCTTTGAGAAGAAGACCGACGCCCATACGCATCGGACAGCCTGGGAAAGCTCATCAAACCGTTCCTGTTCGCTCCCCCTATTGGCAATCATGCACGTCTGGTATACCCCGGCAAAAGGCTGTGAATACGAATCCTCCAGCAAAGATGAAGAACGTATCGACAAGGGAGCATCAAGGATTTTCAATATTGCCTGAAGGTCGTTCGTCAGACGTGATGGCAACGGGTGGGAAAGGAAAGTTTCCAGTATCTCATGGTCACTATAGGAACCATATGCCATTTCATGCAGGCAATGCTGTTCTATGAACTGCTCATAGATGTCCGTGGCTATCACGATAGTGCGTGGAATGGAGACGGACATCCTGGGATAGTTTTCTACTATGCCGCTTGAACGCAGTTCCATGTCAATGAAAGCAAGACCACGGCCTTTTCCTCCCAGTGAACCCCTCCCTATGCGGGTGAAATAACTTGTCTCGTCAAAGGATGACGGACTGAACTGGGCTATGACCCCTTTGTTCCGTTCCATCCTGTAGTCCTTGATGATCGATGCAACCCTGAGCTTCTCATCACGGACTGAATCATAGGAGCCTAAAGTGCGTGTCTTGATTTTGGTCGCCAGACGGTAGAGACTCTGGGAACGGAGCCACTTTGAGATATCGTTGCGCCGGCAGTGCCAGGCAAACGAGTCATCAGGAATTGATGGAAGCAGATGTTGCAGATCCTTCATGGTCTCCGCCTGCGCCACCACCGCGCCGGTAGAGGGATCGCGGAAGACGAAGGGTCCGAAGCCATATTCCCGCCTCATGTACATCCGCAGCTCGGCGACAAGAGAAGGATCCCGCTTCCACAGGAAAGTCGCGCCGGCGTCTTCCGCTTTTTCCCGCACATCATCCCGTGTACTCTGTAGGAGGAAGGGCAGATCCGGACTGTTTTCCCGTATGCTTCTGCACAGAACCAACCCGGCATTGGGATTAGGTTGTCCATCACAATGAAAATCAACATCACTGATGACACCCAGCATGGCGTGCCGGTATTTTTCATACAGCCCATAGGCATCCTCATACGTCCTGGCCAACAGAATCTTGGGTCGTCCGCGCATTCGGAGAGTGCGTCCCCATGTATTGAGCGCCTCCAGGATGCTGGTACGGTTCTCTGTGATCAACGACGTATACAGGAGAGGAAGGAACGAGGAATAATATCGGACTGAGTCTTCAACAAGAAGGATGACCGGAACATCAGCGACTGACGTATCATGCGGCGCGTTCATGGCATCCTCGACCAGCTTGACCATGGCAAGGAATATGGAAGGATTGCCTTGCCAGTAGAATACATAGTCAAAACTCTTGCCTGATGCGTGTTTCAGGCTCTTGTTCCTGTGATGACCGGGAGAGGGCGACAGGGCTATCACCGGCATGTCCGGATAGCGGGACTTGATGCCCAAGGCAAGGTCGTCCATCTTTTCCGGCCCAATGTCCAGCATGGTGATGACAAGTTCAAAAGGGCGGTTCTCCAAAAGGACAAGCGCGCTTTCAGCATCGGGGGCATGAGTAATCTTCGGCGGATTGCTCAAACCGAGCTGGGTATACTCATGGTACAATTCTTCCTCGACCCGTCCATCCTCCTCAATGAGGAAACGGTCGTAGTCGCTGCAAATCAGCAGGACATTGTAGATATGTCTGAGCATGAGATTGTTGAAGGGAACCCATGTCTGGTCAAGCGTCGTCATGAAACCAGTATAGGGCAAAAAGATTCAGGAAACAATTGGAACGGACAGGAAGGAACCCGGAAGGAACCCGGAGAGGTAATCAAAACACAAGGGCAGAAACGCAGACATCCTGAATGAAAGACGCGTGACAAACCAAAGAAAAGGAAGCGCTGAAAATAAGTTGACGGAACAGGAGAGTCAGGATAGACTCAATTTATTCATTGAATGAAATAATTGCGTTGCGCGTGAGAAGGGGAAGCGAGGCTCTATGGACAAAAATACAAAACCACTGATAGAGGTTTGCCTTGAATCAGCGGAATCCGTGGTAATCGCGGAACAAGCTGGGGCGCATCGGGTCGAGTTGTGTTCCGATCTTTTCGAGGGGGGGCTGACTCCCACACCAGGGGCCTTCCGCATTGCCCGGCGTAGCACGGAGAGAATAGTCATCAATGTGATGATCCGTCCCCGCGGAGGAGATTTCTGCTACAGCCAGGCGGAATTTGACATCATGAAGGAAGACATCCATGTTTTCCGTGAGGAAGGGGCTGATGCCGTGGTTTTCGGGATATTGACACCTGATGCCGTTATTGATTATGACCGCACGGCGCAGCTCATTGCCATGGCGCGTCCCATGGGCGTCACGTTCCATCGCGCCTTTGACATGAGCCGCGACATCCACGCATCGCTCCAGACGCTGATTACCCTGGGGGTGGACAGAGTCCTTACCAGCGGAGGCGAGGCTACCGTCCCGGAAGGAAAAGAAGTTTTGGCCGACTTGGTGAGGGAAGCGGGGGAGAAGATCATTGTCATGCCCGGATGCGGGCTGACAGAAAGAAATTTTGCCCGCATGCACAAGGCAATAAACGCGTGTGAATACCATGTGTTCCTTCCTCAGGAAACTGAAAGCCGGATGACATGGCGGCCGGGGCATATCTACATGGGAGGCACGCTCAGGCAACCTGAGTTCTCCCTTTCCCGCACTGATTCACATCAATTGAAAAGTGTCCTTGGGGCGTAGAAATTTGGAGCGTAGAAATTTGGAGCATGGCAATCATCTGTGGAGGGAAAAACGTATGAAACGCGTATTGGTCGGCGGCCTGCATCATGAATCGGATACCTTTAATCCCATCCTGACCGGACCATCTGATATCTGGGTGCTGAGAGGCGATGAAATACTCAAGCAGAAAGGACAAAGCAGCATTACGGGCATTGTCACCACTCTCATGGAAGCGGGATATGAAGTCGTCCCCACGCTGCTCGCCAGGGCAGTTCCCAACGGGGAATGGGACAGGACGCATTACGAAAAGCTGAAAGAAGAATTGATGGCGGCGGTACGCTCAGCGGGTAAACTGGATGCCATCTGCCTTTCACTCCACGGCTCCATGCGGGTTCATGGCTTGGGAGAGGCGGAAGGGGATCTCCTTTCTTCCATCCGCACGGTCTATCCTGACATCCCTTTGTTTTCTTCCCTGGACATGCATGCGACCATGACAGAGGCGATGGTACGGAATGTGAACGGTTTCGTCGGGTATAAATGCGCTCCGCATACGGATACCCTGGAGACAGGAATCCATGCGGCAAAGATGACCATAAGGACGCTTGAAGAAGGCTTGAAACCCCGGATGGCAGCCTATAAGATTCCTGTACTGATTGCCGGGGAGCAGAGTGAGACGAGCGTTGAACCCATGCTCTCCTTCATGACCCATGTGAGGAACCTCGAAAAGAAACAAGGCATCATGGCGGCTTCCATCCTTCTTGGTTTCCCGTGGGCGGATGTACCGGAGAACGGAGTCACCGCCTTGGTCGTGACGGAGGAAAGTCAGGAACAGGCGGACGATGAGGCAATCACGTTGGCTCGTCGCTTCTGGGATATCCGCAAGGACTTTCATTTCTACAATGACACCAGGGAGCCGCGGGAAGCACTTGATGGCGCCCTGGAATATATCGGCAAGGGGATGTGGCCTGTCGTTATCTCTGACTCAGGAGACAATCCGACCGCCGGTTCTTCACAGGATGTGACGAACTTCCTGAAGATGATCCTTGCTGATTCCCGCCTCACATCACTGGATCCTCCCGTGGTCTATCAGGGTTTCTATGACCCCGCCGTTTGTCGGCAAGCGCTCCAGGCCGGTTCAGGAGCTGTCATTTCCTGTAGGCTGGGAGCGGCGTTCGACACCCGTACCAGCACACCTCTCGTAGTCGATGCAACGGTCAAGGCAACCGTAGCATCATGGCCGGATGCCCATAATGCTGATTTGGCTTTGCTTGATGTCGGAGGGGTGGATGTGGTTGTGACCAGCGCCCATGTAGGCTGCTATGATCCCGACATGATGCGTGCGCTGGGAGTGGAGCCGGAGAAAAGGAAATTGATAATCGTCAAGCTGGGATATCTGGAACCGGAGATACGCGCTATAGCCCGCTCCTCCATCATGGCCTTGACGGACGGAAGTTCAAACGAAATATTCACGCGCCTTCCTTACAGGAATCTTCCTGAGCCTATGTTCCCCTTTGTCCAGGATTTTCCCTGCAATCCTGTCCGTCTGTGATGTTTGTCTGATGTTTCTGCGGGAGTTTCCACGGGGATGCGCGGGGAGCCGTGCATCCTTCCATCATTTTCTTTTCCCTGTTATTGGAGTATGATTGGGATGCGTACGTGCGGACAACACGAGTACGGCAAAACCGCACGGAGTGATTGCCGTAGGCATTTCACCTTGCGCAGGGAAAGGATGGAGGCAGAATGATGGACAGCGACGCAATTGTCGTAGAGCGTATTGGACGGCTCGTTCAGGCGAGTGGCATATCCGGCTTTGAAAAGGAAGTCGGCACTATCATCAAGGATATGATCGGCTCACGGGTTGACCAGGTGGAAGAAGATGCCGTCGGCAACATCATCATGACCATCAAGGGAACCGACCCCGGAAACGGGCGAGTTATTTTTGCCGCGCATCAGGATGAGGTAGGCTTCCTTGTGGATGTCGTGGAGAAGGGCGGTTTTCTGCGTCTGGTCGCCATTGGTGGATGGAATCCTGTTACGCTCCCATCTTCTCCAGTGACTATAATCACCCGTGACGGGAAACGTCACCATGGAGTAATCGGCCAGCTATCGCCTCACTTCCAGCCAAAGGGGGCTCCTCCGTCCGTTCCTTCCCTCGATGATCTGTTCGTTGATGTCGGAGCCTCATCTGACAAGGATGTCGAGGAAATCTTTGGCATCCGCAGGGGGGACATCGTCGTACCCGAAGCATCGTTCACCTGGGTACGGGAAACCGGGGTGATGATGGGCAAGGCGATGGATGACCGCATCGGTGTCGCTGCGCTCATCGAACTGGCATATGCTCTCACCCAAGACGGAAAAAGACCTGTATCTACTGTCATCCTGGCCTTCACCGTGCAGGAAGAAGTCGGAACCAGAGGGGCAGGCGTAGTGGCGAACTATCTGGATGGGGATGCAGCGATAATCGTTGAAGGAGCCCCTGCTGACGATATGCCCGGCGGCCCGGCGATTGCTCAGACACGGCGGGGCAAGGGAGCCCATGTGCGTATTTTTGACCCGACTCATATAGGGCATCGGGGAGTCCTTGACCTGTTGCGTGGGATTGCGCATGCCCAGGGGATACAGGTGCAGGAAGCGGTGCGCAAGGGCGGCGGCACTGATGCGGTCAAGCTTTCCGTGGCACAGCGCGGGATTCCCGCTGTAGTCACCGGCGTACCGGTACGATACGCTCATTCCCATGAAAGCACGGCAAGCCTCTTTGATTTCAATGAACTGGTGCGCCTTCTTTCCGCATTCTGCAATGTGTCCTTAAAAGATATTTAGTTGGCTTGCAAGGATAGGGTTTATGATGCCCTTTTGTAAGTTTAAGGTTGAAAGCCGCATGTCTTTGGACTAGGATGTCATATGGAGTGTTTCTGTCCGGTTTTTCCCCAAACTGGCTCCAGGGATCATTGTAGAGCAGGCGACACTCTTTGTTGCCTGCAAAAAAATAATGGAGTGAACAATGAGTACGAAAAAGATGGTTACTATCGACGGGAATACCGCTGCGGCGCATATTGCGTATGCTTTCAGTGAAGTCGCTGCGATTTATCCGATTACCCCCTCGTCCCCCATGGGAGAATACGCTGATTCCTGGGCCAGCAGTGGCCGTGAGAATCTCTGGGGCAAGAAGGTCGATCTTATCGAGATGCAATCAGAAGCCGGAGCAGCCGGAGCCGTCCACGGCGCGCTTGCCGCCGGAGCCATGACCACGACGTTCACGGCCTCGCAGGGGCTTCTGCTTATGATTCCTAACATGTACAAGATTGCGGGAGAGATGACGCCGACTGTTTTCCATGTGTCAGCCCGCTCACTTGCCGCGCAGTCGCTCTCCATCTTCGGCGACCATTCTGATGTCATGGCCTGCCGCAACACTGGTTTTGCCATGACTGCGGCGTCCAGCATCCAGGAAACAATGGACATGGCTCTGGTCGCTCATCTTGCGACGCTGAAGACACAGGTTCCTTTCCTCAGTTTCTTTGATGGCTTTCGGACTTCCCATGAAGTCCAGAAGGTCGAGGAGATTTCCTATGAAGACATCCTGCCTCTCGTCGAACCTGAATACATCGAACGCTTCCGTTCCCGTGCCCAGCGTCCGGAGCATCCCCGTCTGAAGGTCGCCGCCCAGAACGAAGATGTCTATTTCCAGGGACGCGAGACGGTAAACCCCTATTATGAAGCGGTTCCCGCGATTGTCCAGGAGTACATGGACAAGGTTGCCGCGCTGACCGGCAGGGCGTACCACCTGTTTGATTATGTCGGGGATCCCGAAGCCACTGACGTGGTGATTGTCATGGGTAGTGCCGCCGATACTTTCGAGTGGGTCGTTGACTACCTGAACAAGAAGGGAAAGAAGACAGGTCTCCTCAAGGTTCGCTTGTACCGCCCATTCAGTGCCAGGCATTTCATTGCCGCCCTGCCCAAGAGCGTCAAACGCATAGCCGTCCTTGATCGCACGAAGGAGCCGGGAGCTTTGGGAGAGCCTTTGTACCAGGATGTGATCACCGCTCTCAGCCAGGAAGGTCGGGACGGCATCAAAGTAATCGGCGGCAGGTACGGCCTGTCCAGCAAGGATTTCACGCCTACCCATGCTTCCGCCGTGTTCGACCATCTGGCAGGTTCCGCTTTCCATGATTTCACCGTCGGCATCATTGATGATGTAACCAAGCGTTCCATTCCGGTCGCCGGACATGTCGATGTCGTACCCAAGGGTGTTGTATCATGCATGTTCTGGGGGCTCGGATCCGACGGTACTGTCGGCGCCAATAAGAACTCCATCAAGATTATCGGTGACAATACCGACTTCAATGCCCAGGCATATTTCTCTTATGATTCAAAGAAATCCGGCGGCATCACCATTTCCCATTTGCGTTTTGGCAAGGGACGGCTGGACATGCCGTGGCTGATTGACCGCGCTGATTTCGTTGCCTGTCACAATCCGGCGTACATCGGTCGTTATGACATGCTGGGGCCTCTCAAGGAAGGCGGGGTGTTCCTTTTGAACAGCCAGATTCCTTCCGAGGAAGTATTCGAGCATCTGACCCGTCATGACCAGGAAATCATCATTGGTCGGAAAATCAAGTTCTTCAACATCAATGCCCTGAAGATTGCCCAGGAAGTCGGACTTGGTTCCCGCATCAATACGGTCATGCAGGCTGCGTTCTTCAAAATATCGAATGTCTTGCCTGAGGCGGAAGCCATCGAGCTGATCAAGAACTACATCAAGAAGACTTTCATCAAGAAGGGTGAGGATGTGGTCAAGATGAACTGGGCTGCGGTAGACGGCGCCAGCGCTGCCCTGCATCAGGTCACTGTGCCCGCATCGATCACCAAGAGCTTCGTGGCTCCCAAGCTGATCGCCGATGATGCTGATGACTTTGCCAAGGACATCATTGAACCAGTGATGCATCTGAAAGGCAATGACATTCCGGTGTCCAAGATGTCTTACGACGGCTCCCTGCCCACGGGAACCGCCAAGCTGGAAAAGCGTGGCGTCGCTCCGTTCATCCCCCATTGGATTGCCGAGAGCTGCATCCAGTGTAACCAGTGCGTACAATCCTGCCCTCACGCTGCCATTCGCGCCAAGCAGATTGATCCCGCGCTTCTGGCGGATGCTCCGGAAGGATTCATCACCCTCAAGTCCAACACCAAGAATGACAAGAACCTCCAGTTCAAGATTCAGATTTATACCGAAGACTGCCAAGGGTGTGGCGTGTGCATTGAGACGTGTCCTGCCAAGACCAAAGCCCTTGAGTTCAGCCCCATTGATGTGGAGCGTGAGAGAGGGGAACGGAAGTATTCCGAGTTCTTTGAAGAGCTGCCCTATGATGTCCTTGACGGGGTTTCCGTCACGACGTTGAAGGGTTTGCAGTTCAAGCAACCGTTGTTCGAGTTCTCCGGTGCATGCGCAGGCTGTGGTGAGACTCCATATGTCAAGATGGTCACTCAGGTTTGTGGAGAGAGAATGATTACCGCCAATGCAACCGGATGTTCTTCCATCTATTCCGGTACTTTCCCGACGACTCCTTATACCAAGAGGGCGGACGGACGCGGACCGGCCTGGGGAAATTCCCTTTTCGAGGATAACGCCGAATATGGTCTGGGTATGCGTCTTGCCGTCGAAAGCAACCGCACTCTCCTCAAGCTGAAGATTGAGAAGCTTCTTGAGCTGGGGACTGCCTCCGAACTGGACGCGGCTCTCCGGAAAAACCTGGAGCTGTGGGGCGATGCTACCCAGGCTTCCTTGGATGCCCAGAGCGAAACCCAGGCTTTGCTGCCTGCCGCGCTCAAGGCCGCCACGGGTGAGGCTCGGACGTTGCTGGAGAAGATTGTCGAGCTACAGGATTACTTTGCTGACAAGACTGTCTTCATCATTGGCGGTGACGGATGGGCATATGACATTGGGTACGGTGGCGTTGACCATGTCGTTGCAAGCGGCAAGAATGTCAATATCCTGGTACTCGATACCGAGGTGTATTCCAATACAGGCGGACAGGCTTCCAAGGCTACTCCCATTGGAGCTGTAGCCAAGTTCGCTGCGGCTGGCAAGAAGGTGGGCAAGAAGAACATGGGACTCATGTGCATGAGCTATGGTCATGTGTATGTCGCGTCCATCTCTTTGGGTGCAAACCGCATGCATGCCCAGAAAGCCATTCAGGAAGCTGTCGCCTATGATGGCCCTTCAATTATCTTTGCGTATGCTCCGTGTATCAACCATGGTATCAACATGCGTTATACCCAAGTAATCCAGAAGCAGGCGGTTGAATCCGGCTACTGGCCTCTTTATCGCTTCAATCCCGCTGCGGAGGCAGGGAAGCGGTTCAGTTGGGATGCCAAGGATCCTTCCTCTGACTATCAGCAGTTCATCAAGAGTGAGACTCGCTACACATCTCTGTACAAGGCCAATCCTGCTCAAGCGGACGAGTTGTTCGCTGCCGCGGAAGCTGATGCGAAGCGGCGTCTTGCCTTCTACAAGAACTGTGGGGAGATCATGCAGAACTAGGATCTGGATTCCAGAAACTTTATTTCGCCGCACGGGTTCGCTCGTGCGGTTTTTTCATAAGATCAGGTATATTGCGGTATTGTAGGTGACACTGTAAATGGCGCTGTAGAAAGACTGGCAGTTTGCAATTCTACCAATAATTGAGGGAGGAATTCATGCTAAAACCAAGACATCTGGAAGCTGGTGATAAAGTCGCTATAGTGAGTTCTTCAAAAGGAACACTAGGAGAAGACTGGGCTATTCATAAACTTGATATTGCAAGAAAGCGTCTTGAAAATGACTTTCACCTTGTCGTTGAAGTGATGCCGAATGCTCTCAAAGGTATCGATTATCTGTACAGGAATCCAAAGGCGCGTGCGGATGATCTCATGCAAGCGTTCTCTGATGGGTCAATAAAAGGAATCATCAATTCAATCGGCGGAGATGATTCAATACGATTGCTCCCGTACATGGATTTTGATGTCATAAGAAACAACCCAAAGATATTCACTGGTTTTTCTGACAGCACCAGTGTCCATCTGATGCTCTACAAGGCCGGTCTGATCTCTTACTACGGTGCGTCTCTCATGACCAATTTTGCAGAGTATGTGAAGATACATGATTATACGTCCCATGCCATAAAATCAATTCTGTTTGAAACCCATGATAAACTTGAAATCACATCATCACCCTATTGGTACGATGATGAAGATGACAAGATATGGTGGAAGGAAGAAAACAGCCACAGGCTCAAGGAGTATCATCCCGAAGAAATCGGATACGAGATGATACAGGGGTCAGGAATTGCAGAAGGCAGATTATTAGGGGGATGCCTTGATACGATTTTAGGAATAACCGGAACATCAATCTGGCCGTCCGTGAGCGAATGGAAAGACAAGATAATGTTTCTTGAAACCAGTGAGGAAGACATGTCCTGTGATTATCTTGTCCAGATTTTACGTAACTTTGCCGCCCAAAGTATTTTTGATGTAGTGAAAGGGATAATAGTCGGAAAACCAGCGAGACGCAGCAAGTATGAACCATACAAGGAAGTCTTCAGACAAGTAGTGGGGTTTGAAGCGGAACATCCTGAACTTCCTATAATGTTCAATGTAAATTTTGGTCATGCGGAACCAATAGGGATCATTCCTTATGGTATTACGTGTAGCCTTGATGCAGACAGAAGGACGTTGACGCTTGTGGAATCCGCGACGCTTTGATTGCCTGTATCTAGTCTTGTTCTCAATTTCAAATGAAAAATCTCGGAAAATTCCTTATGGTTCATCGTCCGATTTAATCCCAATCAATGATCTTCATAATGTCCGGTACTGTATATCAGCCTGTTCTTTGCATCGATTTTCCTGCTGGTTTCGAAAAGATATCCGGACGCAGGTTCCGTCCTATCCTTCCTGGGACTCCGATGTTTCCATTCCATCTCCCCATCTCTCGAAGAACGCTTTGGCGGAACGGTTCATTTCCCGCATGAAACCACTGGAATACTTCTTGATGTAATACAAATCCGCATAGCTGCCAGTGTTGCCGTAGGGCAGTACGCCTCTTTCCCTCAATTGCTCAGTGTGGACGGAAAAAGCGTTTTCCAGGTCATGGGCGTCCATGTGCCGGTACGCATCAATCATGAACAAGGCTTCTTGGGGAGGGCGAGGAGTCAGCGGTCTGTGTAATGCCGCTTCGGGGGGATAGCCAAAGACAAGCATGGCCGCAGGCGCGGCATAGCGGGGCAAGGAAAGAAGACTGGCGACTTTTTCGTAGTTCTCAATGATGTCTCCTACGTAACAGGATGCAAGGCCAAGGCTTTCAGCGGCGATGACAGCGGTTTGGGCAGCTATGATGGCATCCTGCATACAGAGATGCAAGTCTCCCCATCCTGGCGCACGCCATGGGGTGTCAGGACTTTTTCCCCGTGAGTCACCGGATTCAAAGCCGTCAATCCATTTCTGAGTGTCAGCGAGAAATACCCATATCAGAGGAGCCTTGGCGATGAAGGGCTGGTTGTCACACAAGACGGATAGAGCTTTTTTCCTTTCAGGATCTTGTACGTCAATCACTGACCAGAGAACCATGTTCCCCGCCGTAGGGGCACGCAGCGTAGCTTCCTTGAGACGTGCTATCACATCGGCTTCAACCGGACGGGCTTCAAAAGACCGTATGCTTCTTCTTTCCAGAAGTATTTCCAGGGGTGTTTTCATAAAGATTCCTCATTATCCGCATGATATACTGCCATTTTGCCATAAGTGTTCTTTTCTGTCACGAGGCATGTGACATAGATGCGACTGTGGATTACCGTTGTCGTGAAAAGTGACCTCCATTTGCATGTGGCAGAACGCATACGGGGAGAGAGATAACTCCCGCGCGTTGCACTGTGCATGGTGGAGGTCACTTCAGAGTATCTAAAAAATTACCGGCACGGGCGTGTTGCTGTTGATGTTCGTAGATCCGTCACCCAGTTGACCATATTCGTTGTCTCCAGTCGCCCAGAGCGTGCCATCCTTCTTCAGGATCATCGTATGACCGTATCCGGCGGAGACATCCTTGACATCAGAACCCATGGACGAAACCGGCACGGGCGTGTCTTTGTCGGCATAATCACCGACACCCAGTCGACCAAACTGGTTGCTTCCTGTCGCCCAGAGCGTGCCGTCCTTCTTCAGGATCATCGTATACTCCTCTCCGGCGAAGACAGCCGCGACCTGATTTCCCATGGACGAAACCGGCACGGGCGTATCTTTGGCTTCATAATTACCGATACCCAGTTGACCATGCTGATTGTCTCCAGTCGCCCAGAGCGTACCGTCTGTCTTCAGGATCATCGTATGCTTCCATCCGGCGGAAACAGCCGCGACATCAGTCATGACCCCGGCCCCACCCAAACCCTTGACCTGCTCGGGCGTGCTTATGTCGGTAGTACCACCGATACCCAGTTGTCCAGAAGCGTTGTATCCTGTCGCCCAGAGCGTACCGTTTTTCTTCAGAATCATCGTATGTAACTCTCCGGCGAAGACAGCCGCGACCTGATTTCCCATGGACGAAACCGGCACGGGCGTATCTTTGGCTTCATAATTACCGATACCCAGTTGACCATGCTGATTGTCTCCAGTCGCCCAGAGCGTGCCGTCCTTCTTCAGGATCATTGTATGCTCCTGTCCGGCGGAGACGGCCTTGACATTAGTCATGAAGTCGTTATCAGCGGTACTGGCCTTGACCTGCTCGGGCGTGCTTATGTCGGTAGTACCACCGATACCCAGTTGACCATAATAGTTGTGTCCAGTCCCCCAGAGCGTGCCGTCCTTCTTCAGAATCATCGTATAATCCCATCCGGCGGAGACAGCCGCGACATTAGTCATGAACCTGGAACCATTGGTAGAATCCCAGACCTGCACAGGCGTGCGTTCGTTGCCCATATCGCCTGAAGTGCCGATACCCAGTTCACCATTGTCGTTGTATCCTACCCCCCAGAGCGTGCCGTCCGTTTTCAGGATCATCGTGTGATAACCTCCGGCGGAGACTGATCTGACTCCCAGCTTGACAGCAGGTGCGTTTATGCCATCTCCGGTGTCCCAGTCCTTTATCTCAATCTCAATAGCGGCGATGGCTACTTCATCCGCTTCCGTGTTCAGCGTCATGTTGTAGATATGCTGCTTGCCTTTGTCAAAGTGAATCAGGTGTTTGTCTCCGTCAGCTACAGCACCTGTGGTACTTGGCTTCCATGTGTATGTACCAGCGCCAGTCCCACCGGTCAGGGTAAACTCCAGGCTCACGTTAGCCAGGGCATCAGTGTTGCCCACAGGTATCAGCACAGCCTCGAATCTGCGCTTTCCCTCGGCTCTTTCCGTGGTCGTAAGCGTGTCGGAAATGTCCTTCATGGCAATAGGCGCAGTGAGACCGGATACATCAGCCAAAGAACCGTCATCCAGACTCATCGTGGTTATGTTGTCCAAGCCTTTGACCGTAGCCACAAATGCGGTGGCATCATTGATGGCCACAGCATCAACGGTCGTGCTTGGGGTTATGTTGACAATCAGGCGGGAGAGCATATGGTCAAGCTTCAGATGCACCGTTGAGGTATTGTTCTGTACGGTGTCGGTGCGTCCCCACAGGACATCGGCCTTTCCGGTATCCTGTTCATGTGTCCCCCTGTCCCGGTTGATATCTATGTACAAGGTATCAGTGTCATAGAAGGATGTCGTACCGGCGCCATCTTCGGTATGAGCCAGGTACGCCCACGGATAGTAGGAGATGAAGTCGAACGTGTCGTTGGCATTAGCGGCAATGTCATTCCACTTTAAGGTGTTGGCATTATCAGCAGGAGAGAAGCCGGAAGTCTGGGAGGCCGTGTCAGCCGTGTAGTGTCTGTTGGCACGTTCCGGGGTGGCAGTAGCTGCCGTGCCGGTACCATGTTCCAGCATGTAGATGCCGACGTCATCATCGGCTTGCCATTCGGAATTTGCCGTGGCCTTGCGTCCGATTTCCGTGGAGAAGCGTACTTCGTTGGTATGTGAAACATTCAGTTTGTTGTCGCATGAAACAAGGGCGACAAGTAGTATCAGAATGGTTGTAAGAACCAAAAAGACTGGTCTGCTAGATTTGTTCATACGCAGTTCTCTCAGATTTTCGTCTCTCTCTCTCTCTCTCTCTCTCTCTCTCTCTCTCTCTCTCTCTCTCTCTCATAGTATCTTTTCCTTTCTCCATGAAGAAGATGATGACATGCCAGCTTACGCATATGGTAGTAATTAGGAAATAGTATAAACGTGGTGATGGCAGAAAGCTATTACCCAAAAGTATTATTTTGCATGAAAAGCATATAATACTTTCGGGTTAGTTGGTGATTTTGGATGCGAATATTGTGGATTTTTTCATTTTTAGGTGTATAAACACAAGAAAGCAAGAAAATGGAGGTTATAAGAAAAGGGGCTGCCGCCAATGTGCGACAACCCCTTTATAGACGTGAGATTCGATTAGTCTTCCACAGGGGAGAAATCGTCTTTGCCAGCACCACACTCTGGGCATACCCAGTCATCAGGGATATCAGCGAAAGCGGTTCCTGCGGCAACTCCGCCATCCGGGTCACCGTCAGCAGGATCATAGATATAGCCGCACAAATCACAAACGTATTTCTTCATTCTGTCCTCCAAACTTCATGACGAAGTATCTGAATACACTTTTATGATACTATGCTTAGGTTTCAACGACAATGCATTTCAAAATTTTTCCCTTTTTGGGACGGAGAAGCTGAAGATGCTTTTCCTCCCTTTGTTTCTCACGTATGATGTGGACGCTGGCAGAATGCCAGTCCAAGGAGAACCATGCATATGGAACAAGACGAGAGGTTCACTGCTCTGGAGACGAAGATTTCCTACCTTGAAGATACGGTGAGAACCTTGGATGCCATTGTGCGCGGTCACCATGATGAGCTTGAAATTCTGAAGAAAGAAGTGAAGTTCCTCAGCGGGAAAGTCTCCGACCTGATGGAGATTGAAGGATCTTCCCGTCCGGAGAGAAAGCCGCCCCATTATTGAAAATGAAGCGGCGGTTGCGTTCAGCGGGCTGTCTCGGAGATGTTCGGCTGTGTTTTCTGTTCACAATAGGCTGGTACCAGTTCTGCCCTGTGCTTCCAACGCGTCTCCGCAATGAACAGCGGAGTCTGTGAGCCATCCTGCTCCACCCGCAACAATTGATGAAAGAGATGGGGAACGGGACTGTCAAGGCCCTCGCCGGGGAATATTCCGGTGAGCATGCGCACAGTGTCATGCCGGTACGTCTGGTTGAGCCAAGACACATCGATCCAACTCATCTTATACGTATTGCGGAACTCATCGGGCAGAGCCTCCATCAACCAGTTCACATAGGCCACGTTGTTTACGTGATGGTTGCTGTCCGTATCCTCATATCTGACGGATGGCGTGAACTCCTTCAAAGGAATGAGATCCTGGTCGGCGAAAAAGAGACGCTTATTGTATGAAGAATCAATCCGTGGATGGTCATTATCGACCGGTGGGATGCCAAGCCTGTCGTTGATTTCCTGTGGTCGCACAGGCCGACCGCTGAGCGTGTCGATGACCGCCCACCACGAGATGGCGGTGAACAGGGGCGACCCGTCGGCAAGGCAGCCTTTCGTACCGCGGGTAAAGAACAGCTTCACCGGTTCCTGTCCCCACGTCTGTACATGGATATCCTCCGGCCAGATAGTGTAGCGGTCAATTTCCAGACGGGTACGGGTAATCATCCATGTCCGTCTTTCCCGGTTCAGGTCGGGAATGCTGAGTTTCTTTAGGCTGGCGTGGCGTCCGGCGGCTTCCTGGAGGACCTCAAAGAGGAAAGTTTCCTTGGCATGGAAGAAGGGATCGACATGGTGGGTATAGGTCTTGTAGTTTGTTGAGAATACATTGTCAGGGCGCAGTGTTTCACTCATGGGATATTTTCTCCGTTATCGCTTCTTGTGATGTTTCTTGCATGGCTTCCTGCCGTGAGGCATCCTTTCGGTAGAACCTCAGATGGCTGCGTCCGTAAACCCTCTCATCGGTGAACACAAGATTTCCGATGCTTTGCGGCCACTGGGCGTTTTCCTCGGCAGGATAATGAATGATGAACAGGCCGCCATCCTCAAGGACGGATGAATCCGCCACAGCCTGAGCAAGCCTAACCTTGCCGTTCCGGGGGAAAGGAGGGTCGGCGTAGATTATGGAATAGGTGTTCTTTGAAGCCCTGATGAAACGCAAGGCATCGGCCATGAACAGACGAATCGGGCTTTCCACAAAAGAGATGTTCTTGAGGATTACATCTTTCTTCAGCTTGTCCATCTCAATCAGATGGACTGGTTCAGCCCCGCGTGAGGCGGCTTCAATGCCGACGCATCCGCTGCCGGAGAAAAGATCCAGGAAGGAATGCCCGTCAAGAGATCCAAGGATGGAGAAAAGTGATTCCCTCATGCGATCCATTGCAGGACGGATGACTCCGGGCGGACAAAGAATGGTTCGTCCGCGATACCGTCCTCCTGTTATGCGCATGTATTTTTCCTCCGGCGGATGATGGGACGCGCACGATGCGCTAATTCCCAGTATCACTCCATGATACGCAAAGCTCCTGTCCTGTGCAACAGAACAGTCCAAAACCACACTGCCCGGTGATGCGTTTGCGAATGACGCACCTACGAAGCATCTATTACATCTTCAGGGAAAGGAGGGGCGTGCATCAGGACATCCCTGATGACCGAATGTGACAGGGAGAGGAACGCCGGATCTGCCTGGAGGACGGCATCGGCTTCCTTGCGGGCGACCACAATTATCTCTACGTCGGTGGTAAGGTCGGCGAACTGGAGACGGAGGAATCCTGACTGACGGGTTCCGGTCATCTCCCCCGGACCACGGATCAGCAGATCCTGCTCCGCTATACGGAAACCGTCGGTAGATTCCCGCAAGACCAACAGACGCTGGCGTGCGTCATCGCTCAAAGGCTCCCCATAGACAAGAAAACAGTACGACTGGAGAGTCCCGCGACCTACGCGTCCACGGAGCTGGTGGAGGGCGGAAAGTCCGAAATGGTCGGCATGTTCTACCACCATGCAGGTAGCTTCGGGGATATCAATGCCCACTTCCACCACACTGGTCGAGACAAGGTACATCAGCTCCTTTCTCCTGAAACGTTCCAGGATGTCCATTTTCTCCTGCTCAGGAATGCGGCTGTGCAGCAGTGCGGAGGGGATGCCGGGATAAACACGGGTGGAAAGATACTCAAACATGTTGGTGACATCGCGAATATCGCTTGTCCCTGAATCATCAATGCGGGGATAGACGAAATACCCCTGATGGCCGCGGAAGAACTCAATGCCAACAGCCTTGTACATCCTTTCCCTGCTGGCGTCAGAGACCAGATGTGTGATGACAGGGAGTCTTCCCGGAGGCATGGTATGGATAGTCGATACATTGAGATCGCCGAACACCGTGAGCGCAAGGGTACGGGGAATCGGGGTGGCGGTCATCAGGAGGACATCAGGCGTGGCCGCCTTATCCATCAGGGCAAGCCGCTGACCGACGCCGAAACGGTGCTGTTCGTCTATGATCACAAACCTCAAGCGGCGGAATTCCACTTCCTTTGAAAAAAGCGCGTGGGTGCCAATGATTACGTCTATGTTCCCCGCCTTCAAGTTGTCCAGGATGAGCTTCCTCTCCTTGCCCTTCACTGAACCGGTGAGGAAAGCAAGCCGCACGCCCGCCGGAGCAAGGAGACGCGCCGCATTTTCCGCATGCTGACGGGCGAGCAGTTCGGTGGGAGCCATGAAAGCTACCTGCCCGCCATGGGAAAGCACATGCAAAGCGCTGATCCATGCTACCAATGTCTTGCCGCTTCCTACATCTCCCTGGAGCATCCTGTTCATAGGAGAAGATGAGTCCAAATCCATCCTGATTTCCTTAAGAACCGTCTCTTGGTCGGCGGTCAGGGAGAAAGGAAGCAGGGAGATGAACCTTTTCTCGCTGCCGGTAATCTCTCCCGGAGATTTCAGCGTAGAAGAGTCGGTACGCACAGCCCTGCGGCGGGTGACAAGCTGGAGATAAAAAAGCTCCGTGAAGGCAAGGGTCTGCCGTGCTTTCTTCACATCTTCCAGGGATGAAGGCTGATGCCACATGCGGATGGCGCGGTCGGTGGGCAGAAGGGCATACGCGTCCATCAGAGACGGAGGAAGTTCGTCGTCAAAACTGCGGGCAGCCAGTACAGCCGCCACATCACGCCTGATGATTCTCTGGCTAAGGGAGCCGGACAAAGGATAGATTGGCAGGACTGCGCCGAACTCGGCGGGCGGGGAACCATCATCCCGCATGGGGATGACCTCAAATTGCGAGCTTTGCAGTTCGGTCATATGATAGGCGGCCTGAGCGTACACATAGAATGTCCGTCCTGTGACAAGAACCTTTTCCAGAAAATCCCGTCCGAAACAGAGAAGGGACAACCGTCCGTCCCCATTGCCGCTGATATCACGGACAATGACCTTGAGCGTCCTTTTCCCGCGTGTGCGGCCGCCGAACCATGACTGGGAAAGAACCTGGACGAAGGTGTTGACAACCGTATTTTCTCCTGTATTCCGCGCTACGCTTCCCAAAGGGACAATGATGGAGCGATCCTCCCATGACCGGGGTGAAAGGAGAAGGACATCCCCTTGGGTACGGATTCCCAAGGCATCATAACCGAGCCGGGCGCTTTTTCCGACTCCCGGAAGGCTGGCTATTGGTTCCTGCAATTGGCGGATGAACATATGCTTCTCTCTTTCCCTGGTTCTCAGATGGACTCTCAGAAAGGTATGCGCGTCACCAGATTGGCGAGCAGGATGACCAGAAGGAAGCTGACGGCCCAGGTGACGAGCAGCGCGACCAGGGAGGCTATGACCAAAGTCCTGTCAGGAACTATCCGATCCTTGTAGAAACGCCGTTGGATTCCATTGAACAACCAACCCAGCGCGGAATCGAGAATCATGACATAGTTGGAAGAATTGGGAGTTCTCCTGTAACAGAAGACCAAGCGGATGATAAGGAGGATGAGGAAGAAGATGAAGGCGGGGTTGAACAGTGACTGCCAGAGCATCCGGATCAGCAGGGCAAGCACCATGCCCAAGGTCAGGATGCCGGTGTTGCCGAAAAGCGTGAGTATGCTTCTGGCAAGGTTCAGCGCCAGCAGTGCCATGAGAGGGGTCAGGTCGATACGGCGGAGCTTGAGGAACTTTACCCCGGAGAACAGGCGTAGATACGGGTCGGTGATAGAAGCGATGAACCGGAAGAACGGGCTGGCGCTGAAAGCCTGAAAAGACGGGGAGCGCATCCATGTCATGATGATGCGGAGCCAGATAACAAGGGAATAGATGGAGATAACCCCTGCCGCTGTCAGGGCAAGGTTCATCAGGAAAGTGGGGTGATTGCTATATACGGGCATAAATCCTCCTAGTCAAACCAGACACCGGTCACTCCGGGGATTTTCTTCAAGTCTTCAATGAGCTTCTCTGAATAATCTACGGAAAACTCATACCCTGCGGCAATGACAGTCTGCGGAGCCGGGAGGGAGAGTGTCTCCTCAGAATCCTCCGGAGCTTCGCTGGCCTCGAATCCGGCTTCCTCCGCGTTATGAGCCGCTGCGGTCAGCGCGGCGGCAGAGTCCTCAATGTGGAAGATTGTACGGCATCTTCCCCGTCCCAGGTTTTCCACAATGACATCCTTGAGAGTCTCGATCATGTCATCGGAACACATGTGCTTCTCAATCTGGATATGAGCTTCTTTCAGGGCGACCGGATCCAGGCTGTACGGGTCGCAGACAGCATCCACGATGAATCCAATGGACTCCCTTTTCGGATTGTACTCGAACTTTCCCTGGAAACCATAGATGCCGTCCTTTTCGATTTTCCCGGAGACAGCCGCCCATGCATTGGGGAAACAGGTAGCTTCCAATGTACCGCTGAAATCGACCAATTCCAGGAAGCCCATCATAGTCTGCTTCTTGGTCATCAACGTCCTGATGTCAGTGATCATGGCCACCAGGGAAATCTGCCGGTTGCGGGGAAAACGTTCAGGACGGGAGAAATCCACGAGGACGCTGCGTTTCCAGGCATCGCGGTACAGATCCAGGGGATGTCCGGATATGTAAAAACCCAGCAGGGCTTTCTCAATCTCAAGTTTCTCACGCATCTCCCAATCAGGATGGCGTGTCATGGTGAAGGAATCAATGTCATCGCCTTCGAACAGGGAGCTCTGCCCGCTTTCCTTGCTTTCCTTCTGTTTCTGGGCGTAGATGACCGCCGCTTCCATGTTTTCTATCAGCGTAGGACGGTTTTCCTCCATGCTGTCGAAGGTTCCCGCCTTTATCAAGGATTCAAGGAGCTTGGAATTCATTGCGCGCGAATCGACCCTGACAAGGAAGTCTATGAAAGATTCATAGGGGCCGTGTTCGTTACGTTCCCGGATAATCAGGTCGGCCACGCCTTCCCCGACATTCTTGATGCCTGCCAGACCATAGACAATCTTGCCTTCAACGGCATTGAATTGCCTTTCCGAGTAATTGATGGAAGGAGGAAGTACCTCTATTCCCATATGCTTGGCTTCTCTCAGGTATTCCGAGAACTTGTCAGGATTGTTAATCTCATTGGTCAGGTTCGCCGCCATAAATTCAGCGGGATAGTTCGCCTTGAGGAACGCTGTCTGATAGGCTATGACGGAATAAGCCACCGCGTGGGACTTGTTGAAGCCATAACCGGCAAAAGGTTCCAGCATCTTGAAGATGTAGCGTGCGAGCTTCTCCTGATAGCCTTTCGCCAAGGCTCCCTCAACGAACTTCACTTCTTGGGCAGCCAGCTCCTCCGCTTTCTTCTTGCTCATGATGCGGCGCAGGATATCAGCGGCTCCCAGCGTGTATCCCCCAATGATTTGGGCGACTTTCATGACCTGTTCCTGGTAGACGATGACGCCGTAGGTCGTCTTGAGCGTTTCCTCCAAGTCCGGATGAGCGTAGGTAATCGGCATCCTGCCGTTCTTGCTTTCAACGAATTGGGGGATGTAGTCCATGGGCCCCGGCCTGTACAGGGCGTTCAAGGCCACCAAGTCTTCTATGCTGTTCGGAAGGGCATCACGGAGAATCTTCTGCATGCCGGTCGATTCAAACTGGAAGACGCAGGCGCTGTCTCCACGACGGAGCATGTCAAATGTTTTTTCATCTTCTTCGTTGATGTCCTCAATGGAAAATCCGGGGTTTGTCTTGTGAACCAAATCAACAGTATGCTTGATGAGGGTCAGCGTCTTCAGTCCGAGCAAGTCCATCTTGACCAGGCCGTTTTCCTCCAACTGATCCATGGTGAACTGGGTGGAGATTGCGCCAGTCTTGGCATCACGGTAGAGCGGAACATAGGTGAGCAGCTTTTTTTCACCAATAACTACGCCCGCCGCATGGGTCGATGTGTGTCGGTTCAATCCTTCCAGGCGGAAGGCGGCGTCGAACAATTCTCCGTAGATGCCTCCGGCATCAGCAACCTGTTTCAGCTCAGGGGACTGTTCAAGGGCTTTCTTCAAGGTCATCTTGGGGTCGTCGGGAATCATCTTGGCTATGCGGTTGGACTCCTCGAAGGGAATGTCCAGTACACGGGCGACATCCTTTACCACAGCCTTGGCTTTGAGGGTTCCGAAGGTGGCTATCTGGGCGACATGATCCTCACCGTAATGCTCCGTCACATATTCTATGACTTCCTGGCGGTGTTCAAAGCAGAAGTCAATGTCGAAGTCAGGCATTGTCTTTCTTTCAGGATTGAGGAACCTTTCGAACAGCAGGTTATATTTGATGGGATCGACATCAGTGATTTCCGTGCAGTATGCCACCAGCGAGCCTGCGCCGGAACCACGGCCAGGCCCTACCGGGATGTCACGCTGCTTTGCCCAGTAGATGTAATCCCGGACAATGAGGAAATAGCCCTGGAAACCCATCTGGATGATGACATCAAGCTCGTAATCCAGTCTTTTCTCCAAGTCAGGCGTCACTTCCGCATACCGGCGGGCAAGTCCTTCATGGGAAAGATGCCGGAGGTAAGAGTCATCCGTGAAGCCTTTGGGGACACGGAAGCGGGGCAGGCGCGGTCCGGGAAAATGTATCTCCAGATTGCATAAATCTGCAATCTTCACTGTATTTTCCACGGCTTGCGGACACCAGAGGAACTGTTTTTCCATTTCCTCAGCGCTTTTCATGTAGTATTCAGCCGAGTGGAAACGCATCCTGTCGGCTTCATTCTTCTTCTTGCCCATGCCAATGCACAGGAGGATGTCGTGGGCGTTGGCATCGCTTTTGTTGATGTAGTGGATATCATTGGTCGCTACAAGGGGAATGCCGGTTTCCGTGGAAAGACGGGCAAGAGCCTGGTTCACCGTCTTCTGTTCGGGCAAGCCATGATCCTGGATTTCCAGGTAATAGCGTCCCCCGTCAAAGACTGATGCATGCCACAGGGCGGCTTTCTTGGCGTCCTCATACCTATTGTCCTTCAGAAGGGACGCAATTTCCCCGCCAAGGCAGGCGGACAGGCAAAGGACGCCCTCATTGTGCTGTTCTATCAGCTCATGATCGATACGCGGCTTGTAGTAGAAACCTTCGACATAGGAGATGGAGTTCAGTTCCATCAGATTGTGATAGCCTTTCTCGTTCATGGCAAGGAGAATCAGATGATAGGCACGCGGCTTTCCTTCCACGCCTTCGCGCAAGGTATGGCTTTCAGGAGCGACATAGAACTCACAGCCGATGATAGGCTTGATGTCCGCTGCCTTGCATGCCTTGTAGAACTTGTGGGCTCCGAACATATTGCCGTGGTCGGTGATTGCCAGGGCATTCATGCCCAGTTCCTTTGCCTTGGCTATGTATTTTGGTATGGAACCCGCGCCATCGAGCAGGGAGTAATCAGTATGGTTGTGAAGGTGTACGAATCCGGACATCTGTCGCTCTCCTGTCGAGTCATCATACCACATTCCCACGCTTTGGTGATGGGCTACGGGATTTTCTTCCGGTTATTTTTCCATTGCCATGACATCAATGTCATGCAGGACTTCCGCGAAAAGACGGCGGCTTCTCTCAAGCTGGAGAGGAGTCACCCCAGGATGCATCCTGGCTATCTCCATGACAAGCTGTGAGGAAAACTTCCGTACTTTGTCCGGTGACAGGGGCAGATCCTGTCCGCTGAGCAGGGCTTCCATCTCACGGCTCTGGTGGAAACCGGCGGTCGGATAGGTGAAGCAGAAACGCGCACGGGACAGGGTTCCTTGGGTTCCCTGGCATTGGAAAGCGAACAGCACGGAATCACGCGGCGCAAGCATTGGGTGATCAATGACCCGGAACCGTTGGAAACCAGGCATGTCCAGGCTGATGCGTATTTTGGACAGGATGCTTTTTGGCGGCATCAGGAGAGCGCCGTTCTTGCCATAGAGCCGGGCTATGGGAATCCAGCGGGTGATGATGCGGGAACGTTGGAGGTAACGGACTTCCGCGGCTGATTCAAGGACTGCCAAGGTCGTCGGCAAGGAAAGGCGGATGTCCGGAGTACACAGGGTTCCGCCAATGGTAAGCTGTCTCCGGTACAGTGGGGAGGCCGTGGACTTGAGGGTATCCAGCATCAGGTCGGAAAGCAACAGCTTGCCGGTATTGGTCAGTTGAGATGCGGTGACCATGGCTCCAATTTCCACAAAACGGTCGTTCCTCGTGATTTTCTTCAATTCAGGAATCCCCGCCAGATCGATGATGGCACTGGCGTCCTTGCCAGGATAAGCATCCGGTCTGCTCATGATATACGTACCGCCTGCCCACAGACGCGCATCAGGAGTACGGTTCAGGATAGAGAGGGCTTCCCCAATGGTACGGGGGCTATGGATTGTGGGAGACTTAATTCCTTCGTACATTCCTGCGTCTCCTGTATTCCGCTGCCGTGCGGGCAATGAGGATGAGTTGACCGACATCCATTGTGGTGCATGCGATGTCGTCAAGGTCCTGCTCTATGGTCACCATGTCAAGGGTTGTGGGTTCTGCCGTCGGACGGTTGGGGTTTTCCTCCGGCGTGGAGATCCGGGCGGGAGTTTTCGATGCGTCTATGTCGGTAATCATCGACTCAAGGATCATGGTGATGGCGGCATAGCTTCCGCCATCCGGATAACATTCATGGAACGCGTAGGCGCGTTCAATATCCCGGCAGAGGCGGGTCTTGCGGAATCCGTTGTACGAACGAATCGTGGTACCCCGTACACGGAAAGCAGGCATCTGGGCGGGCAGGACAAGTTCATCGTCAATGAAGACGGGTTCCCGTGTCAGCGAGCCAAAGAAGGGATTCCAGGAAAAGTCCTTGGGTATGTCCTCGGCAAGGATGAGGGAAAGTGGCTTGTCCGCATTGACGTTCACGGATATCTTCTTGTTGTCGAGCTGGAAATCAAGTTTCACGGTCACTCCTCCCTGATATGGTCGAGGATGAGGGCGCTGGTGACGGGGATTGTACTCATGCCGGAGGGCAGGGCTTGTCCGAGCGCCGACAGAAATGCTCCCATGACCAATCCCCTGAGTATTGAATTTACCGACGCGGGAGCGCCATCCTCGGTATTGTGGATGGTGATGTCTATGGTAAATGGCTTGTTCCCGTCACGATTGTCGAAATAGGCGCCGCTTTCCCTCAATGTATGCACTATTGTCTGGCGGATGCGTGTCCGCAGCAGCTTGTCATCATCCACATATCCGAAAGAGAATACTGCCCAGACATGCCGGACGACCGGATGCAAGGTGATTGTGTCTATGTCCAGTTCTATCGCCAGGCTTGCTCCGCTGGTTCCTTCAAATTCTGTGTGGGATGCCATGGCAGGGCTGCGGAAGGTCATTGATGCTTCAAGAGGCAACGGTTCCTTGAACCGTCTTTCCCTGATGTCATGGGCAAGTTTCCTGAACATCCGCGGCAGACGCCCGCTGTTGGCTGACAAGACAGCTGGTCCGCTGTCCCGCAGTTCCTCCCGGCTTTCATCCACGGGGAGGATGGACTCCGGGTCAATGTCCAGCTCACGGGTAATCATGTTTTTCCAGATGTTCTCGCTGGGGCCGTTGAGAGGAAAGGACGTGTTGAAGGAAACCTTGTCTTTTTCCTCAAGCCTGAGAGAGACGGAGAACTTGTCGGCGAGTTCGAAGGATGAGCTGAAACCGCTGATGCCGGCTCCCGCGGAGCATCCGATTCCTTTGGCGTAGTTGAGGAATGTCGAATATCTGTTTTTCCGTTGCTTCTGTAATTCGAAAGCGGCGTGCTTGCGCTGGAAACCGGACTTTTCCGCGGTTTCGTTGATGATATCCCGCAAGATGGAAAATTTTTCGGACGTGACGAAGCCTGTACGGACGGGATATTCTCCCAGGTTCTTTATCTTCCAGTCGATGGGAGAAATACCTGCCGCCCTGGCCACTGCATTATAATGGACAGCCGTGCTTGATACCGCCGTGGCATAGCCCAGGTCTCCATGGAAAGATGCCGGTGGGGATGAGCTTTTACGCGCGGTGACGATGACTGAACCTTTGGGCAGGTTGTACGGCGGCAGGAGTCCCGCCATGACCTGACGTTGCATCTCTTGCGTGAAGACAGGGAAGGCTCCCTGGTCTATGTCAGCCGTCACTGTTTCTTCCAGGGGTTTTCCGGTGCTGGAGGCGAAGACTGTGCGGCGGTGGATTGTCATGAGGGGATTGGCGTGCGCCGGTTCATGGCTGAGGGATACTTTTCCTCCGACCTTCATGGCGGCGGCAGCGGCAATGACGCCAAGCAGGGACGGCCATATGACATAAGCATCACGATGAGTGAAATAGGGAAGTCTCTTGAGCGTGATTTTCCGTTTGCTGATTCCCAAAGCTTCCGCTATGGATTCCCGCACATGAAAAGGCCACTGGGTCGGCACATGCATGTTCAGTTCCTTCTGGTCATACATGGCTTGGATTACTATTTCTTCCGCTCGCGCGGGGTGACGTATCGGATATGTATAGGTCTGCTCCAACACCTGTGTTTCCGTTTCGGGGGGAGGATTGCCTCCTTTATCCCATGCTGCTGTTAAGGGGCTTCCGGCTATGTTGGCCTCTCGTTGTCCGGGCGTTCCTTCTTCACTGGAAACGCCATCTGTCTTCTCCTGTTCAGAAACCGGAGCAGGGACAGGAGGGAGGGAATAGGAAAACCGGATAGAGCGAGCTGTATTTCTGACTGTTTCAATGTCAGGGCCGAAAAGAGCCAGGACAGGCTGGCCTTCATAGGAGATGGATGATGATGTCAGTACCGGCATGCGGGTGTCCAGGATATGGATGGAATTGGTTCCGCTGAAGTCCCGTGGTTCAATGAGGAAGCAGCCATAGGGCAGTGTGGGCATGGAAATGTCCACGATGGTACCGGATGATACAGATGAACACAGGACGATGCCATGGTACTGGGGTACGTCGCCGAGTTGTGTTTTTTTCTCCATCGTCGTCCCCCTTCGCAGTGTGGATACAGTATCATGTCACGCGGCAAACTGCAACGCCGGGCGCAACGCAAGGGCAATACACAGGACATGCGCACAGCAGTGGTGCGCGTCAACAGGGACAGCAGAACAACGGAGGCAAGACAGGGAGCGAATTGGATGTATGGACATCCAAAAGAAAGCCCTTTACCACACCAAAGAGTTCAGGATCAGATAGGATATTCCGCCTATTACAAACGCAAAAATCGCAGCAATCCCGGTTCCTTTCAAGAATCCGATGAAGTGGAACATATAATCCTTGTATGCGGGGTGTCCCTTCGTGCCTTTAAGTACCATGACAGATGGCTGAACCGTGCAGAACAGCAACCAATCCATTATGGTCAAGTCACATATGTTCCATACCATGAAAACCATAAAAGAAAATGCCATAATGTCCAGGAAGCCGTCTGTCCTGTGGCGAAATGTCCATAAAACCGCAAACAGATAATATCCGATAATCACGACCCAAACCAACAAGGAAACACATGTCGTCAGCCGTTTGCTTTTTATGGGTATGTCAGCGAGTTCTTGCAGTTCTTTCGGGTAATTATGGATCAGGGTATGGGGTACGAGCCTGAAAGTGACATACAGAGCAATTACCCAAATACCCGACCATACCAAACCATGAAGAAGAGCATTTAACCAAATCATACCTGCCTCCTGTTCTCAACAACTCCGATAGCTTTACATGAGTCTTGATACTGACAGACCTGGAAGAATCCTGAATATTACCCGAAAGTATTATTTTGGTGGAAAACGCATTACTGCAAGGGTTATTTTATGCGTGAAATAGTATCTTTTGAGTTGATGCTCTTAAATGAACAGCCTTTTTTGAAATACCCGGAAAGGTGAACATATCCAGCCTCTGGAAACCCCTGACCGAACAAGGTAAGATGGTATCTGTCACATCAGGGAGGATTCCAGATGCACACACAGGAAACGGCAGTACGACGCATGGCGGAACTTTCCCGCATCCTTCTTGACGCCCAGCATGAATATTATGTCTTGGGACGCCCCAGTATGTCAGACAAGGAATATGATACCCTGATGGATGAACTTGCCGCCCTTGAAGCAGCTCATCCTGATGTGAAAGAAGCTGATTCTCCCACGCAGCGCGTCGGCAGCGACCTCACTTCCGATTTCCCCGAAGTCCGCCATTCCATCCCCGTGCTGAGCTTGGACAAGGCATACAGCGCCGAAGCCATCGTCTCCTGGATGAACAAGGCGGGGCTCAAGGCCGACACAGGTCTCTCATTCATAGTGGAGGAAAAAATCGACGGCGTATCAATGGTTCTCTACTATGAGAAAGGAATCCTTGTCCGTGCCGTGACACGGGGCAACGGAACTGTAGGCAATGATGTAACTGCCAACATCAGAACCATCGCGGCCGTCCCTCTCCGACTGTCCGAACCGCTGGACATTGCGGTCAGGGGAGAAGTGTATCTTCCCAAGGAATCCTTTTCCGTGTTGAACAAGACCATGGAAATCCCATATGCCAATCCTCGCAACCTTGCCGCGGGAACAATCAGGAGAATCAAGAGCAGCGAAACTGCCCGTGTACCCCTGACCATTTTTGTCTACGAGGCTTATTTTGCAGGTGATGCCACCCTCTATCCCAACCATGTGGAACTTCTTGCCGCGTTGGTTCGTCTCGGCTTCCGGGTCAATCCACACCTGGGGGTATTCGCATCTGGCCGACAGGAAGCCGAGGCTCTTTTGTCCGCGTCCGGCGTACAAGGCTTTTCCGGCGCCTTCGACGACCTTGCCGGCTACATATCCGGCGTCACCAGGGAGAGGGGAAATCTTCCTTATGAGATTGACGGTTTGGTAGTGAAAGTCAACGACCTTGCGCTCCGGGACGTCTTCGGTTATACAGGACATCATCCCCGGTGGGCGATTGCATACAAATTTGAATCACCCGCCGCCCAGACAGTGGTGCAGGACATAGATGTCCAAGTAGGCCGAACCGGAAGGATTACCCCAATGGCGCGGGTCAGGAGCGTTCCCATCGGCGGCTCCGTGGTTTCCAACGTCACGCTTCACAACCAGGATTATATTGACCTCCTGGAGCTGGCCATTGGCGACACTGTGGAAGTTTCCAAGCGCGGTGATGTCATCCCTGCGGTCGAGCGTGTCGTGGAGAAGAATGAGGAAGGCAATACCACCTGGCGCATACCCGCCATCTGTCCCAGTTGTGGCTCGACCCTGGTCATCCGGGGAGCGCACACCTTCTGTCCCAATGCCTCCGGCTGTCCCGCACAGGTAGGAGGACGGATTCAGTTCTTCGTAGGCAAGGACGGCATGGACATTGCCAATTTCGGGCCGGAGACAGTCACTGTCCTGAGAAACATCAATGCCCTGTCCGACATCCCGGACATCTATACGCTTGATTACCGGAGGGTCTTGGATGGTCAGCCAGGTTTCGGAAAAAAGAAGATCAGCCTCATTGTCACAGGAGTGGAGGACAGTCGGAACCGACCGTTCCGTGTTGTTCTTTCTGCCCTTGGTCTGCCTGATTTCGGCAGGAAGGCGGTAGATCAGCTTCTTGATGCAGGCAGCATCCGGTCAATGGAGCAGCTTCTTCACATCGTGGATACCCACGATATGGACACGTTGACATCCATCCCCCAGATTGGAGAAAAGATGGCCATGACCCTGATAGAATCACTATCCGCGCCAGAGATGCGCGCGCGCATCCATGCATTGGGTGAAGCAGGTCTTTCCTTTGAAGAGGAAGCCTCTCAGGTTTCCGATGTCCCGCAGATTTTCGCCGGACAGACATGGTGTGTCACCGGTTCCTTTGAACATTTCTCCCCACGTGAAAAAGCAATGGTCGAGGTGAAAAAACGGGGAGGCCGGGTCACGTCCTCCGTCACCGGCAAGACCACCCATCTGCTGGCGGGAGGCGGGGCGGGGAGTAAACTTTCCCAGGCACAGAAAGCGGGTGCGCGTATTGTCAGCGAGGATGAATTTCTGGGGATGCTGGACGCTGATGCTAAAGAGAATATCAGGGAGAATGCCGGGAAGGATGCCAATGAGGACTCTGAAATTGAGACTCAAGGGAGGCTGTTCTGATGAATGCGGAGAACAACATGACGGACATTGCCGGACAACTCAATGAAAATCTTTCTGAAACAGTGGTCTTCCGTCTGCTGTCTTCATTTGGACGACGCATCTATTTTCCGAGGGGGATAGTCTTCCAGAGCGTAGAGGCCGGACGTCTTGCATACCGGTACAACGCGACCGCCGGGGTGGCCATGCAGGATGGTCAGCCGATGTATCTTTCCGAGATGTACAATGCTTTCGATACCGAGGTTTATGAACCACGGGACATCTTTTCCTATGCCCCGACAGGAGGGGATGCCCAGGCGCGCAGTCTCTGGCATCAGAGGCTGCTGAAGAACAATCCCGCGCTGCATGGCATACCCGCATCGGTTCCCATGGTCACAGCAGCACTGACCCATGCCCTTTCCCTTGCCGCGCGGCTTTTCGTTGATGAAGGTGATGCTGTGGTGGTTCCTTCCCTCCGTTGGGACAACTATGACCTGATTTTCGGCACAGGCCATGGAGCCGTCCTCCACAGCTTTCCGCTGTTCTCTCCAGCCGGAGAATTTAATGTTCCCGCCATGATGGAGGCAATCCATGGTGTGGAAGCCTCAAAGGTCATCCTGATTCTCAATTTCCCAAACAACCCAACCGGCTATACGCCTCCTGACAGCATGATTGAGGACATTGCCCGGACGCTTTCCGCAGTCGCTGCGGAAGGGAAGGATTTGTTGGTGATTTGTGATGACGCGTATCATGGGCTTTTCTATGAAGACGGCATAGGAACCAACTCCCTTTTCGCGCATCTGGCTGATGCTCACCCAAATCTCCTGGCCATCAAATGCGACGGGCCGACCAAGGAAGACCTTCTCTGGGGCTTCCGTCTCGGCTTCATCACCTGCGCATGCAAGGGATTGCCCCGTCCGGCCTACGAAGCACTCGAACAAAAACTTCTTGGTGCGATACGGTGTTCGGTGTCCAGCAGCCAGCGTCCCGGTCAGTCAATCCTGATAGAAGCTTTGACCAATGGGACGAAAATCGACCAAGAGAGAGATGCCGCCAGGGAGGAGATGCGCTGCCGGTATCAGGCTGCGCGTGATGCCTTGGCAAAACATGTGGATGACAACATCCTCACTCCGTTTCCTTTCAATTCAGGATACTTTTTTGCTTTCAAGTGCAATGTAGGCAAGGTGGACGCGGAAACTCTCCGCCGCCGGTTGCTTGAGAGCTATGGGGCAGGAACGGTCAGCTTGGCAATAGATGTCCTGCGGGTGGCGTATTGCAGTGTACCGAGGGAAGGCATCCCTCTGCTGGTGGACATGATTTACCAGGCAGCTCACGAAATCTCTGCCATGGGGGAATGATTCCAGAGCAAGGTTCCAACGTTCATACGTTTCCCATATGGAGCGTTTCCCGCATGGTGCTGTCTTGTCATTGACGGGACATACAGCTACAGTAGCTACAGTAGCTACAGTAAAGATTGTGGAGGAATAGGGCATGAGCAGTGCAGTTTTAGACTTTACTATACCGAATCTTGGAGAGGCAAAGATACCTTCTCCCATTCTGATGAGCCATAGCTCCGGAGATGGCATGGCCGACTATGTGCTTGACTCCACCCGAATCCTGTTCAACGTGGCGACCAAGGCTGGTTCTGACGGTCATTCCGTTCCTGTGGATGATGGTACCCTGGAGCTTGCAGGCCCCCGTGAGCGCATCTATTTCAACCCTGCCCATGTCCATGCGGCCATTACTACCTGCGGTGGTATCTGTCCCGGTCTGAACAATGTAATCAGGGCGGTGGTTCGATGTTTCTGGTATCGCTACGGCGTGCGCCGCATCAGCGGCATCCCCTATGGATACCAAGGTCTGCTGGAGGAGTCTTCCTTTCCTATCATCCCCCTTGATCCGGACATTGTCGATGACATTCAGGAGAAGGGCGGAACCATCCTCGGTTCCTCACGCGGTGGTGGTGATCAGATTTCCGAAATCGTAGATTCGCTGGAGAGGATGAACGTCAACATCCTGGTGGCGGTCGGAGGGGACGGAACCTTGCGGGGAGCCTGGGATATTGGGGAAGAAATCAAGAAGCGCGGGCTGAAGATATCGGTCATCGGCGTGCCGAAGACAATAGATAATGATCTTTCGTTCATCCAGAGTTCCTTTGGTTTTGATACAGCTGTCGCTCAGGCGGTTCCTGTGGTGCGTGGGGCGCATATCGAGGCACGCAATTCTATCAACGGCATTGGCCTGGTCAAAGTGATGGGCAGGGAGTCCGGTTTCATAGCCGCCAATACATCCCTGGCGCAGAGTGATGTCAATTTCTGTCTGATTCCTGAGAATCCGTTTGACCTGGAGGGGGAGAATGGGTTCCTTGTCCACTTGAAGAAAAGGATTCTGGATCGTGGGCATGCTGTCATTTTGCTTGCCGAGGGAGCAGGTCAGAACCTGTTGCCTCCCACTGCGGAAAGGGACGCTTCCGGCAACGTGAAGTTTCAGGATATCGGCATATTCCTCAAGGATCGCATCCAGGCTTATTTCAAGAAGGAACGCATAGAGGTGAACATAAAGTATATTGATCCCAGCTACATCATCCGCAGCGCACCCGCTGATTCCTTTGATTCCATCTACTGTGCCCGGCTTGGCGCCCATGCTGTCCATGCGGCAATGGCGGGGAAGACGCAGGCGTTAATCAGTCAATGGAACAACAAGTATGTCCACATTCCCATCAAGGTGGCGGTCAGCCGACGCAACCACATTGATTTGGAAGGGACGTTGTGGCGCGATGTTCTGGAGAATACGCGCCAGCCATATTCCATGGCAAACTGAATAAATTCAAAGAAGGTCAGAAAAATTCTAAAGATGGACGTTAATTTTTTATGATTTCTCTTGATTCTTTTTTCTCTTATATGTATTTTAGGGTTCAGAAAGAGAACGACAGTAGTTTTAAGTCCCTCCAGGACTGGAAATTGCAAAATCGGGTTTTTTCTAACCTCCTTTTGTTCCCCCTCAGGTTTAACCTCCTTTTCCTGAGGGGGTTTTTTTATAAAAATACGAAAACCAGCTACAACTCTTGAAAAGTGGCGGGACACGGACGCTGCACCATATCATTGACATGCCTGATCAGTTGATTGTTCATCCACTTGTTCGTACAGAACAACGGCAAACTTTCCGCTTGGAATATGCAGCCAGAACAACGTTTATGAAAGCATCTTTGCGCAGGCTGCCAGGACAGGATCTCCTTGGCTTCCCGCCAAGACTTTTCCTGCCAGAACCTTGCCCAGCTGGACGCCTTCCTGGTCAAAGGAGTTGATGTTCCACAGGAACCCCTGGAACATCACCTTGTTTTCATAATGGGCAAGAAGGGCACCCAGGCTTTCCGGTGTGAGACGCTCGCCATGGAGAAGGGAAGACCAGCGTCCTCCGGCAAACCTCTTGTTCGGATTCCCGTCATCCTTGCCACGGGCAAAGGCAACGATTTGGGCGGACAGGTTTGCGTTGAGCTTCTGCTGGCTGGTCGAACCATCGGTAACAATATCCTGACCGGCCTGCGACCGGGAAAATCCGATGAACTGGAGCGGAATGATGTCCGTCCCTTGGTGAAGGAGCTGATAGAAGGAATGCTGTCCGTTGGTTCCGGGTTCTCCAAACACGACAGGCCCAGTCTTGTAGGAGACAGGAACACCGTCGCGGTTCACGCTCTTGCCATTGCTTTCCATGTCCAACTGTTGCAGATGGGCGGGAAAGCGGCTCAACGCTTGGGAATAGGGCAGGACAGCGGTCACAGGACAATTCAGGACATTGCGCAGGTAGACGCCAATGAGGGCATCGAGAAGGGCGGCGTTCTTGGTGACATCCTTTTCCAATGCTTTGGCATCGGCCTGATGAGCGCCCTCCAGAAAACGTGCGAATGTCTCATGTCCGAAAGCCAAGGACAGCACCACGCCGCCAACGGCGCTTGATGATGAATACCGGCCGCCTATATAGTCGTCGAAGAAGAACGATGCCAGTACATTCTTGCTTGTCGCCAGAGGACTGGTCTTGCTGGTGACCGCCACCATGTGTTTTGCAGGGTTGAGACCGGTAATTTTTTTCTTGTGCATCGCCTGGATTACCAAATCACGGTTCGTCAAGGTTTCCTGCGTCGTGCCGCTTTTCGACACAAGGATGAACAAAGTCCGTTCCATGTCCAGCCCGTCAAGAACATCCGCGGCATCATCAGGGTCCACGTTGGAGATGAAACGTGCCTCAAGACGCTGGATGCCTTCTCCAAGAGCCCAGTCCTTCAAGGCGAGATATAGGGCGCGGGGGCCGAGGTCGCTGCCTCCTATGCCTATCTGGACGACAGTACGGAAAGTCTTGCCCGTCGAGCCAGTAATCCTGCCATCACGTACTTGGGCGGCGAAAGCGCGCGTCTTCTCCAGTTCCGCCGCATAGAAAGCCCCTTTTTCTTCTCCGTCTGCCATGACCGTCTCGGAAGCTCCCGGCACACGACCGCGCAGGAGATGATGAAGCACCAGGCGCTTCTCTCCGGTGTTCATGATTTCTCCTGACAGGAGAGCCGTATATTTGGCTATGACTTCTTGATCATCCGACAGGGACTGGAGAGCATCAATGTGAGACTTCACCACGGGCATGGCGGCATAGGAATACGTAAGCCCTCCTCCCGCGGGGATGGAACAGGAAGCGAAACGCTCTGGATCCAGGGTCGTCCTGATGTCTGCGGGGGCAAGGGCTGATACGGCGGCGAAAGCCGTGCTCTGGTCAAGGTTCTTATAGGTCATCATATCCTCCTGGGTCTCATGCTCACCCAGGATTGTAGCGTTGCATGCGGAGGGGATGCAAGGCATACAGGAGATTTCAGTCCGTGATTTCAGGGATGCGGATCTTGAAACTTTCCAGAAGGTCTTCTTTGGTCATCCCCTCGCGGAGAATCAGGAAGATTGTATCATCGCCGGCAAGGGTACCAAGGATTTCCGGAAGGGCAAGGATATCCAGGGCAATCCCAACGCTGTTCGCATGGCCGGGTCGGGTCTTCACCACGCCGAAATTGCCGCTGAACTCAATGGACAGTATGCCGCGGCGCACGTCCTGGATGTAGCTTTTCTCGGATTCAGAAATCAAGTCTTTCTCTGGCAGGGCATAGTAATACCCCGACCATCCGTCAGATATCTTTCCCACCTTGAGCATCTTGAGGTCACGGGACAATGTTGCCTGTGTGACGGAAAAACCTTCCAATCGCAGCATCTCAAGCAGAGCATCCTGGTTGTCGATCTTATTGTTCTTGATTAATTCCTTGACAACCGCAAGCCGGTTATGGCGTCCTCTCATGGCGTAGCTTCTCCTTGGATGGATAATCATACTGAATAAACATTCATTATGCATGAATGAATATACATGACGAAAAAGCAAAAGGCAACAAAATGGATGACAAATGCCTGTATGACATATGACGACCCAGCGGAAAAGCACTAAAGCGAAAATACTTTCTACACCGAACGTTGGATCACGGTAAACTACCGGGACTTTTTCAATGCGGCAGCAAGGAATTCCCTGAATACCGGATGGGCACGGTTTGGACGACTCTTGAATTCAGGATGGAACTGTACGCCGAGGTAGAAAGGATGGACATGCTCAGGCAACTCCACGGCTTCCACCAGATGACCGTCAGGAGAATGACCGGATATAGTCAGACCGGCCTTCACCAGCTGTTCCCTGAAAACATTATTAAATTCATACCGGTGGCGATGCCGTTCCTTGATTTCCGCCTCTCCCCTGTATGCGCGATTCATGATAGTCTCCGGAACGATGGCACAAGGATATTCTCCCAGACGCATCGTACCTCCCTTGGGGATGTTGCCCATTTGGTCGGGCATCAAGTCTATGACGGAATGAAGACCATTCGGGGCGAACTCGCTTGAATTTGCATCCACAAGACCCATGACATCACGGGCATATTCAATGACGGCAATTTGCATTCCCAGGCAGATGCCGAAATACGGTATCTTGTTTTCTCGTGCATAGCGGGCAGCTACAATCATTCCTTCAATACCGCGGTCGCCGAAGCCTCCCGGAATCAAGATGCCATCACTCCCCGCAAGCAGGTCGTCAACGGAATCCGGCGTGACGCACTCCGAATCTATCCATGAAATGGAGACACGGCTCTGGTTTTCCCAGCCAGCGTGCTTGAGGGACTCCATGACGGAAAGATAGGCATCATGAAGCTGCGTGTATTTCCCCACGAGGGAAATGCGGACAGGAGTGACAGATGCTTCGATTTGCTTGAGCATGCGGTTCCAGTCCGTCATGTCGCAAGGGCCGGCGCCAAGGTTCATCTCCCGGCAGACGATTTCATCCAGCCCCTCGGAAGCCAGCATGACCGGTGCTTGGTAGAGGACCGGTACAGTACGGTTCTCTATGACGCAATCTCTTTTCACATTGCAGAAAAGCGCAATCTTGTCTTTGGTGGACTGGTCGAGGGGTTCATCGCTCCGCGTCACTATGATGTGGGGCGTGATGCCGGATCCCTGAAGTATCTTGACGGAATGCTGGGTGGGCTTGGACTTGTGCTCCCCGCTGCTGCGGAGATAGGGGACAAGGGTCACATGGATGAACAGACAGTTGGATTCTCCCACTTCACGGCTGACCTGGCGGATAGCTTCAAGAAAAGGCTGGCTCTCTATGTCGCCGATGGTTCCGCCTATCTCGGTGATGACTACGTCGGCATTGGTCTTGCGGCCTACGGCATAAATGAAACTTTTGATTTCGTTGGTCACATGGGGGATGATTTGGACGGTGCTGCCCAGATATTCCCCGTTCCGTTCCTTGGTCAGGACATTCCAATATACTTTCCCGCTGGTCATGTTGGAGAATTTGTTGAGATCCTCATCAATGAACCTTTCATAGTGTCCCAGGTCAAGGTCGGTTTCAGCGCCATCATCGGTGACAAAGACTTCCCCATGCTGGAACGGGCTCATCGTGCCCGGATCGACATTCATGTACGGATCCAACTTTTGCGCCGCTATCTTAAGCCCGCGGTTTTTCAGCAGACGCCCCAGGGACGCAGCGGTTATCCCTTTTCCCAGGCCAGAAACAACACCACCAGTCACAAAGACATATTTCGTCATCATCTTCTCCCGTTTCCCTGATAGTTCCCTATGCTCATTCATATGTCTTCAGGATACGGCGCGCCACCGCTATACGCGGAATGCGCAGATCCATAGCCTGCTTCTCAATGTAGCGGTGAGCCTGCGCCTCAGTCATGTCAAGGTAATGAACGAGCGCGATTTTCGCGCGATCGACCAGCTTGACCTCATCCAGCTTACTTTCAAGCCGGGAGTTCTTCTGATGCAGCATGGCTATGCGGCGTCTCATTGACCGGGCGAATTTCAACACATAAGAAAACGCGACCGGATCCAATGGCCTGCCGATGACCACGGCCCCGTAATCTTCTACCACAGAAGATGTCGTATCGACAAGGTCGTCTGGCACGATAACCACGAGCGATGCAAAGGTTTTTTCTCCAATCATACGGCAAAGGTCGCTGTCTTTCTCATCAGGCAGGGGGAGATCAAGGATGATGGTATCCCATTCTTCATCCATGATGAGGCGGCGAGCCTCGGCTCCCGACTGCACAATGGTCAGGATGGAAGATGACGCGGCGTCTTTGATGGCTGCCATATGGCAGCTTTGTGAAGGAGCGATGGACGCGACAAGAATACTTCCACTCATAATTCCGCCTTTTTTTCCCGCTCGGAGACAATCAGGTCGTGATGTTCTTTCGCGTCATGATAATATGCTGTTGAGCTTGGCGCAAGACGCGCTTGCGTAGGAGGCGTGATGGCGCTTCCGATTTCCCATATAAAACAAAAATGAAAAAGAAAAGGAAAAATGAAAAATGACTTTCCTTGGGAGTTGACAGAAACGGGCAGTCTCCTGTAAAAGTAACGACATCAGCAAAGACGCTGTAGTCCATGTGGTCTACGGCGTCTTTTTTCATATCATGCAGGTATTGCGAAGCCGGTTTTTATAGGGGAGAACATCAATGGATACGATTTCCAGTTATTTTGGGTCACTCGTCTTCAATGACAGGATCATGCAGGAGTCATTGCCTCAGGACATCTACAAGGCGCTGAAGAAAACGGTTCGAGACGGCAAAGATTTGGACATCACCATAGCCAACGCCGTAGCCAATGCCATGAAGGAATGGGCGATTGGACTGGGCGCGACTCATTATACCCACTGGTTCCAGCCAATGACCGGTATCACCGCTGAGAAGCATGAGAGCTTTGTTTCTCCCACCAAGGACGGACGGGTCTTGATGGTATTCTCCGGCAAGGAACTGATTAAGGGAGAGCCTGATGCATCTTCTTTCCCTTCGGGAGGTCTCCGCGCTACCTTCGAGGCTCGCGGCTATACGGCATGGGATCCTACGAGTTATGCCTTCATCAAGGACAATACGCTGTGCATCCCCACGGCTTTCTGTTCCTACAGCGGTGAAGCACTGGACAAGAAAACTCCGCTTCTTCGTTCCATGGAAGCGTTGAGTGATTCCGCGGTACGCCTGCTCCGTCTGTTCGGAAAGACTGATGTCAAGAGAGTCATCACCACGGCAGGGCCTGAACAGGAATACTTCCTGGTTGACCGTGAGCTTTATCTCAAGCGCAAAGACCTGGTTCATTGCGGACGTACCTTGGTTGGAGCGAAACCTCCCAAGGGGCAGGAGCTTGAGGATCACTATTTCGGTCCCATCCGACCCCGTGTATCCGCTTATATGCAGGATCTCGATCGTGAGCTATGGAAACTAGGCGTCTATGCCAAGACACGTCATAACGAAGTAGCTCCCAGCCAGCATGAGCTTGCTTCCGTCTACGAGACATCCAACCTCGCCGTAGACCATAATCAGCTCATCATGGAAATCATGAAGAAGATTGCCGACAAGCATGGCCTTGCCTGTCTTCTCCATGAAAAGCCTTTTGCCGGGGTCAATGGGTCGGGCAAGCATAACAACTGGTCCATGGCGACCGACACGGGCATCAATCTTCTTGAACCGGGAGATTCCCCGATTGACAACGCCCAGTTCCTCATCTTTCTTGTGGCGGTGATCAAGGCGGTGGATGAATATCAGGATTTGTTGCGCGTATCCGTCGCCAGCGCGGGCAACGACCATCGCCTTGGCGCGAACGAAGCGCCTCCCGCCATTGTCTCGATGTATCTGGGAGAGGAGCTGACTGAAATCCTTGATTCCCTTGCCAACGGTACAGCCTATGGTGCCAAGAGCCGCAAGGCAATGGCTCTGGGTGTTCATGTCCTGCCTCCCATTCCCAGGGACAGCACGGACCGGAACCGTACAAGCCCCTTTGCCTTTACCGGCAATAAGTTTGAATTCCGCATGCTGGGCTCATCTTTTTCCGTCTCCGGTCCGAACATCATCCTCAACACCATCATAGCCAAGGAGCTGGATGAGTTCTCTGACCTGCTGGAAGGGACAAAGGATTTCAAGAAAACCCTTGCCAAGATTGTCACCGATACCTACCTTGCCCACAAGAGGATTGTGTTCAACGGCAACAACTACAGTGATGAATGGGTGAAGGAAGCGGAGGCGCGAGGGTTGCTTAACCTTCATTCGACTCCAGACTCACTACCGGCGTTCATCGCACCGAAGAATGAAGAAGTCTTTGCGAAATATAAAGTGTTCAGTTCTTCGGAGCTGCATAGCCGTTACGATATTTTGGTCGAAAATTACATAAAGACCATCAATATCGAGGCACTTACCTTTGTTGAGATAATCCGCAAGCAGGTTCTCCCCGCTGCCAGCGCTTTTTCTGCCAAGTACGCGGCGGAAGCAGTTACCAAACGCAGTTTGGATCCAAGCCTTGCCGTGACCATGGAGAAGACACTGGTCAAGCGTTTCAGCGACCTTGAGGACAGCCTGTTCGCCAAGGTGGAGGAACTGGACGACACCATCATCAGGTTGAAGGGACTGTCCGGCATAGAGGCTGCCCGCTTCTGTCGTGATGAAATCCTTGCCAGGATGCAGGAAGCCCGTGCGATGAGCGATGAGCTGGAAGGGTTCGTAGGACAGGGATACTGGCCGTTCCCTACCTATGGAGAGCTTCTTTTCTCAGTCTGATCGGCATTTGTCTGATTTGTATCCATGATACTAAGCCTTCCCCAGGGACCTGACATGTTTCTGCTTGAGCAGGACTGCTGGTCCCTTTTTTGTGGCCTTTCGTCTCAATCGTTTTTCGGATGCCCTCGGCTTGGCTGGCGAGGCGCGTATGAGGAACCAAATCCCTCAAAAAATTTTCTCTGTTCCCTTGAGGTTTTTTTCTTGCTGACTTTATGAATCAATGATACTGTCAACTTATTACGGACTCCGAATAAAGTTGTACGCCCATGCTTTTCCTCTGTTCAGGATGGTACCATAGAGGAAAAGGACAATGAAAAAAAGCAGCTTGCAGGACATCAGGAAACACAATGCCAATCTGATTCTGAACTCATTGATGCATCAGGATGCCATCTCCCGTACAGATGTAGCGAAAATCACCAACCTTGCCCCCAGCACGGTTTCCAGTCTTGTCGGAGAATTGCTGGAAGATGGCATCCTCATTGAAATTGCTCCCCTGGGTTCCACCGGAGGGCGACGGCGCATGCAGCTGGGGCTCAATGGGAACTATGGTTTTTTCGTTGTAGCGGAAATATCCCGGCGCAATGTCACGCTCCATTTCTATGACATGTCCCTGACCCGTCGGGAACAAGCAGTGACGAGACAAGGAAAACTGTCCGGAGACGATGTGTTTTCCGAGATTGTAGATGCCGTGCGGAATATCATGGAGGAAAAGAGCTCACTCAGCGGACGTTTGATGGGAGTCGGCCTGCTTTTCCAGGATGATATCCAGGCTTCGGATTTCTCCGTCATGTATTCGACCTCATTGTCGTCGGCGACCATTTCCCTCCATGATGCGCTTTTCACCTGCTTCAAGGTACCGGTTCTGGAGGAGTTTTCCCTGGAACATACTCTGGATGATGCTCTCTCGGCGGTGGACAGACGGGATCAGAAGAATGCCGCGCTCTTGGTTTTCGGCAAGCAGGTATGGGTCAGTGTCATGTTGGAAGGCAAGCTTATTCCTCTGAGGGACGGCTCTGCAAGCATCATCACTCACATGTTCCTCCATGAAGAAAAGAATGGGAATCCCGTGGGAAGCGGAAGCATGGAAGCTTCCGGGACAAATCTTGTTCCCTTCATCCTTGATGACAGGGGAGGCAAGGTTTTTATTCAGAAAGCATGCAATGCCATACGGATGATATGTATGCTGTTTTCCTTGGACACCATTTTTTTCGTGGGGAACGTCCAGAAATTCTTATCTCCGTTGAAAGCGGAATTGAAAAAAGCAATGGATGACGGAACTGTCCCCGATATCCGGATGCTTGATGATATTCCCGCGACAGATAAAGTGAATACCATCGCAGGACAAGTACGTGACAGGGCGTTGGTTTCCTGATGAAGGAAAACATGTCCTGAAGGAGATGCCTCAATGAAATTGCACAGGATATTGTCGGAAAGGAAATTTTCATTGGTCGTCAGTCTGCCTGAGAATGACCTTGGACTGGCACGTGCCGCCTTGGATGGTGGATGTGATGCCGTCAAGGTTCATGTGAACGTCTGGCACAGGGCAAGCGGACACACCTTTGGCACGTATCAGGAAAACAAGGGATTCTTGCGGGATATGGTTCGTCTTTGCGGTGATGTTCCGGTCGGTCTGGTTCCCGGTGGCGCGGATGCTTTCATTTCCCCTGAGGAAAGGGTGGAAATGGAAGCCTTGGGAGTGGACTTCTTTTCTTCCTACGCCCAGCATCTTCCCGTGCATATGATGGAATCCCGGATTCTCACCAAGATGCCCGCGATTGATTCGACATATACCCAGAACACGCTGGATGCCATACGTGCCAGTGAAATCGATGTCTTGGAATGCAGCATACAGCCGGGCGAGCTTTACGGGACACCGTTGAACTATGCCGACATCCTGAAATATGCGGATATTTCCGCCAAGGTCGGCAAGCCGACGCTTATTCCTACGCAGAAGGTCATCAAGCCTTCGGAGGTCAGGCATTTGCATCACGCCGGGTGCAAGGCAATCATGATCGGCGCCATTGTCCTGGGCAAGGATCCCTCTCCTGAAAGGCTTAGGGCTGTCACCCAAGAGTTCCGTGAAGCCATCGACGCGCTGTAAGAGAAGATGAAACGGTGAAGAAGGCAGGATGTGGGGCAAAGTTTTTTCATGTGGTTCGTCACGGCATCATGGATGCTGTGTTTATATTAGTTTCCTAAAGGGAGGAAGTGGATTATGTTACAAGGCATTCTCATGATTGCTGCGTTCTTGGTGATTGCGACACTTATGATGCTCAAGAAGATTCCTACGCTCTTGGCCTTGCCCCTCATGGCGGTCGTCATTTGTATCATCGCAGGAGTCCCCGCCGTGGAAGTCAACGAACAGGGAGCCCAGGTTGGCTGGTTGCAGACGGTGCTTGAGGCAGGGACGGTCCGTATGGCGGCGGCTATCATGGCTGTCGTATTCGGCGCATGGCTTGGTCAGCTTATGAACAAGACAGGAGTCACTGAAACGATTATCAAGAAAAGCGCCGAGCTGGGAGGTGACAAACCTTTGATTGTGACCTTGATTATGGTCGTGGCATGCGCGCTTCTCTTTACAACCTTGAGCGGACTGGGTTCCATCATCATGGTTGGCTCCATCGTGCTTCCTATCTTGGTCTCTGTCGGGATTCCCGCCATCAGCGCCGCCTGTATTTTCCTCATGGCTTTTACGACGGGACTGACGTTCAACATTGCCAACTGGAAGACTTTTTCCTCGATTTTCAACTTGGAGATCGTCTATATCAGGAATTTTGAGATTTATCTTCTCGCGGCTACCGCGCTTGCAACACTCATCCTTGTGTTTGTCGAGTTCAAGAAGAACGGAACGAAGTTCAGCTTTTCGGCTCCTGTCAAGAAAGAAGAAGAAAATGACAGGAACCTCAAGGGTGTGCGCGGTGCTTTTGCCGTGCTGACTCCGTTAATTCCCATCATCCTGGTCGCGGCCTTCAAATGGCCGGTCGTTCCTTCCTTCATTGTCGGCATTGCATGGATACTGATTTTTACCGCGAAAAGTTTTTCAAAGGCAATGAACACTCTTGTCAAGACGTGCTATGACGGTATCACTGACGGCGGCCCTGCCATCATCCTGATGATTGGTATTGGCATCCTGTATCTTGCGGTGACGCATCCTACGGTGAAAGCGACGCTGAATCCATTCCTGCTCGCTGTCGTGCCATCCGGACGCATCGGATACATCCTGTTCTTCTCCTTGCTGGCGCCCCTTGCCTTGTACCGCGGTCCGATGAACCTGTTTGGGCTTGGTTCCGGCATTGCCGCTCTCATCATAGGACTCGGCTCATTGTCGCCTCTTGCTGTCATGGGTGCTTTCCTTGCCGCTGAAAGAATCCAGGGCTGTGGCGACCCGACCAACACGCAGAATGTCTGGACGGCAAACTTCACCGAGGTTGACGTGAATACCATCACGAAGAAACTTCTGCCCTACCTGTGGGCGGTCGCTGTCTTCGGCGTGGCTCTGTCCGGCATTCTGTACATCTGAACGATATAAATGACTGAAAGGGAGAAGGTGAGATATGAAGGTTCGTATTGGCATAGACGTTGGGGGGACATTCACTGATGCCGCCGCGATTGACAATGATACGTATGAGCTGGTCGGAACGGTAAAGATTCCTACGACGCATACTGCCAAGGAAGGCGTGGCCGCCGGTATCGTCCAGGTGCTGGATGCCATCATGACACAGCATTCCATAAAGCCGGAAGATATTGTGTTCATCGCCCATGGGACTACCCAGGCGACGAATGCGCTGCTTGAGGGTGATGTCGCGGATGTCGGCATCATCACGCTGGGCAGCGGGCTTGAAGGTTTGAAAAGCAAGTCGGACACCCACATCGGGCGTATCGAGCTTTCTCCCGGAAAATTTCTGGAAACCATCAACGAATATGTCGTCGTTGATAAAAGCACAAACCTTGCGGCGGATATTTCCGCCGCAATAGTAAAACTGACGGAGTCCGGTGGTTCAAGCATCGTGACGGCTGAGACATTCAGTGTTGACAATCCTGAAAATGAAAATCTCGCCGTGAGCCTCTGTACCCGCAAGAACATTCCTGGGACGGCGACGAATGACATTTCAAAACTGTACGGGCTACGGATACGGACGAGAACCGCGGTCATCAACGCAAGCGTGATGCCCAAGATGCTTGAAGCGGCCACGATGACCGAGGAGAGCATCCAGAAAGCCGGCATCACGAGTCCTCTGATGATCATGCGCTGTGATGGAGGCGTCATGAGCGTTGATGAGGTTCGTTCCCGTCCTATCCTTACCATTCTCTCAGGCCCGGCGGCGGGAGTCGCCGGAGCGCTCATGTATGAGAAGCTGACCGACGGGATATTCTTTGAGGTGGGAGGGACTTCCACCGATATTTCCTGCGTCAAGGACGGGAAGGTCATGATCCAGTACGCTGAGGTCGGCGGACACAAGACCTATCTCAATAGCCTGGATGTGCGCACGGTCGGCATTGGCGGCGGCAGCATGATTAAGATTAAGGACGGAAAAGCCGTGGATACCGGCCCGCGTTCCGCCCATATCGTAGGGTTGAACTACGAAGTGTTCTCCAACCCCGCTGTTTTGAAGAATCCGCGCTTGGTTCCGGTTCGTCATACGGCGTCGGACGCTGATTATGCCAGCATTGAATGTGACGGAGGCGTCCGGATTGCCCTGACACTGTCAGGAGCTGCGAATATTGCCGGATATGTCACCGAAGGTGATTACGCTTATGGGAGCGCGGAAGCCGCCCGCATAGCATGGAAGCCATTGGCGGACAATATGGGCTGTTCCCTTGAAGAAGCTGCCCGGAAAGTATTGGGTTTTGCCGCGGTGAAGAACGGTGCCGTAGTCGCCCAGCTGCTGAAAGACTATCACATGAATCCCCGTACTACTCTGTTTGTCGGTGGCGGCGGTGGCGCTGCGGTGGTCGTTCCCCATCTTGCCGGTATCATGAAACACACGTGGAAACTGGCCAGGAATGCACCGGTCATTTCTACGATAGGCGTCGCCCTGGCAATGGTCAGGGACATGGTTGAAAGGACGGTGATCAACCCCACTGACGAGGATATAGTCCAGGTGCGACGTGAAGCCGAGATGAAAGCCATCCAAAGCGGAGCGGCTCCCGGAACAGTCGATGTCAGTGTGGAGGTGGATACCCAGAGGAATCTGGTGCGTGCCATTGCTGTCGGCGCCACTGAAATGCGGAGCAAGGATCTCAGGCAGGAGAAGCTTTCCGAGGCCATGCTCATCTCCTTGGTCGCCGGGAACCTGAATGTCGCTTCTCAGGGGCTGACGGTCACAGCTGAGAACGGCCAGATGTTCGCCATACAGCAGATGAAGACACAAAAAAAACTTTTTGGACTGATGAAGAAAGAAACCCGTGCGCTCCGTCTGATTGATGATGAAGGCATCATCCGCTTGCAGAAGAACAATGCATGGGTGAGGAAAAGTTCCAGGGAAACATGGGAAAGTGACATAAAGTGGCTGCTTGAAGAATTGACGGAGTACAATGACGGCGGGGCAAACCTTCCGAACATCTATGTGGTCCTTGGAAAAAAGATTGTGGACCTGTCCGGACTCCAGAGCGAATCCCAAATCCTGAGTCTCGGCACTGTGGAGGTATCAGGGTACCCTGCCGGAGAAGTCCTTATTGTCATTGCGACGAAGCGGGTCGATGTTTGAGCGGATGTGGTGCATATTCTGGACATATTCGCACATCAGGGAGTCCTTATGGAGAAAAACAGTGACATGTCCGCGCATGAGATTTTCCCGTTCCCCGGCAAGGAGCTTGCCTTGGTCGAGCTGAGCTATGACCTGTGCTATGACAAGATTCCACAGGCCGACAGGGAACGGGCGGTCTGTGCCGCATGGGACAAGGGCGAACAAGCCGCCCGCCGGATATTTGCTATGGTGGGTGATGCTGAGGGTAGTGCCGAAAATAATGCCAAAGGTAATGCCGAAGGTAATGCCGAAGGTAATGCCGAAGGTAATGCCGAAGGTAATGCCGGGTTCAGGGAATTGCTTGCAAAAAAAGGCATAGCCTGTAAGGAAATTGACAAGGACATGATTGTAGGGAACAGACGATACTTTTGCGACTATGTTTCCGGTCGGAAAGAAGTGGTGCTTTATCTGCCTTCAATCAGGCTGTGGGCACAGGAAAATTCCCTGTCCATGAATGTCGCTGTCGAGCTTATCCTGAGCCATGAGTTCTTCCATGTCCTGGAATGCACCGAGCTGGGATTGACAAGCAAGGACTACACCGTGCCGATTCTCCGCATTGGAAAACTGAAGCTGGGCAGGACAGGAATCCGGGCTTTATCAGAGATTGGGGCTCATGCCTTTGCCCGGACATATCACGATCTGAAACAATCCATGCATGAGCGTGCCGAGAGGGAACAAGATGAAAAATCTCATATATGATGTGGTTGTCGTAGGGGGAGGGCCATCCGGTACTGTCGCGGCAATCGCCGCTGCGCGTCACGGAGCAAAAACACTTCTCGTGGAGCAAAGTGGTTTTCTCGGAGGCGCCCTGACCCGCTACGGGACAGGCCCCCAGATGACCTATCATGCCGGAAAAACCCAGGTCGTCCGCGGCATCCCCGATGAAATCGTGGAAAGGATGAAAGCCCTCGGTTATTCACCGGGACACATGGATGACTTTGTCGGTTATGCAAGCAGTGTGACACCGTTTGACACGGAAGGTTTGAAATATGTCCTTGAGCAGATGGCTTTGGAAGCCGGAGTGACGCTGCTGTACCATACGCTTTATACTGGCTGTCATGTCCAGGATAAAAAAATCACCTGTATCACCCTTCATGCAAAGAACGGAGCGTTCTCTGTAGAAGCGAAGGTGGTCATTGACTGTACAGGGGATGCGGATGTAGCCACCCATGCGGGAGTCCCCAGCGTCTTCGGGCGTGAATCGGATAATCTTGCCCAGCCGATGACCATGAACGTAAAGGTTTCCGGGGTTGACCGCGACAAGCTGATTGACTTTGTGTCTGCGCACAGGGACGACATGCTGCCGACTATCCCCTTTGACCGCTTGAGGGAAATCCCGCGCACAGGAATCCAGGGAGCCTATTCCTTGGTGAAACGTGCCAAGGAACGGGGAGAGTTCTCCGTAGACAGGGACATGGTGTTGTGTTTTGAGACAAACAACGTGGGAGAGTTCATTGTCAACATGTCCCGCATTACAAAGAAGATGGCGACCGATCCCTTCGAGCTCACCGAAGCGGAGGTTGAGGGACGACGCCAGGGTAGGGAGATTGTCGCGTTCCTGCAAAAATACATCCCCGGATTCGAGTCTTGTAAAGTTGTCATGACAGGACCGTATGTCGGTATCCGTGAAAGCCGCAAGATAAACGGAGTGTACAAGCTCACGGCGGAGGATCTTCTGGAGAACACGATGTTCAATGATGCCATTGCAATGGGCGGATATCCAATTGACATACATTCTCCTGACGGAGCTGCCACAAAGCATCGTTTCCTCAGCCCAGGAAGCTGGTATTCGGTTCCTTACCGATGTCTTGTCTCCCATGAGATAGACAACCTGATTGTTTCAGGCCGATGCATCAGCGCGACTCATGAGGCTTGCGCCGCCGTCAGGGTGACTCCTGTTGTCATGGCAATAAGCCAAGGCGCAGGAACTGCCGCGGCATTGTGCGCGGAGGCAGGAGTTTCTGTGCAGGATGTGGATATTACTGAACTGAAGAAGCAGTTGGCGCAGGATGGCGCGTTCCTTGATGAGTACAAAGGCACTCTATTTGCGTGATTTGATCAGGCGAATGATTGAGTCCATTGTCAGCATCATGTCTGATTGGCTTCTCGTCCTCAGCACGGAATAGGGTGCGGCAATCCTGTTGATGCTGAATATCGCTGTAACACCTTCATTGAAAATGTCATCAATGCCATCCCCTATGTCTCCTACAACAGCCACGACAGGGACATGATGTTTCTTTGCCCTCCGGGCTATGCCGACAACGACTTTTCCACTCAGGCTTTGCGCATCCAGCTTGCCTTCTCCTGTGAAGATGTAGTCCGTCTGTTCTGCAAGCGTGTCAAATCCAATCGTATCAAGGATGGTGTCTATACCTCTTTGAAGTTTTGCATTGAAGAAAGCCAGCATGCCTGCGCCGAGACCTCCGGCGGCACCTGCGCCTGGAATGTGTGCTATATCTTCATTGAGTTCTGTCATGATGATTCCGGCGAACGCCTTGAGTTCTTTGTCAAGGGATTCCACCATATCCGGATCAGCTCCTTTTTGGGGAGAAAAAACATACGCCGCTCCGTTTTCCCCGTATAATGGGTTGTTGACATCACACATTGCGATAATGGGAACAGATTTTATTGCCGGATCGAGTCCGCTCATATCGATGGAAACGACCTTGGATAACGTGCCGCCGGTGGGAACGAATGGCATGTTGTCTGAATCTTTGAAAATGACGCCAGCTCCGGCTGCCGCTCCAGCGCCACAGTCATTGGTGCAGCTTCCCCCAAGCCCTATGACCAGTTTGCGGCAGCCTTGTGCCACGGCATGTCTCATCAACTGTCCGAGGCCATATGTCGTTGTCTTGTCCGGTTCTTTTCGGTCTCCTGCGATAGGCAGCCCCGCGCAGGAAGCTGTTTCCAGGATTGCCGTCCCATCGGAAAGCAAGGCATATGAGGCTTCCATGTCTTCCATGAAAGGGCCTTTCACTGTTGTGGTGATTTTGCGTCCTTCTTGTGATGCCAGGAAAGCGTCAACACTTCCTTCACCTCCATCGGCCACAGGAATCGAAACTACTTTTGCTTCCGGATAGTGAGTAAGGATAGCCCGTTTCATGATGGAGCATACCTGCCGGGAATCCATTGTCCCTTTGAAGGAATCGGGAAGCAAAAGGAATCGTTCCATGTGTGTTCTCCCTTGATGGTAGTGGTAAGGGTGAGTTGTTTTATAGGCAGACCGTTTCTGGTTCTGAATATGTACTCGTTTGAGTGTACTGTCAATATCTTCTTCTTTTAAGGAATCTTTAGAACTCAATGAATAAATTTACTATATTATAGGTGAATTATTGTATATTTATTCCAATATACTGGAATATGCTGAATATTTATGTATAATGTCAGATACGCAGACAGGAGGAAATATGTTCAGCGTCGGAATCATCGGAATCACCGGTTACGCAGGCGTACAGCTTGCCCATATGGTTGCACGGCATCATCATGCCCGCCTCACGTATGCCGGCTCGCACTCCCATGCCGGACGGAAACTGAAGGACATCCATCCTCATCTTGCGTCACCGGAGGGAGACATTCTGCTTCAGGATGATGACATACAGACTGCTGCCGCTTCCTGTGATGTCATATTCCTTGCTCTGCCAGCGGGCATTGCGGCGGGGACGCTCAATGAAGATATCTTGAAGAAGACTGTGGTCATTGACCTTGGCGCCGATTTTCGCCTGCGTGACAGGGCAGTTTATGAAGCGTGGTACAAGAAACTGGCGGCACCGTCTGCCTTGTTGGAAAAAGCGGTGTACGGACTGGTCGAACTGCATCGGGATGAAATCAGGAACAGCCGGCTGATAGCCAATCCCGGCTGCTATACAACCTGTTCCATCTTGAGCCTGCATCCACTTCTCAAGCAAGGACTGATTGAACCGGAGGGCATCATCATTGATGCTAAAAGCGGGGTGAGCGGAGCGGGACGGGAGCTTTCCATTGACACTCAGTTCTGCGAGGCAAACGAGTCAGTGAAAGCCTACGGCGTGGCCGTCCACCGGCATACACCGGAGATAGAGCAGGAGCTTGGCTTTGCCCGCCAGGGAGGACAGCCGGTCATTGTTCAGTTCACGCCCCACCTGATTCCCATGGATCGGGGCATCTTGACGACCTGTTACGCTTCCCTCAAGGCAGGCGTCAACGCCAGTTCTGTCGCAGCCGCTTATGAAGATGCTTATGGAAAAGAGAAGTTCATCGGCATGAGGCCGTCATCTTCACTGCCACAGACACGGTGGGTCAAAGGAAGCAACAGATGTGACATCGGCTGGGTGATTGATGAACGCACCGGGCGCATCATTGTCGTCGGCGCATTGGACAACCTGGTCAAAGGAGCGGCAGGACAAGCCCTCCAGAACATGAATGTCGTCATGGGTTGTGACGAAGACACCGGCCTGTCGGCATCAGGTATATTTCCCATCTGAACGAGGAAGCAGCATGAAGATTATCACCGGCGGCATTGCCGCGGCAAAAGGGTTCCAAGCTGTAGGAGTAGCCTGCGGTATCAAGAAAAAAAAGAAAGACCTTGCCTTGATAGTCAGTTCCCGCCCCTGTAGTGCGGCAGGGGTGTTCACTACCAATGTAGTCAAGGCTGCGCCGGTCGTCTGGGACAAGGCCATCATTGACGCCGGAGGGCCGGTTCATGCCATAGTGGTGAACAGTGGCAACGCCAACGCATGCACCGGTGCCAGGGGCATGATTGACGCACAAGCGACCGCCGCTCATGCGGCATCTGCTCTTGAGAGTCTTGAATTGCGTGAGACGGCCGTTTCCGGCATGAAGGCAGAGAATATCCTGGTCTGTTCCACCGGCGTCATCGGCGTCCCGCTGCCCATGGACAGACTGCTCTGTGGCATCACTGCTGCCTCGGCCATGATTGTTTCCGGAAGTTCATCCGCACATTCCACCGATTCCGCTGCTTCCGCAGCTTCCGCTGATGATGCCGCCCACGCCATACTTACCACTGATACGACGGAGAAAGTCATGGCTGTCAGCTGTGAGATTGGCGGCAAGACAGTGACCATCGGCGGTATGGCAAAAGGTTCCGGCATGATTCATCCCAACTTGGCCACCATGCTTGCGTTCATCACCACTGATGCCGGAATTTCCACATCCCTTCTCCAAGAACTGCTGGGAGACAGTATTGCGGACACTTTCAACATGATATCGGTCGATGGCGACACATCCACCAACGATACGGTACTTGTCTTGGCTAACGGGGCTTCCGGCGTTGTAGTTGAGAAGGAACAGGCCGGATGGGATGAGTTTTCTGATGCTTTCACCTACGTTCTTGGACATCTTGCCCGTGAAATTGTGAGGGACGGGGAGGGAGCCGGACATTTCATTGAAGTGAACGTATCCGGAGCGGCGACCAAAGGTGATGCTCGGATTCTTGCCCGTTCAGTCATATCGTCCAACTTGGTGAAAACCGCCTTCTTTGGTGCGGATGCCAACTGGGGGCGCATCCTTTGCGCCATGGGCTACAGCGGCGCCACGTTCAATCCCGACTTGGCATCTCTTTGGTTCATCAGCCATGCCGGAACCATCCAGGTTGTCAGGGAAGGGATGCCTCTTGCTTTCGATGAAACGCAGGCCAAGAAGATTCTCATGGAGAAGGATGTGACGGTGAAAGCCGTATTGGGAGATGGAGAAGAAGACGCGACCGCATGGGGCTGTGACCTCAGCTATGACTATGTGCGGATTAACGGCGATTACAGGAGCTAAAAGACCATGGACATGAGCAGGGAAATTGCAAAGGCGGAAGTGCTGATTGAGGCTATCCCGTATATCAGAACCTTTGCCGGAAGCACTGTCGTCATCAAGTACGGTGGCAGCGCCATGACGGACGAGAGCCTCAAGATGGCGGTCATCACCGACATTGCCATGCTGAAATATCTGGGACTTCGTCCTGTCGTGGTTCATGGGGGAGGACGGGAGATTACCGACATGCTCGGACGGCTGGGAATCCCCACCCGTTTCATAGGAGGGCAGAGGGTTACTGACGTACAGACTGCTCAGGTGGCGGAGATGGTTCTGTCAGGTTCCATAGGCAAGAATCTGGCCAGCGATTTGGAGAAGGTCGGGGTTGGAGCTGTGGGAATCAGCGGAAAAGATGGTCGGACATTGCAAGTCGAGAAGAAAAAGGGACATCATAATGAGGATTTAGGCTATGTTGGTAATGTCGTCCATGTGGATGTGACCTTGATTGAATCCCTCTTGGACAGTGGTTTCATTCCGGTAATTTCGCCGGTGGGCATTGGGCAAGATGGCGCAACCTACAACATCAACGCCGACTATGCCGCCGTAGCGGTGGCAGGTGCGCTCAAGGCTCGGAAGCTGGTATTTCTCACCGATGTGGAAGGTATCCTTGCCGATGTCGGTGATTCCTCAACGTTGTTCCGTTCCCTTACTGTGTCGCAGGCAAGGGGCTTGATGGCGGAGGGTGTCATCTCCGGCGGCATGGTTCCCAAGACAGAATGTTGCATTGCCGCCTTGGACAAGGGAGTAAGGCACGTCCACATACTTGACGGGCGGGTCGCCCATAGCATCCTCCTGGAAATCTATACGCACAGGGGCATCGGAACCATGATGACCGGTGATGATGAGGTAGGTAGTAACGACCAGGCGGACAGTGAAGTCGGAAAGGAGGAACAGGCATGAGTACGATGAATACGCAGGACATCATTGACCGGGGAAGCGGTCATACCATTCCTCTGTACGCACGGGCTCCCCTGATTCTTTGTTCAGGTTCTGGCGTGACGGTGAACGATGTCGAAGGAAAGACGTATCTGGATTTCGTAGCCGGCATAGCGGTCAATGCTTTGGGATATGGCGATGCGGAATTGAGCGAAAGCCTCAAGAAAACCATTGATGATGGTCTTCTTCATTGCTCGAACCTCTATTGGAATCCTCATGCCGTGGAAGCGGCATCATTGCTGGCTGGCTTAAGCGGCATGGATGAGGCGTTCTTCTGCAATAGCGGAGCCGAAGCGAATGAGGCGGCCATCAAGCTCGCCCATAAATGGGGACGCATCACGAAAGGAGAGGCATGCACTGATATCATTGCTATGGATCACTCCTTCCATGGACGTACCTGCGGGGCTTTGTCAGCGACCGGGCAGAAAAAATATCGTGTGGCTTTCGAGCCTCTTGTCCCTGGATTTTCCTACGCCATGTACAATGATTTGGCATCGGTGGAGGCTTTGATTACTCCCCGAACCTGCGCCATCATGGTGGAAGGGATACAGGGTGAAGGCGGCATCATCGAGGCCACGGATGATTTTCTCATGGGGCTTTCATCCCTGGCCAGGAAACATGGTCTCTTGTTGATCATGGACGAGGTGCAGTGTGGCATGGGACGGACGGGTGATGCATTCTCATGGCAGAAAAGCGGGGTGAAGCCTGATGTGATGACCCTTGCCAAAGGCTTGGGCGGAGGCGTCCCTGTCGGAGCCATGGTGGTGGGCGGGAAAGCTTGCGGAGTCTTGACGACAGGCGACCATGGTTCGACCTTCGGGGGCAACCTTCTGGCGATGACTGCGGCATGTGTCGTCCTCAGACGGTTCTCCAACCCCGATTTTCTCTCTCATGTTCGGGAAATTGGCAGCTATCTGGGTTCCTCTCTTGTCGCCTTGGTGGAAGACTTTCCTTCCATTGCTCTGGCCGTAAGGGGGAGGGGGCTTATCCGCGGATTGCAAGTCGCTTTGCCTCCGGGCAATGTAGTGACGGCGTGTCGGGAACGTGGTGTCCTGATAGCGTCTGCGGGAACTGATGTCCTGCGTTTTGTTCCTCCTCTTGTCGTTTCATGTGGGGATTGTGATGTTGTGGTCGATGCTCTGAGAGAAATCTTTGGCGGTGTGATTCTTTGATTAAGAAGAATACAGCAAACCGGCGCAACAGAATGACCTGTTAATCGGTCGGCGTGCGCCGGTATTCCCTATGTCTTCAATCAGAAAATAATCTGCACGGGTGTGGTTCTGGTGGTCGTAGTGCCGTCACCCAGTTGGCCTTTATTGTTCAATCCAGTCGCCCAGAGTGTCCCGTCTGTACCCACGATCATCGTGTGAGAGGTTCCGGTGGAGACTGATGCGACATCAGTCATGAATCCGACCCCGTCAGCACCCTTGACCTGCATGGGGATGCTTATCTGGGCAGGCGTAGCACCGATACCCAGTTGTCCAGAACTGTTGTTTCCTGTCGCCCAGAGCGTCCCGTTTTTCTTCAGGATTATCGTGTGATAATCCCAGATGGAGACAGCCTCGACATCAATCATGAAGTCGTTGAGAATGGTACTAGCCTTGACTTGCACAGGCGATGATCTGGTGGTCTGGGTGTTGTCGCCCAGCTGACCTGATTGGTTGTTTCCTACTGCCCATAGCTCCCTGTTCTTCTTCAGGATCATCGTATGGTAGGTTCCGGCGGAGACGGCCTCGACATCAGAGCCCATGGATATGACCTGTACGGGTATGTTTTTGTCGATTTTAGTGCCGTCGGCCAGCTGATAATAAAAGTTGCGACCTGTCGCCCAGAGTGTCCCGTTCTCCTTCAGGATCATCGTATGGGAGGCTCCGGCGGAGACAGCCTTGACACCAGTCATGAACACGGAACCATTGGCAGAATCCCAGACTTGTACGGGCGTGCTTCTGTTAGTCGTATCGCCGACACCCAGTTGACCATAGTTGTTCCGTCCGGTTGCCCAGAGCGTCCCGTTCTCCTTCAGGATCATCGTGTGAGTGCTTCCAGCTGAGATCTCCTTGACACCAGTCATGATTTGCACGGGCGCGCTTGTCTGGGTAGGCGTAGCGCCGACACCCAGTTGACCATAGGTGTTCCGTCCGGTTGCCCAGAGCGTCCCGTCCTCCTTCAGGATCATTGTGTGAGTGCTTCCAGCTGCGATCTCCTTGACACCAGTCATGATTTGCACGGGCGTGCTTCTGTCAATCGTATCGCCGACACCCAGTTGACCATAGTTGTTCTGTCCTGTCGCCCAGAGCGTCCCGTCCTCCTTCAGTATCATCGTATGGGTATCTCCGGCGGAGACTGACTTAATCTTCACCAACCACCGTGCATACAGCGTCACATCCTGGTCAAGAATCTCTAATGTGTCACCAATGGCATACTGAACCCCGTTGCCGTTAGAAGTGGTATCCCATCCACCGAAGTAGTAATAGCCAGTCTTCTCCAATGTCCCGGAATCCGGCAGTGTAACCGTGTCGCCCGCATGAGCGTACAGATCTTCCGGCTCATCCCCGACCATGGCACCGTTTCTGGAAAAGGAGAGGCGGTATAACTTTGGCGTAGCACCCCAGTTTCCGCCGTCCCCGGTGTCCCAGTCCTGTATCTCAATCTGGATGGCGGCAACGGAGACTTCATGAGCATCCGTGTTCAGCGTCATGTTGTAGACATGAGTCTTGCCTTTGTCAAAGTGAATCAGGTGTTTGTCTCCCTCAGCTATGGAAGTTGCTGCCCACGTGTATGTATCAGAGCCCAGGGTAAATTCCAGTTTCAAAGTATCCAGCAGGATCTCCGAGTGAACCACAGGTATCAGTACCGCTTCAAACCTGCGCTTGCCCGCATCCTGGTCTGCTTGACTGAGGGTGTGGGAGATGTCCTTCATTTTGATTCCCTCAACGGAACTTGTGACTGACAAGGCTCCGGTATCCAGGTTGAACGTGCCTTGCGTGCTTGTGCCTTCGACCATAACGGAAAGTACGCCACCCGTGATGGCGTCCGCATCGATGGTCGTGCTGGGAGAGATGTTGACAATCAGGCGGGAGAGCATATGGTCAAGCTTCAGATGCACCGTTGAGGTATTGTTCTGTACGTTGTCGGTGCGTCCCCACAGGAAGTCGGCCTTTCCGGTATCCTGTTCCCCGGAACCCGGATAGACATTTATGGGTAGAGCGGTGGTATTGGCGATGGGAGATACGTAAGGATAGTAGGCGATGAAGTCGAAGTGTGTGATGGCAGGATTGGAGATGTCGTCCCACTTCAAGGTATTGGCATTATCAGCAGGACTGAAGCCGGAAGTCTGGAAGGATGTGTCAGCCGTATAGAGTTTGTTTGCACGTTCTGAGGCGGCAGAAGCTGTCAGGGCATCATGAACTACCATGTAGATACCGACTTTATCATTGGCTTGCCATTCGGAATTTGCCATGGCCTTGCGTCCGATTTCCGTAGTGAAGCGTACCTCGTTGGTATTTGAAACATTCAGTTTGTTGTCGCATGAAATGAAGGTGATAAGAAGCATCAGGATGGTCAGAAAGACCATGACGCTTGGTTTAGGCTCTCTCTCATTCATTTTCATCCCTTCTGGAATAAGGCGAGCTGAACAAGTTTTTTTATAAGTATAAAAAAGCTTATCATGTATAAGCGTCTCTTACAATTCCATGCGGGAGGATTTGGAGCTTACACCCCTTTTTTGTCGAATAAAAACCACTTTCCCGTATTTTTTCCTTGGCTGCATTGACAGGGGAAATTTCAAGAAAGTACAATTCCGGGAATAACCCAGGCACATGTGTCCGTGCTTGGATTGGAGGTAAGAGATGTGTGGTTTCGTCGGAATGTTTGACATCAAGGACGGTGCCGCGACATACCGGGACAAAGTTCTCGGCATGAGCCGCCGCCTTCGCCACCGTGGTCCGGACTGGTCCGGCATCTGGTGCGGCGATGACGCAGTCATTTCCCATGAGCGGTTGTCCATCGTTGACCCGCTGTCCGGGAAGCAACCCCTGTATACGAAAGACGGCAATGTGGTCTTGGCTGTCAATGGCGAAATCTACAATCATCGCGAGATACGCGAACATTTCAACGGAAAGAACGGTAATCCTTACTATGAGTTTCTGACCCAGAGTGACTGTGAAGTCATCCTTGCCCTGTACCGAGAGAAAGGCACAGCTTTCCTGGAGGACTTGAACGGCATCTTTGCCTTTGCTCTTTATGACATTGAGAAGGATGTCTACCTCATCGCCCGCGACCATATTGGCATCATCCCCCTGTACCAGGGATGGGATGGGGAAGGTTGCTACTATGTGGCGAGCGAGCTCAAGGCGCTTGAAGGGATATGTCCTACCATTCAGGAATTTCTTCCCGGACAGTATTTCTATAGTCCGGATAAGGTCCCGACCCAATGGTATGACCGTGCATGGACTACCTATGAAGCGGTGAAGAACAATGTGTCGGATATCGACAGGTTGCGTGCATCCCTGGAATCAGCGGTGAAACGGCAGTTGATGTGTGATGTGCCATATGGGGTCTTGCTTTCAGGTGGATTGGACAGTTCCATCATAGCGGCTGTCACGGCAAAGTACGCCGCAAAGCGCATCGAAACCCAGGATGCAGAGACAGCATGGTGGCCGCGTCTCCACAGTTTTGCCATTGGGCTGGAGGGCTCGCCTGATTTGGTGGCGGCACGCAAGGCCGCTGACTTCATAGGCACCGTTCATCATGAGGTGCATTTCACCATCCAGGAGGCACTTGATGTCCTTGGAGAGGTAATCTACCATCTGGAAACATATGATATCACGACCGTCAGGGCATCGACTCCTATGTATCTCCTTGCCCGCGTCATCAAGAGCATGGGCATCAAAATGGTTCTGTCAGGGGAAGGTTCGGATGAACTTTTTGGTGGCTATCTGTACTTCCATAAGGCTCCCACCGCTGAGGCTCTCCATGAGGAGACTGTCCGAAAGTTGGGCAAGCTGCATCTGTACGACTGTCTGCGGGCGAACAAGTCGCTTGCCGCATGGGGCGTTGAAGGCCGCGTGCCCTTCTTGGACAAGGAGTTCATTGATGTGGCGATGACGTTGAATCCAAAGGACAAGCTGTGCCGTACTGCTGACGGCAAGCCACGGATTGAGAAGTGGATTCTCCGTGAGGCTTTCCGGGACTATCTGCCTGAGGAAATCGTCTGGCGTCAGAAGGAGCAGTTCTCTGACGGGGTCGGCTACAACTGGATTGATACGCTTCGTTCGCTTACCGAGAAGGAAGTGAGCGACCGTCAGTTTGCTTCCGCCGCCAAGCGTTTTCCAGTCAATACTCCGGCTACCAAGGAGGAGTATTACTATCGTGCGCTTTTCACTGAGCGTTTCCCCTCTGATTCCGCTGCGGCGTGCGTTCCGCATGAGGCTTCGGTAGCTTGTTCTACGCCGATTGCCCTGGAATGGGACGAAGCGTTCAAGAAAATGAACGAACCGTCAGGCCGAGCAGTGCTGGGCGTACATGAAAAGGCGTATTGAACCAGTCAGGTGAAGCGGTCAACTGGAGTGGTCGCTTCATCAAGAATGTCTGTTATGTCTGTCTTGGGATTTGCGGGTTTTTCCTGTAGATCCCATTTTTTTGCGTTTTTCGACCTTTGCGGTGGCAAATCCTGATTTGCTTTTCTATGTGCGGCTTTACTAAAAAATTGTCTCTTTTTATTACAATTCCCGCTCATTTATGCACGTATTCTTTCATATGCATTACTCGAAAAGAATTAAAGCGATGTAAGATTTAATACCAAAATGTTGGAAATTATGGGAAAACAATGAGAGAATTGGATGATGTCATATCTCTTTGCTTGTCTGCATGCGGTGAAAATTATCGGGAAAGACGCTTGGTCAGACGACAGCAAAAAAATACGATGAAACACCGAACACCATCTGGAGGTTCTTCTATGTATGATTTGAACGTATTCATGGCTGACTTGGAACGCAGAAACCCCGGAGAGCCAGAATTCTCACAAGCCGTTGGCGAGGTCGTGGAATCTGTGCTTGATGTAGTGAATATGAATCCTGTGTACCAGAAGGCACGCATCCTTGAACGAATCACGGAACCCGACCGCGTGATATCTTTCAGAGTTGAATGGGAGGATGATGAGGGAAGGCTTCAGGTGAACCGTGGCTATCGCGTCCAGTTCAACAATACCATAGGGCCATATAAAGGTGGCTTGCGGTTCCATCCCAATGTCACCATGGGAACCTTGAAGTTCCTGGGCTTTGAGCAGACATTGAAAAACAGCCTGACGACACTACCCATGGGTGGCGCAAAAGGCGGGAGTGATTTCAACCCCAAAGGAAAGAGTGATGCCGAGATATTGCGTTTCTGTCGTTCTTTCATGACGGAACTATATAAGTACATAGGTTCGGATACTGATGTCCCGGCTGGAGACATTGGAGTCGGGACACGGGAAATAGGCTTCCTTTATGGGCAATACAAGAAGATTGTCACGGAAAATACCGGTGTCCTTACGGGCAAGGGCAAAGGATGGGGAGGATCGCTGGTTCGCCCGGAGGCAACAGGATTCGGGGCGATGTATTTTGCCAAGGAGATGCTGGAAGCGCATGGGGACACCTTTGCCGGGAAGCGGATAGCACTCAGCGGCTTCGGCAATGTGGCATGGGGAGCGGCGATGAAGGCGACGCACTTGGGCGCGAAGGTCATGACAATCAGCGGGCCTGATGGCTATATCTTGGATGAAGATGGCATCAGGACGCCTGAGAAATGGGCGTATATGAACGCGTTGCGGCTTTCTAACAATGATGTCGTCGAGCCTTATGCCAAACGGTTCGGGGCTGCGTTCATCAAGGGACGCAAGCCATGGGAAGTCAAGGTCGATATGGCGTTCCCGTGCGCCATCCAGAACGAGCTGGATGTGGAAGACGCGAAGATATTGGTTTCCAACGGCATCACGTATGTTGTCGAGACTTCCAACATGGGTTGCCAGAGGCAAGCCGTGGATTTCTTCCTGGAAAAGAAGATTCCCTTTGCTCCGGGAAAGGCGGCCAATGCGGGTGGGGTAGCAGTCAGCGGCCTGGAGATGAGCCAGAATGCCATGCACTATGGATGGAGTGCCCAGGAGGTCGATGCAAAACTTCATGATATCATGAGCGCAATCCATGCGTCCTGTGTCCGTGAAGGAACGGAAGACGGCTATATCAATTATGTCCGCGGGGCAAATATCGCGGGGTTCAAAAAGGTTGCTGATGCAATGGTAGAGCTAGGATATTAATGGGGAACGTAGTTGCGCACAATGAAGGCATGCCGCAAAAAACGAGGCTTTCGACTGGCTCACCATTGGTGCATTTTTAATGCAGAAATCCCCTGATTCCTCCCGTGAACACCATGGCTATCCCAGCCTCGTCGCAAGCATCTATCACCTCTTGGTCGCGGATTGAGCCCCCCGGCTGGATGACCGCCGTGATGCCCGTACCCTTGAGGACGTCGATGCTGTCCCGGAAGGGGAAGAAAGCATCGCTGACAAGCACTGCTCCGTGGGTATCCTTTGCCTTGCTTATGGCAATCTTCACCGCATCGACCCTGGAGACCTGACCGCCGCCTATGCCGACCGTGGTAGTGTCGCGGGCGAGCAGGATGGCATTGGAACGGACATGCTTGATTACCTTCCAGCCAAAGAGCAAGTCGGAAAGCTGCGCTGATGTCGGTTGAACCTTTGTCACGACGTGTACATCATCAGGCATCAGGTCAGTCATGTCCCGTTCCTGTACAAGCAGACCACCGCTGATAGGACGACAGACAAGATGAGGGGAGAGTGGAGGGATATCTCCCAGCGCAAGGACGCGCAAGGCTTTCTTTTTCCTCAGCACCTCCAAGGCATCTTCCTCATAGGAAGGGGCAAGGAACACCTCGATGAACTTCTGTGAGAAGTATTTCGCCACCTCCACCGTACAAGGTCTGTTTATCGCCACGATTCCGCCATAGGCGGACAGCTCGTCGGCCATGAACGCCTGGTCAACGGCGGTAGCTATGTCATCAGAAATGCTGACTCCGCAGGGAGTGGCATGCTTGACCACTACGCAGGCGGGAGCGGTGAATTCCCTCACGGTGAGTACCGCGCCATCAGCATCATTCAGATTGTTGTAGGACAACTCCTTGCCATTGAGAACCTTGGCATCGAGCAGTGATACGCCATCCCTTTGGGTAGGTGGCTCTACGGATTGATAGACAGCCGCCGTCTGATGGGGGTTCTCGCCGTAGCGGAGGGGGTAGGACTTGCGCCATGTCAGGCTCAAGGTTTCAGGGAATGGTTCATCGGTGAGATACGACTGGATAAGAGTATCATACTGGGCGGTATGGCGGAACGCCGCGGCGGTAAGCTCACGCCGGGAGGCAAAGGATATCTGTCCATAGCGGGAGAACTCCTCAATGAATGCCGGGTACTGGTCGGGACTGGTCAGCACAGCTGTCCATCCCATGTTCTTGGCTGCCGCGCGTATCATGGAAGGCCCGCCAATGTCGATGTTCTCGATAGCTTCGTCCAATTCAACACCGGGCTTGTTTATTGTCTTTTCAAAAGGGTAGAGATTGCAGACCACCAGGTCAATCCAACCGATATGGGCGTCTTTGGCTGCCTTGACATGTCCCTCGTCATCCCTCAATCCCAAGATGCCGCCATGTATCAACGGATGCAACGTCTTGACTCGTCCGTCCATCATCTCCGGGAAACAGGTGATTTCCGCTACGTCCTTGACTGGCAGTCCATGCTTGCGCAGTGTGTGGGCAGTGCCTCCTGTGGATATCAGTTCCACATGCCGGTCATGCAAAGCTTCGGCCAGTTCAAGCAACCCGCTTTTGTCCGAGACGGACAGCAAGGCACGGGTAATGGTGACGGGGGTTTTATTCATGATGCTTTCTCCATTTTTTGGCATAGCGCCCATATTTTCCCCGGAAAGCCTTGGAAAAGCAGAATAGGAAAGAGGGGAAAACCGGATACTAGTGATATAGCAGGAATGGAAAACTTGTACAACAGCAGAAAGCCAATGCAAATAGGGATCCATACAAGAATGAAAGGACTTCCCAGATGATTTGATATATGACGGAAAAAGAAATGTGAAAAAATGAACTTTATCTGGACAAATAAAGTATACCACAATATATTGTGCTATGTCTGAATCAATCATCCTATCTGTATGGTTATTGAAAAGATGATGATAATAGATATCATTATTATATAACAAATTTCCGGTTGGGACTCTCCTTGCCCGGAAAGGAAAAATGCGGACGAAAGAGGTTTTTATGCCAGCAATGGAAACTATCATAAAGAGGACGGGAAAACCCGAAACCTATCAGGAACATAAGATTACCGCGGCAATGAAGGCCGCTTTCGCAAGCCGATCCCACACCGCGGATGATACGATTCTTTCCCGCCTGACAGGAGAAGTCCATGATGAACTGACGCGCCTTCATGCCTCCGGGACAATGGTGGATGTCGAATTGATTCAGGATACCGTGGAAAAAATCCTGATGAAGCATGAATACTTTGATGTTGCCAAGAGCTACATCCTGTACCGTTCCGTGCGCACGAAAAAACGGGATGACAGGAAGAAAATCCTCAATCTGCTCCCTGTGCCGGAACTTGAGCCTGTTCTCATTTCAATACAACGCGACTATGCGGATGCTCCCTACCAGCTTGACCTTCTTTATGGGAAGTTCAGTGCTTTCAGTAAACCGGGGATGGAGACGGACGAGTCTCTGGGCATGCTGGTTCGCGCCGCAGTCGAGATGACCACCCAAGACGCTCCTGACTGGGAGTTCATAGCCGCCCGCCTCCGCTATCTGCAATTCTCCCTCACGCTGAAGAAGCAGGAGTCCCGTTACGGATTCTCCGACCTGTTCGGCAAGATTCGCTTTCTGACCACGGAAGGCCTCTATGGAGCTTACATCCTGGAGAAATATACCCATGAGGAGATTGACAGGGCAGCGGCATTCATTGATGAGAAAAGAAATGATTTTCTTACATATTCGGCTCTGGACCTTCTCTTGCAACGTTACGTGATTCGCAGTCATGAAGGGGAACTGCTTGAGACTCCGCAGGAACTTTTTCTCGGCATAGCCCTCCACCTGGCCATGGATGAGAAGAAGGACAGGCTGGACTGGGTTCGGCGTTTCTACGACATGATCAGCACCCTGAAAGTCACCATGGCGACGCCGACGTTGTCAAATGCCCGCAAGCCATACCACCAGCTTTCCTCCTGTTTCATTGATACAGTCCCCGATACGTTGGATGGAATCTACCGGTCGGTCACTAACTTTTCCCAAGTATCCAAGTTCGGGGGAGGCATGGGATTGTACTTTGGCAAGGTGCGTGCTGTTGGCTCTGCCATCCGGGACTTCAAAGGAGTGGCCGGCGGCGTCATCAGATGGATCAAGCTTGCTAACGACACTGCGGTCGCGGTGGATCAGCTGGGCATGCGTCAGGGAGCCGTGGCAGTTTATCTTGACGCCTGGCACAAGGATCTGCCGGAATTCCTCCAGCTCAGGACGAACAACGGCGATGACCGGATGAAGGCTCATGATGTGTTTCCCGGAGTGTGTTACCCCGATCTTTTCTGGAGGATGGTAGAGAACGACATTGAGGGAACCTGGAACCTGATGTGTCCTTATGAGATATACAAGGTCAAAGGCTACCACCTTGAGGATTCTTACGGAGATGAGTGGGAAAAAAGATACCATGAATGTTTAAACGACCCGGCGGTTCCCAAACGTCCCATCAAGATTAAAGAACTGGTTCGCATGATCATCAAGAGCGGTGTTGAGACGGGAACGCCTTTCGCGTTCTTCCGTGACGCGGTGAACAAGGCCAATCCCAACGCTCACAAAGGCATGATTTATTGCTCGAACCTTTGTACGGAAATTGCCCAGAACATGGCTCCTATCACGCAGGAGAGCGTGGAAGTCACCACTGAAGGAGCGGGAGGGGACATTGTTGTCGTGGAGAAAACAAAGCCGGGCGAGTTCGTTGTCTGCAACCTGGCATCCTTGGTGCTGGGAAACATCAATGTTGATGACCCGGTGGAGGTTGAAGGCATCGTCACGGCTACGGTCAGGGCGTTGGACAATGTAATCGACCTGAACATGTACCCCGTGCCGTATGCGGAGATCACCAACAAGCGTTACCGGGCAATTGGGCTGGGAACCAGCGGATATCACCACATGCTTGCCAAGAAGGGCGTGGCATGGGAAAGCGAGGCGCACCTTGGGATTGCTGACAGGGTATTCGAAGCCATCAACTACTGGGCGGTGAAGGCGAGCAGCGACATTGCGGCGGAAAAAGGCTCCTATGCCTATTTTGAAGGATCTGATTGGCAGACTGGCGCGTATTTTGACAAAAGGAACTACACGGGGGACAGATGGGCGGCTCTACGCTCAACCGTCGCGAAACAAGGCATGAGGAACGCTTATCTCATAGCCATTGCACCGACCAGCTCCACGTCAATCCTTGCCGGGACTACCGCAGGGCTCGACCCTGTCCTGAGACGTTTCTTCCTTGAGGAAAAGAAGAAGAACATCCTGCCTCGTGTGGCTCCTGAGCTGTCGCCGAAGACGTACTGGCTTTATAAGAACGCCCACCTGATTGACCAAATCTGGACAGTCCGCGCCGCAGGCGTGCGCCAGAGGCATGTGGATCAGGCGCAGTCCCTCAATCTCTACATCACCACGGATATGAGCTTCCGCCAGATCATGAATCTGTACGTGGAGGCGTGGAAAAATGGTGTGAAGACAATTTACTACCTGAGAAGCAAAGCACTGGAAGTCGATGAATGCGACTCCTGCGCGTCATAAGATGCATGGAGTGATGAAATTCATGCTGAAACAAAAGCACATAGCTTAACGGAGGATGTACACATGCCCGTGACTGGAGACAAAGACAAATACAATGATGACTGTTTCCCGATTTACCGCAAGCCAATCTTCAATGAACATGGAGACACTGGCCTGGACAAAAGACGTATGGTAGGCGGAAACACCACCAATTTGAATGATTTCAACAATCTGAAGTACGGATGGACGAGCGATTGGTACAGGCAGGCAATGAACAATTTCTGGATACCAGAGGAAATCAACATGAACACTGATGTCCAGGACTATCGCAGGTTAAGTCCTGCGGAGAAGACGGCATATGACAAGATTCTGTCGTTCCTCATCTTTCTTGACAGCGTGCAGACGGCGAACCTGCCAAACCTTGCCCAATTCATCACCGCCAACGAGGTCAACCTTTGCCTGACCATACAGGCGTTCCAGGAAGCCATCCACAGCCAGAGCTACAGCTATATGCTCGATACCATCTGTTCTCCGGACGAACGTACCGGGATACTCTACCAGTGGCGTGACGACGCGCACCTTCTTGCCCGCAATAAGTTCATTGGAGATCTCTACCAGAACTTCATGGTCAACCAGGATGTCTGTCAGATTGTGAAGACGATGGTGGCCAACTACATCCTTGAAGGCATTTATTTCTACAGCGGGTTCATGTTCTTCTATAACCTGGGGCGGAACAACAAGATGCCCGGTTCAGTCCAGGAAATACGCTACATCAACCGTGACGAGACAACCCATCTCTGGCTTTTCCGTTCAATTCTCAGGGAGATGCAGAAGGAGGAACCGGCCATGTTCACTCCTAATCTGGTGGATGAGTACCGTGCCATGATAAAGCAGGGCGCCGACCAGGAAATAGCCTGGGGACACTATGTCATTGGAGATGACATCGTAGGGCTGAACAAGGATATGGTCACTGATTACATCCAGTATCTGGGAAATCTGCGTTGCACCGACCTGGGCTTTCAGCCCATCTATGAGGGGCATGACAAGGAGCCGGAGACAATGAAATGGGTCGGTCAGTATTCCAACGCCAATCTGATCAAGACTGATTTCTTTGAGGCACGCAACACAGCCTATGCCAAAAGCACTTCCTTGCTTGATGATCTGTAAGGGATGCACAGAGGAAGATACAAAATTTACAGATAGATTGAGTTGCTGTCTTTCCCAGCGTCAATAATTACCACTACCACCTCGACGCTTTTTCTGTATGTGCATTCTCTTTGCCATGGGAAGCCTTGATACCACCGCTCAAAAGAAGTACAATTGCGAAAAATGTCTCCAAAGGATATTATTTTGTCCTTCAAAGATAGTATATTCTCTCCATGTAAGGAGTATCCCTGTGTCAAAGGAATTGCTGAAAATCACGGATGTATCCGTGAAAGTCGAAGATAAGGAATTGCTCAGTCATATCGATCTGACCATCAAGGAGGGCGAGCTTCATGTCCTGATGGGACCAAACGGAGCGGGAAAGTCCACCTTGGGCAATGTCATCATGGGTCATCCATCGTTCACCGTTGAAGACGGGACAATTTTCTTTGATGGAGAAGACATCACGGAAATGGATACCGACAAGAGAGCCAAGCTCGGACTCTTTCTTTCCTTCCAGAATCCGGAAGAAGTTCCGGGCATCAACATGGAGAATTTCATCCGTACAGCAAAAAGCGCCCTCCGGGGAGAAGAAGAAAATGTTTTCATCTTCAATGTCGAGCTTCGGAAAAAAATGAGCGAACTGGATATGGATCCTTCCTATGCCCGTAGATACCTGAACGTAGGTTTCTCCGGTGGTGAGAAGAAGAAGGCGGAAATCCTTCAGATGCTGACCCTTGAACCAAAGCTGGCCATCCTTGATGAAACGGACTCTGGTCTGGATGTCGATGCCGTGAGAGTCGTCTCCCAGGGCATTGAGAAGTTCCGCACTGATAAGAACGCGCTGCTCGTCATCACCCACAATACCCGCATCCTCGAACATATGCGCCCTGATTTCGTCCATGTCCTGGTCAAGGGCCGCTTGGTGACTACCGGCGACGCATCCCTGATCAAACAAATCAACGAGCAGGGCTACACCATTTTCATCGGGAAGCAGGAGTAGTCCTATGCCTATGGAAGCACAGAGAAAAAAGACCCAGCTTGAAGAAATGGATCTGTCACGCTGGGATTTCCGTTATGAGGAAGATGCCGCCTTCAAGACACGCAAGGGGCTGACTCCGGAGATTGTCGAAACGATTTCCCGCGCAAAGAATGATCCCCCGTGGATGCGGGAGTTCCGCCTCCACAGCCTTGAGACTTACTACAAGCTGGAGAATCCCGTGTGGGGGCCAGATTTATCCGCGTTGGACATGAATGAAATAGTGACATATCTCAAGCCGAAGACCGACATGAAGACCTCTTGGAAAGACCTTCCGGAGAACATCAGGGGAACTTTTGACAAGCTGGGTATTCCCCAGGCGGAAAAAGAATCCCTTGCGGGAGTAGGTGCCCAATATGATTCCGAGGTCGTCTACCACAACATGCGTAAGGAAGTCGAGGATCTGGGAGTCGTCTACTGTGACATGGAGACCGCCCTGCGTGATTATGAAGACCTGGTGAAAACCCATTTCATGAAGATGGTTCCTCCTTCCGACCATAAGTATGTCGCCTTGCATGGGGCTGTCTGGTCTGGCGGTTCGTTCGTCTATGTGCCGAAGGACGTGAAGGTTCCCATCCCCCTGCAATCCTATTTCCGGCAGAACGCTCCGGGGACAGGACAGTTCGAGCATACCCTGATTATTGTGGAGCCAGGTGCCGATCTGCATTTCATTGAAGGATGTTCCGCTCCCAAGTACAATGTGCTGAACATCCATGCCGGATGCGTGGAGCTGTATGTTGCGGAAGAAGCGCGCCTGCGCTATTCCACCATAGAAAACTGGTCCAAGAACATGTGGAACCTCAACACCAAGCGCGCCCACGTCCAAAAGAAGGGAACCATAGAATGGGTGTCCGGTTCCTTCGGCTCCCAGATATCCATGCTCTATCCCTCAAGCGTCCTGCTGGGTGAAGGCGCCCATTCGGAATTTACGGGCATTACATTCGCCGGCAAGGGACAGGAACTGGACACGGGAACCAAGGTGTTCCATCTGGCTCCCTTCACCACCAGTTCGGTCAACACCAAATCCATCTCCAAGAACGGAGGAAAGTGCATTACCCGCAGCCAAGTGATGGTCGCCAAGGAAGCCGTCCATTCCAAGAATACAGTATCCTGCGAATCCCTGATGCTGGACAGCATCTCCCGTTCAGATACCATCCCCGGCATGGACATCCGCACTGATGATGTGGATATCGGGCATGAGGCGCGGATAGGACGGATAAGCGACCAGGCAATCTACTACCTGATGACCCGCGGATTGGGAGAGCAAGAAGCCAAGACCTTAATTGTCAGGGGCTTCGCGGAACCCATCGCCAAGGAGCTGCCGCTTGAATATGCGGTTGAGATGAACAATCTCATCACCCTTGAGATGGAGGGCAGCATTGGCTGAGGTGAAAGATGAAGACAGAAAAACTTACCATACATGATGTGAATATCCTTCCCCGGCTGACCTACCGTCGGATGGGACTGAACGGCGGAGATTTCCAGGATGAGCTTGCCGTGGCCGGTTCTCTGCCCAAGAAGCCTGTCCCCCCTCCGTCGGATGATTATGTCATCAAGGACAGTGCGGCTTTCACTTCTCAGGTTGCCGTTCCATCGGGCATAGGCGACCAGTTCGTCGCGCATGTCCGTTCTTCGGCGAACGCCGGGTTCTTCATTGGCGTGAAGCCGCATGTCCGAGTGACCGACCCAATCATCATCCCTTATGTCGTGGATAGCTCATCGCCAGCCATTGTCGATGACACGGTTCTTGTGGCCGGGGAGGGAAGCAATGTGACGCTCGTCCAGACCATTCATTCGGCGGGAACGCCAGCGGCGGCACGGTACTACGCAGGCTCTACGCGCGTGGTTGCCCATCCTCATTCTCACGTGACCATCGTGCAGGTTCAGTTGCTGGATGACCAGGCGGTGAGTTTCATTGACTGTGGCGTGCATGCTGAAGAAGGAGCCACAGTGAAAGTCGTCCACGTACTGATTGGCGGACGGCGCATGTTCGGCGGATCCAAGGCGTTCCTTGCCGGGGACGATGCTTCCTATGAGTTGGGAACCATGTTCCTTGGAGACAATGAGCGCGTGTCCGAGATGAACTACATGGCGACCCACCAGGGGAAACGCACCCACTCCGACCTGGTGGGGCGTGGTGCTTTGCTTGACAAAGCGGTCAAGACATTCAAAGGCACCATAGACTTTCTCCCCGGCGCGGTCGGAAGCAAAGGAGCCGAGGAGGAATTTTCCTTGATGTTCAGCCCACAGGTAAGGAATAAATCAGTCCCCCTGATTCTCTGCGGAGAGGAAGACGTGGAAGGCGCCCATGCGGTGAGTACCGGACGGATTGATGTAGATTCCCTGTTCTACCTGATGAGCCGCGGCCTGGATGAAACGACGGCCAGGAAGCTGTTGGTAGAAGCCCAGTTCGAGCCCATCATAGCTATGATCCCTGATGAAAATATCCGTGATGAAGTATCCACGGTCATTGCGACAAGGCTGGCAGCACAATGAGCGACATAATGAGCGGCACACGGAAAATACAAGAATACAGAGAGGATTTCCCCATCCTTTCCCATTCATCAGGGGATGAAAGAACCGTCTATCTGGACAGCGCGGCGACTTCACAACGGCCTCGGCAAGTACTTGATGCCATGACCCGGTATTATGAGACGGCCAACGCGAATCCTCACCGTGGGGTATATGCTCTGGCGGTGGCTTCGACGGAAGCCTATGAAGGCGCCCGATCAAAGGTTGCTTCCTTCATTGGCGCAGCCTCTCCGCAGGAGATTATCTTCACCCGCAATACTACGGAGTCGATCAATCTCATTGCGTGGACGTATGCACGAAGCATTTTGAAAAAGGGAGACGAAGTAGTCATACCCGTGTCGGAGCATCATAGCAACTTAGTCCCTTGGCAGATAGTTTGTGCGGAAACGGGAGCCTCTTTAGTCTATCTCTACCTTGATGATGACGGTTATATTCGTGATGAGGACATCAAAACCAAGATTACAGCTCGCACCAAGATTGTCGCTTTCGCAGTGGTGAGCAATGTATTGGGCGTCGAAGTGCCGGTTCGCCGTATTGTGGAGAAAGCCCATGAAGCAGGAGCCGTCGTGATTGCTGACTGTGCCCAAAGCATCCCCCATGAAAGGCTTGACGTACAGGCGCTTGATCTGGACTTTGCCACTTTTTCCGGCCACAAGATGTTCGCTCCCCTGGGCATCGGGGTTCTTTATGGAAAGAAGGATATTCTGAAGGATATGCCGCCATTTCTCACCGGCGGCGACATGATTGAATATGTGACGGAACAGCATGCCACCTTTGCGCCGCTTCCCCAGCGTTTTGAGGCGGGTACGCAGAATGTGGAAGGAGCTGTCGGTCTGGCGGCTGCCATAGATTACATTGAGGCGGTCGGCTATGATGAAATCCGGAGGGTTGAGAAAGAGGTGACGGACTATGCCCTGGATACGTTGGGCGGCTTGCCCTGGATTCATATTTACGGCAAGGCGAGGGAAGGTGACGGGCGTTACCCTGTCATGTCCTTCACCGTAGATGGCATCCATCCCCATGACGTGGCATCCATCCTGGATACGGAGGGCGTCGCAATTCGCGCGGGACATCACTGCGCCCAGCCTCTGATGCAGTATCTGGGGGCGCATGCCACCTGTCGCGCCAGCATAAGCATCTACAATACGCGGGAAGACATTGACGCCTTGGTCGCCGCGTTAAAGAAAGCGAGGGAAGTATTCGGCTATGGATCTTAAGGAAATCTACACACAGGTCATCATGGTTCATAACGCCTCTACCCGCAACAAGCGTCATGTAGAGCATCCGACAGCGACAATCAAAGGAGTGAATCCTTCATGCGGGGATGAGATAGAGCTGGAACTTCGGTTGTCGCCTGAAGGGGTGGTCGAAGATGTCGCCTTCACCGGTACGGGTTGCGCCATCTCGCAGGCTTCCGCTTCGGTGATGGCTGATCTTGTCCGAGGCAAGACGCTTGCCGAGGCACGGCGGTTGGAAGGATTGTTTTTGGAGATGGTACGGGACGGAAAGCTGGACGATGAGACTATCGGACATCTACAGGAGGCAGCGGCTTTCTCTAATGTATCCCACATGCCGGCACGGGTGAAATGTGCCGTACTGGGATGGCATACACTCAATGAGGCATTGGATGCCTCGGAAGCAAAGGAAGGCGGTAAGGATGGTGGAAATGGGGGCTGAAAGGACGACAGGACATCCGGCAGGTGATATTCTTGAAGCTGCGGGATGCATCGCCACTCATGAGGAATCTTTCTCGACATACATCATTCCGGATAAATACGGGTACGGTACCATACAGATTTTTGCGTCTTCACCGGGCATGGTGGCTCTCAAGATGAACATTTTCCTTTACGAACCCCTGAAACTTTCCAGCCTTGAGCTTTTTCCTGTCCATGAGCGTTCGTTTCTTTTTCTGCGTGATATTGATAAGGATGAAGTAATCACCTGCCATATGCCAGCATCGTCCGCTACGGACAGGGCTACCTTGGATCTTCCCGCCGGTCGTCTGGTTCGCATAGTCGAGTTTGCCTATAGGGAGAAGGAATTTCGTGCTTATTTAGGAAAACGCTATTCCAATGACGATGGTGAACAGGCGCGCGCCCTCTACCATCTGCCCCGCCATCTCAACGTTGAGCATGTGCTTCAGCTTTTCCAGCGGCTGGGAGACATTACCCTGACCGCAGACGCTGCCCAGCGTTCCATCAGTTCCTCAATGTCGCTGTTCCTCTTTTATCTGACCAACAATACCTTTGAGTTCTGCGAGACATGTGACATCCAAGGGGGATGTCATTCCCAGGACAAGATGGGGTTGTGCGCCGTGACGGCATATTTCCTTGAACATCCGGCTGATTCGCCGTCGATAGAAAAACTTTCACATATCGCCGGGATGAGTCCCACCAAGTTGAAGACCCTTTTTAAGAAGCAGTATGGGGACACCCTCTACGGCTATCTCCGTACCTTGAGAATGAACCTGGCGGCAAACTATCTTAGGGAAGGCCGCTCGGTGACCGAGGTTTCCTATGCGGTGGGTTATAAGAGCGTGAACCGATTCTCCGAAGCCTTCCGCCTGGTCTTCGGCGAGTATCCGGGAAAAGTAAAGACATCCCTGTGAAGCAGGGAGAAGATACACGGGGAGCCTTTTTCTGGCATTTATAATTCCTACTACACTACAGTATTTCATATGGTTATATTGACAGTAAAAAGATTGTCCAGTATCATATTCTCTATACCACAAGAGAATGTTGTACGCTTTTTTCGTACAGCTCACTTTCCAAGGAGGAAAACCATGGCTCGTGTGAATGATATTACACAGGTGATAGGACGGACGCCCCTTGTCCGTATCAACAGATTGAATGATGGTGGAGCGGATGTTTACGCCAAGGTGGAAAGTTTCAATCCGTTTTCCAGCGTAAAAGACCGTATCGGTCTTGCGTTGATCGAGTCCGCTGAAAAAGCCGGAAAGCTGACGAAAGGTTCCGTCATCATTGAGCCGACAAGCGGCAACACAGGCATTGCTCTGGCTGCCGTGGCAGCGGTGAAAGGGTATCGTATCATCCTTACCATGCCGGAGACCATGAGTATTGAGCGGCGCAAGCTCTTGAAGGCCTATGGAGCTGAATTGGTGCTGACCGAGGGAGCGAAAGGGATGAAAGGAGCCATTGAAAAGGCTGAGGAACTGGCTACGACATATGAAAATTCCTTCATTCCCCAGCAGTTTAACAACCCTGCGAACCCTGCCATCCATGAGGCGACGACAGGTCCTGAGATATGGGATGACACCGAGGGAAAGGTTGATATCCTCATAGGCGGTGTTGGTACTGGCGGTACAATCACCGGCGTCGGCAAGTTTCTCAAAGGGAAGAAGCCGGATGTGAAGGTCGTTGCAGTGGAACCGGTGACCAGCCCTGTCCTGTCCGGCGGAAAGCCGGGGCCGCATAAGATACAGGGTATCGGCGCGGGATTTGTGCCCAAGGTTTATGATCCGGCCATAGTCGATGAGATTTATGAAACAGATGAAGTGAAGGCAGGGGTCACCGCCCGTGCCGCCGCACGTGAGGAAGGTTTGTTGATTGGCATATCATCCGGCGCTGCGCTTGAGGCTGCCCTGACATACTCCCGCAAACCGGAGAACGCCGGCAAGACAATCGTCGTCGTCCTTCCTGATACTGGTGAACGCTATCTTTCCACGTGGCTGTGGGATGAGGCGTGATTGAATGCTTTGAGGACAACACGAGCATTGCCGACAGACAAGCGGAGATGAACGTTAGTTCCGGTGATTGGACGTGTACTCGCGGCTCAGGGGATGTTCCGTTCCTGTACATCCCCTAATATGTTCTTTGCATGAGCTTCCCCTGTGACGTTGTGCATCAGTAGCATTTTCTTTATCATCATCATGAAAATACACAAGGTGTTCTTACGTGGCCATGAGCCTGGAAAGGAAAGACGCCTTGTGGGTACATAGGAGATGATGAAAAGATGAGAACGTTCCTGATTACATGCGGGGTTGTCCTGATGCTGCTGGTTTCTTGTGCCACCACCCCGGTACAGACTGCTGACCTGCCGCCGTGCGCAACGGTTCCGGAAGTGGCAGCGGCAGAACGTGAAGTCCCCGCCGATTCTTCTCCGGTGGAAGCGGAAGCCGAAACTGATATGCCTATTGTCGCTGAGACGCCTGTCCTGGTTCCTGACAGCATCATCCATGACAGCAGTGAACCAGTGGAAAGCGAGACGCCTGTCGTTGATGAAACCCCTGCCGTGGTTCTTGGCAGCATCGAATCATTTGATGCGATTATCGAAGGTTCCTCACGGCAGATTCCGGTGACTATCGTCCTGCCTGCCGGTTCCGATTTCTCTCCGTTGGTCGTCATCATGCATGGGCATGGAGGAAGCCGCCAAGAGAACGGAGGTTTCGCCGGTATCGCCCAGGCGTTGGCTGAAAAGGGCATTGCTTCAGTGCGGATGGATTTTGCCGGTTGCGGTGATTCAAGCGTCTCTTTCATTGAGAATAACATGACATCGATGCTTGAGGATGCCCGTGCGGCAGGTCTCTGGGCTGTCGAGACGCAACCTGTCGATTCTCGGCGGATTGGATTGCTCGGATACAGCATGGGCGGTCGTCTTGCCTTGGTGGAAGCCTCCCGTGGGGAGTTTGACTATGGCGGCATAGCACTCCTTGCTCCGGCGACGATGCCCTATTCAACCCAGGAGAACATCAAGAACTACGTGAGTGCCTACCGTACCGGAGCCTATGAACAACCATGGTATGGCTCGACCCTTACGATTGGTTCCAAGTGGTTTGAGGACTTGTTCATCACCGATAAGGTCATGAACAACCTGCCTCCGATGGGCAATGTCCTGATCCTCCATGGTACTGAGGACACAGTAGTCCCCCGTGACTCCAACCAGAAGGTGGCTGACGCGCTTGGCGTCACGCTGGTCGATATTCCCGGCGCAGACCATGGGTATGGTTTCTATTCCGACCAGAGTGAAGTGACTGCTTTGGTGGAGGAAACGATTTCCGAGTTCTTCGCGGCTTCCTTGTAAACGGGACATATACGCTTCACGGATAATGTGAAGGAATTGTATTGCCGCCTCATGGGATGACCATGCAGGCGGTTTTTTATTTGTTCCTATGCCATGAGAAAGAGGTAGGCGCAAAGAAAAGGATTCATTTGGCTTATAACCTGAACAAAAGAGGAACGCAACGCCGGTCATTCCCCATGGACTGTTTTTCTCATGCATGTCACCATAGAAGACGTGAATGTTTGGTTTCTCTATGGTGAGGACAGGGAAGTGAGTAGTGTCATTGTTTTTGTTACGTTCATTGCGACTGTCATAGGCTCAATCAGCGGCATAGGCGGGGGAGTCATCATCAAGCCGGTCATGGATGCCGTCAGTGGCTTGACGGTCTCCGTCATCAGTTTCCTCTGCGGAACAACCGTACTGGCCATGACCTCCGTTGCCTTGCTTACGCGCAAAGACGGAGAAGTACGCGTTAATGGGAAGATTGGGACTTTGCTTGCCATAGGAAGCGTGCTTGGAGGAATCATTGGCAAGGAAGCGCTTTTTTTCATACGACAGGCCGCGGGCAATGATGAGCTGGTGGGTTTCACGCAGAACATCATTCTTGTCATCCTTACTGCCATGGTCTTCCTGTACACAGTACGGAAAAACAAAATAGAAACCTTGCACGTCGTGCATCCTGTCCTATGTTTGTCGTCCGGCCTGTTTCTGGGGCTTTGTTCTTCTTTCCTGGGCATTGGTGGCGGTCCTGTCAACATCATGATTCTTTCCTATCTTTTTTCCATGGACAGCAAACATGCGGCGCTTAATTCCCTGTTCATCATTTTCTTCTCACAGCTTGCAAGCCTGGCAATGACCATTTTAACAAATTCGGTTCCTGATTTCCCATGGTTGCTGCTGATCCTGATGATTGCATCCGGTATCTGCGGCGCACTGCTTGGCAGGAAAGTATCGTTGAAACTGAGCCATGCCCACGTAGACCGGCTGTTCATGGCGGTGATGGTCGTCATCATAGGATTGTCGTTGTATAATGTCTTCATGTTTGGAATGGGAAGGAAATGAAGCCTCTGTCCATCATGATCAAACCTGCCTCATCCGCATGTAACCTTGCATGTGATTATTGCTTCTACTGCAATGAAGCGGCCAACAGGAGCGTCCCCTGTCACACAATCATGAAGGAAGACGTGGTTCGGGCGCTTCTTCACAAGACCCTTGAAGAGGCAGGGAGCGTATCATATGCGTTCCAAGGGGGAGAGCCTGCGCTTGCGGGGCTGTCGTGGTTCAAGAGGTTCGTAGCGCTGGAGAAAGAACTGAATACCGGACATATCCCTGTTTCCTATGCTTTCCAGACGAACGGAACACTGATGGATGATACATGGGCGGCATTCTTCAAGGAAAATGGATTTCTGGTCGGCATTTCGTGTGATGGCGCTCCCCGCATTCATAACATGCATCGTCCCAGGATTGGGGGAGGACGCAGCAGCGCAGACGTTCTTGCGGGAATAGAGGCCATGCAACGCGCTCATGTCGATCTCAACATACTTACTGTCGTGACCGATGAAGTCGCACAGAACATTGACCAGGTATGGGACTTTTTCATGCGGCATGGACTGTATTATCAGCAGTACATCCCGTGCATGAACCTGCTGGGCGATGCTCGTGATTTTCTCACTGCCGAAGCCTACGGACATTTCCTTATCCAGCTGGCACAGAAATGGATGCACTCCCTGCACAGTCCTTTTCCGGTATCAATCCGGTATTTTGACAATCTGGTCGGGATGTACATGGGACTCCCTCCGGAAGCATGTGACATGAAGGGAGTTTGTTCGGTACAGTATGTCGTTGAATCAGACGGTTCCACATATCCCTGTGATTTCTATTGCCTTGACCCGTATCTTCTGGGCAATATCCTTTCTGATTCACTCCAAACAATCAATGACAAGCGTTTCACGACTCTTTTCCTGCACAATACCCGCAATGGCTCTGAAAAATGCAAGGAATGTCCTTATCTGATGCTATGCCGGGGTGGATGCAAACGGTATAGGGATGAGAAGGGAGAGTACAGATTCTGTGAAAGCCATAGGATGTTTTTCAGGGAAATGAACGAACCTTTCATGAAGCTGGTGTCTTTCCTTGCCAAGGAGCGAGGCGAGTGACCGGGAACATGCTGTTTCCGACAAAGGAAGGGGAATGCCGCAAAGTTTTTGCGACATCCCCCGGACTATAACCATATGCGGGAAACATCACATGGGCATGGCACAAGAATCCTCCGTGCTATGGCTTGCGTGATTTTGGATCTTACAGATTCTTTATTACGGCAGACAGTTTCTTTCTCTCCCGCTGTGTATGCTCTGTCTCCAATCACATATCCCGCAGGAAGTAGAAGTGCTTCCCTTGTGCATCCGTCACGGTCAGGGTCTCTGTTCCTTCCGCCGAACCTTCCGAATGTTTCACCTCCAGCGTCTCCATGTCCTGGCTCACGGTGAGGATAAGATTCTTTTCCCCGTATCCCAGAAGAACGTTGGTCTTGTCGGAGGGGAGTTTGCTCTTTCCATCATCCAGCCACCCATTCAGTTCCCCGTCTTCTGTGACCGTAGGATAAAACTCCAGATGACGCCATTTCCAGTCGGTGGCGGGTTTGTCGGAACCGATGTCCTGTTTCCATGTGGTTCCTGCCAGATGAAGCAGCAATAACTCCTGTGAGTCTTTGTCAATGATGGCGGGCAGCGAGATGTTGCAGGCAATGCAGCTGACTATGACAAGGATGAAGAATGTAGCCATGGGGATGAACCGGACGATGAACGGCAGGGCTTTAGCAGTCTCTGTCTTTCCCTGATTGTGAGAATCTACGGAGCTTTTTTTCAAGCTGTTGATGTCTGACATGTGGAACTCCTACAATGATAGGTATATGTAATGAACAGCCACGGATGTGGCTGGGGGCTATATGTGTCGGATTACAGGCGGGGCGTGTATGAGGCTGTATTTCATGCGAATGTTGTCCCTGGATTCTCAATTTCAAAGGGGATGAAACCGGCGTGGCGGAACGACTTGTTAATCGGTCGGCGTACGCCGGTATCTCCTCGTGTTCTGGTTAGAAAATTACCTGTTCGGGCGTTTTTATGTTGGTTCCCAAACTGCTGTCACCTAGACCCAGTTGACCAAAACCGTTGTGTCCAGTCGCCCAGAGCGTGCCGTCCTTCTTCAAAATTATCGTGTGATTCATTCCGGCGGAGACGGCCACGACATCAGTCATGAAGTCGCCAAGAGTGGTACTGGCCTTGACCTGCACGGGAGTCTTGCTGTTGATCATAGTGCCGTCACCCAGTTCACCAGAACCGTTGTATCCAGTCGCCCAGAGCAAGCCGTCCTCCTTCAGGATTATCGTATGACCCCATCCGCCGGAGACGACCGCGACATCAGAACCCATGGACGTGACCTGCGCGGGCGTGCTTCTGCCGTCATTATCACCGACACCCAATTGACCATATCCGTTGGATCCAGTCGCCCAGAGCGTCCCGTCCTCCTCCTTCAGGATCATCGTGTGACCGACTCCGGCGAAGACGGCCGCGACATTCTCCATGACCTGTTCGGGCGTGTTTCTTTCGGTATTATAACCGTCACCCAGTTGTCCAGAAGCGTTGTATCCTGTCGCCCAGAGCGTACCGTTTTTCTTCAGAATCATCGTATGTAACTCTCCGGTGGAGACCGCCGCGACATCAGAATCCATGGACGCGACCTGCACGGGCGTGTCTTTGTTGTCATTATTACCGATACCTAGTTGGCCATTAGAGTTGAATCCAGTCGCCCAGAGCGTACCGTCTTTCTTCAAGATCATCGTATGGGCGGCTCCGGCGGAGACAGCCTTGACACCAGTCATGAACCCACCAGCATCATCCTTGACCTGCACGGGAATGGTTTTGTCGATTATAGTGCCGTCACCCAATTGACCCACTCCGTTGTATCCAGTCGCCCAGAGCGTGCCGTCCTTCTTCAGGATCAGCGTATGAGTCTCTCCGGCGAAGACGGCCGCGACATCAGTCATTTTCACGGAACCATCGGGAGAATCCCAGACCTGCTCGGGCGTGCTTCTGTTAGTCGTATCGCCGACACCCAGTTGACCATATTCGTTGTTCCCAGTCGCCCAGAGCGTGCCGTCCGTCTTCAGGATCATCGTGTGATAACCTCCGGCGGAGACTGACTTGACTCTCACCTTGACAGCAGGCGCGTTTATGCCGTCCCCGGTGTCCCAGTCCTGTATCTCAATCTCAATAGCGGCAACGGCGACTTCATCCGCTTCCGTATTCAGCGTCATGTTGTAGACATGTTGCTTGCCTTTGTCAAAGTGAATCTTGCCTTGATCAGAGGTCGCTACGGAATCCGCTACCCATGTGTATGTACCAGCTCTAGCACCACCGCTCAGGGTAAACTCCAGAATTAAGTTATCCAGAGCAAAAGTGTTGCCCACAGGTATCAGCACAGCCTCGAACCTGCGCTTTCCCTCGGTTCTTTCCGTGGTCGTAAGCGTGTCGGAAATGTCCTTCATGACAATAGACGCGCTCGTATCCGTCGTGCCCAAGGTTCCGTCATTCAGGTTTATCGTAGTTTCAGAACCCAAGCCCTTGACCGTGACGGTAAAGCCGCCGGTGGCATTGTTGATGGCATCCTTATCAACGGTGGTACTTGGCCCAAGGTTGACAATCAAACGGGAGAGCATGTGGTCAAGCTTCAGATGCACCGTTGAGGTATTGTTCTGTACATTGTCGGTACGTCCCCACAGGAAGTCGGCCTTTCCGGTGTCCTGTTCCCCGGAACCAAGGGGATAGACGTTTATGGATAGAGCCGTGGTATCAGCGATGGGAGACACGTAAGGATAGTAGGCGATGAAGTCGAAGAATGGTGCAGGATTCGTACTAAGGTCATCCCACTTCAAGGTATCGGCAGTGGTGGCAGGAGTGAAGCCGGAAGTCTGGAAGGCTGTGTCAGCCAGATACTTCTTGTTGAAACGCGCATCCACAGGGGTGGGGGTGTCATCCAAATCCACATTGGCGGTGGCCATGAAGATGCCTACTGCATCAGCGGCTTGCCATTCGGAGTCTGCCGTGGCCTTGCGTCCTATCTCCGTGGAGAAGCGCACTGCATTGGTATTTGAAACATTCAGTTTGCTGTCGCATGAAATGAAGGTGATAAGAAGCATCAGGATGGTCAGGAAGACCATGACGCTTAGTTTACTCTCTCTCTCTCTCTCTCTCTCTCTCTCATAGTGTCTTTTCCTTTCTCCGTGAAGAAGATGATGACATGCCAGCTTACGCATATGGTAGTAATTAGGAAATAGTATAAACGTGGTGATGGCAGAAAGCTATTACCCAAAGGTATTATTTTGCATGAAAAGCATATAATACTTTCGGGTTATTTGGTGATTTTGGATGTTAATATTTGTTTATGATTAATTTTCAAGCGTATATGGTGCAAGAAATCAAAAAAGTGGAGATTATGAAAAAAGGAGGACGCCACAAACTTTTTTGCGACATCCCCCTGCATGCGTAGCGTGACAAAGAACGCTCCTATGGCATCCTTAATTACGCCTCGATTGCCTTCTCATACAGGCTTCCAACCTTCTTCCAGTCAATGACATTCCAGAAAGCCTTGACATAGTCAGCGCGCAGATTCTTGTATTTCAGGTAGTATGCGTGCTCCCAGACATCAATGCCAAGGATGGGAAACCCGGAACCATCCATGAGAGGATTGTCCTGATTCGCTGAGGAAGATACGGTCAGCGTGCCGTTCTTGTCGGTGGACAACCAGCCCCAGCCTGAACCAAAGCGAGCAATGGAAGCGGCGCTCAGCTTTTCCTTGAAAAGATCAAAGGAACCGAAGTTCTTGTCAATCTGGGAAGCAAGCCGTCCGGAAGGGATGCCTCCGGTTCCCGGAGCCATGGTGTCGAAGTACACATTGTGATTATAAAAGCCGCCGCCATTGTTGCGTACCGCCGTGCGGATTTCTTCCGGCAGAGAAGTAATATCCTTGAGCAGACACTCAATCCCTCTCTCACGGTCTTTGTCAGAGGCTTTCTCCAGAGCCGCATTCAGGTTCTTGGCGTAGGCCGCATGGTGCTTCGTATAATGGGTTTCCATTGTCAGCGCATCTATGTATGGCTCAAGCGCGGAAAAATCATAGGAAAGTTCAATCTGGGTAAACATGGTCATTATCCTCCATAGTTAGATATATATAAAAGTAGTTATGAAAACAGGGAACGTGTAGGGGAAAGCGTGAAAAACAAGCATATTTCTGCAATATTCGGGACAATAGGAAGCCATGTGATTCTTGGTAATGCGTAATACCCGTTCGCTTCATCTGCCGCCTGCCCCTGACTTTTTCAACGATGGAGTAGAGGAGTAATATTTTTTCAGCAACTCGAAACAGGCTTTTTCCGGGGCGGTGAAATCCTTGGCCTTGAGATGGAGTATGCCGCTCTTGCGGGTAACCGGGGGAGTCCCGAAACGGTAGACATGGTATTTCCCCCGCATCTGGAAGTTATTTATTATGTTCTCAGTAGTGATGCACAGATGTTTGCCCTGCTCTGTATAGAAAAGCGCGCTCAGGGAATTGTCAGTCGTGATGGGAACATTGCGGAGAGTGACACCCATGTCCGCCAGGCTCTTGTCAATCAGTTTCCTGATGCCGGATGTCTTGTCTGCCAGGGCAAAAGGAAGATCGGCCAACGCCCTGATGTCAACCCATGGGTAACCGCCGTCCTCCAACATCACGGGAGAGAGTGACAGGGGAAAAGACTTGGGTATTACGACGAGCAAGGGAGATGAGAAACAATTATGGTAGGCAATGGGATCCCCCTCATCAGGAGGACTCGACAGAGCGAAGGCAAGAGTTGAATCAAGCAGGTTTGCTTTTATGTCGCGACTGTAGACCCGTATGAACTGGAGTTCGACATCAGGATGCAACGTATTGAATTCCTGTGACGTGTAAGCGAACGTGGGGAAGTTTGAAGCCAACGTGTAGCCAATCCAGATGATGCTTCGCCTGTGAGACCGCAACGCTTCAATAGTGTTGAGCATCTGGAAGTGCTTCTCCCTCACGGCCTGGGCATACTCCACATATATCTTTCCACCTTCCGTTAAGGTCAGCATGTTCTTGCCCCGGACGAACAGTGGAGTCTGTAGGTCATCCTCCAGGTTTGCGAGAAAACGGCTCAGGGCAGGCTGGGAGATGTAAAGCGATTTCGCCGCCTGCGAGATGGACTGGAACTTTGCTATTTCCAGTATGTAGTCGACGTCTTTCGTGTTTATGGTTGCATCCTCCTTCTGAAGGGGTCATGCATTTAAGTTATGATACCATGAAAAAACGATATTTGCCTAGTAGAAAGAAGTACTTTATAACAGATGAGTCAGGAGGATGCTCCATGGTGATAGAAAAGCCTGCTATGGCGGGAACTTTGGAATCAAGTGACATACAGGTGATGGTAGAGCCCGCGAAGGAAGGGATTGCCCTTGAGCTTGAAAGCAGCGTGATGGCTCAGTTCGGTGATCAGATTCGAGACACCATCCTTGAAGTGTTGAAGAAGATGGATGTAGACGGAGTGAAGATATCCGCCCACGATCAAGGGGCTCTCGAATGCACGATTCGCTCCCGTGTCCAGACAGCGGTACTTCGAGCCGGCAACGTAACGGAGAATCTTCCGTGGGGGACAGTGCTATGACCGATGCCCAGAAAAACCGTATCCGACGAACAATGATGTTCCTCAACACGCAGAGGGCGGCTCTCGTCAAGGATTCATACGTGTACAAACCTGACTCCGTCCTTCTTGACCTTGAGGACGCTGTTGCGGAGGGAGAGAAGGATTCTGCCCGCGTACAGCTGTACAACACGCTGAAGTATGTCGATTACCACGGTGTGGAGAGATTCGTGAGGATCAACGGACTTGATACCCCTCATTATAAGGAAGACATCCGTGCTTCCGTGGCCGGTGGCGCTGATGGTATCCGCATCCCCAAGACCGAGACGAAGAATGATGTCGCCCTGGTCGAGGAACTGGTGGAGAAAGCCGAGAAGGAATTTGGCAGACCGGTCGGTTCCACAATGCTGATGGCAGCCTTGGAGTCTCCCCGCGCAGTGCTGAACGCATACGAGATTGCCACCAGCAGCGACAGGATGATGGGAATTGCCCTGAGCGCCGGTGATTTCAAGAGAACGATGCATGCCCGTCAGACTGCTGACGGTTCCGAGCTGGCCACGGCTCGCGGCTTGATCATCATGGCCGCCCGTGCCGCTGGCATCATGGCCTTCGATACCGTATACACCAACATTGATGACATAGCCGGACTGCGCCGTGAAGCCGAACTGATTCGGGACATGGGTTTCGACGGCAAATCCTTGATCAGCCCAAAGCAGATTGCCACCATCCATGAGGTGTTCACGCCGACGGAGAAGGAAATCAGCCGTGCCGAGCATTTGATCCTCGCGGTAGAGGAAAACAAGAAGAAAGGTGTCGGTGTCCTTGTCGTCGATGGCGCCATGGTTGACATTGCCATGGTCGAAGGCGCCTACAGGACCCTGACGCTTGCAAAGGCATCGGGAGTGTACAAGGGAGGCTTGGTATGATCAACAAAGCAGGACGCGACATCCCGGATGAACTCCTCAAGGATGGCCTGGAAGTATTCCAGGGACAATATTACCGTGATGGATACGAATACAAGAAAGCTGCCCCGAAGGTGAAAGGTTACGTGCAACCCCGTGGCAGCAAGGTTGTTGATTCCTTGAAGGATGCTATCCTCAAGTGCGGTTTGAAAGATGGCATGACCGTGTCATTCCATCACCATTTCCGTGAGGGGGACTATGTTGCCAGCATGGTCATGGAAGTAATCCATGAACTAGGATTCAAGGACATCTACATCTGTGCTTCAAGCCTTGGCGCTGCTCAGAAAAGCTTTGTCCCGATGATTGAGGATGGAACCATCACTGGCATTTCCACCAGCGGCGTCCGTGCTGAGATAGGCCGTGCCATATCCGAAGGGAAACTGCCCAGACCGGCGATGATCAGAACCCATGGCGGACGTGTGCGGGCTATTGAGACCGGCGACATCCACATTGACATTGCGTTCATCGGCGCTCCGACGAGCGACGAACTCGGCAACTCCAGGGGAACCGGCGGCAAGTCCGATTGCGGAGTTCTTTCGTATGCCGTCGTTGATGCCCGGTACGCCGACAAGGTAGTGGTCGTCACCGACATGCTTGTGCCGACTCCGAACCTGCCTGCGGGCATCCAGGGCATCGATGTCGATTATGTCGTTGTCGTTGACCAGATTGGCAATCCCAAAAAGATTGCTTCCGCGGTACTCCGCATGACGGAAAATCCCCGTGAACTGATGATTGCCGAATATGCAACGAAGTGCATGGTGGCTACTCCTTATTTCAAGGACGGATTTTCCTTTCAGACGGGAGCCGGTGGCGCAAGCCTTGCAGTGACCCGTTTCCTCCGTCCGTACATGGAGAAGCAGGGTATCCAGATGGGATTTGCCTGTGGAGGCATTGTCGAGCCGATGGTTCAGCTTTTGAAGGACGGCTTCATCAGGAAGATTGTTGACACGCAGGACTTTGATATCGCTTCCGTAGAATCAATCGGCAAGACGCCCGGACATGTCGAGATTTCGACATCCGAGTATGCCAACCCGCTGAACAAGGGCGCGTTCGTCAACTACCTGGATTTCGTCATCCTTGGAGCGTTGGAAGTGGATGTTGATTACAACGTCAATGTCGTCCAGGGTTCCGATGGCCTTATCCAGGGGGCTCCTGGCGGGCATGTGGACACGGCGGCTGGCGCAAAATGCACAATTATCGCCACACCACTTGTGCGGAGCCGCATTCCGAGCATCCGTGACCGGGTGACATCGGTCACAACTCCCGGTGAGAGCGTCGATATCGTCGTGACGGAATATGGCGTTGCGGTCAATCCAGCGCGCGCGGACTTGATTGCGTGCCTGGCTGACAGCGGCGTACCGCTCAAGACGATTGAGGAGCTGCGCGACGAGGCTTACAAACTTGTGGGTACTCCCGCGGACATCAAATTTGAGGACAAAATAGTGGCGCTCGTCGAATACCGCGACGGAACCATCATTGATGTCATACGCAAACCTGCCGATTTGGGCTGAGGCTTGAGCCTCCCTCCGGTGAGGTCGCGGAACATTAGCGAAAGTTTCCGGTTTTCCTGTTATCGGGCGTCGGCAGGGAATCCGGGGATCTTTCTCCTGCCTGCGGGCAGGATGGACGCGGAGTTCCGTTGTTTTTAATTTCTGTTTTTCGCGTGTTCCGGCACGCATGACGCACATCACCACTTGTTATAGTAGGTATGGGAGGTTCTTTATGATGACATTACTTGCCTGGGCAATGATCGCCACCTTCATGGCGCTCATCATTACCAAGAAGTTGTCTCCGTTTACGGCGCTTATAGTCGTGCCGTTCCTGTTTGCTCTGGTAGGATCGTTCTTCGGTCTTTATGCCGAGCAGGCAGCCAAGGTGTACAAGATCGCCGATCCGACGCTCTGGCACCAGATTCGGGTCTTGGGTGAATTCACCGTTGAAGGTGTCAAGAAGACTTCGACGACCGGTATCATGTTGCTGTTCGCAATCATGTACTTCTCAATCATGCTGAACACCGGTATGTTTGACCCGATTACCCGCAGGATGATTCAGTTCGCCAAGGGCGATCCGAAGCGCATCCTGATTGCGACCGGTATTGTTGCGGCAGCTGTCTCCCTCAATGGTGATGGAACGACGACGACACTCATCGTATGTACTGCTTTCCTTCCGCTTTACAAGAAGATGAACATGAAGCTGATGAACCTTGCGGTAATCACGGTTTTGATGAACACCATCATGAACCTGTTGCCCTGGGGCGGGCCTACGGCACGCGTCATTTCCGTCCTTCCGTCACTTAACGGCAAGGATGCCGAAATCCTGCGGGCTCTGGCTCCCGGCATGGTCGTTGCATTCCTCTACATGATGGGCGTCTGTTATGTCCTTGGTCGTCGTGAAAGCGCTCGCATCGGGGTCAGGACGTTCACTCAGGCCGAGCTCAATGAGCTGACGGCTTCCGCGTCCCCTGAAGAAGAAGCTTTGAAAAGACCTAAGCTGTTCTGGTTCAATCTTATCCTGACCATTGCGTTGGTCGCCATGCTGATGGCCGGTACGTTCCCGTCAGTATTCCTCTTCCTTGCCGGTACGGTTGTTGCCCTGATGGTCAACTATCCTAAGCAGAAGGATCAGAAGGCGCGTATCCAGGATAACGCAGGCGATGCGTTGCAGGTTGTCATCCTTGTCTTTGCGGCAGGCATTTTCTCCGGTCTGTTTACCAGCACAGGCATGTCCACCGCACTGGCGAACAGCCTTGTCGCCATCATTCCCCAGAGCCTTGGCCGCGCATGGGGTCTTGTTGTCGCGGTGTTGTCGGCTCCTGGTACTTTCTTCCTGTCGAACGATGCGTTCTACTATGGCGTTCTGCCTGTCTTTGCGGAGACCGGAAAACTCTACGGTTTCAGCGAAATGTCGCTTGGTGTTGCTTCCTTGCTTGGTCAGGCGTTCCACTTGCTGAGTCCTCTGGTAGCCTTCATCTATCTGTTGATCAACCTGACCGAGGTGGAGATGGGCGCATGGCAGAAGGAAGCCGGAAAGTGGGCCATTGGTATCTTCATCAGTTTTGTCGGTGTTGCTGCCATCACGGGCATCGTGCCACTGATAATCTGAAGCTGACAGCCTGAACTTGAAGAAATGCGGACAATGCCGGTAACGTTGTCCGCATTTCTTTTTTTCTTGCGGAGTTCCTGTAAGGGGCTGCCTGTTCCCGCTTTGGGTTCTTTTATGAAGCGAGAGTTTCTTTTATACTGACGTTGGCGTATCACACGTGTCGAAAAGGAGTCGAGCATCATGGTTCAGGTCGCTGTGACTATCGCAGTTGCGTTTCTCGGAGGCTTCGTGGGGAAGAAAATCCGCATGCCGAATCCATGGATGTTCGGATCGTTGCTGGCGGTATCCATATTTGGTCTTTCCACGGGGAAGGCCGCGTATCCCTCGGACTGGAAGATCATTGCCCAGGTCATCGCAGGAGCGTACATTGGCAAGAACATCACACGCAGGGAAGTTTCCCGTGCTGGCAAGATAGCGGTTCCCGCGCTTGTCTCTGTCGTCCTGATGCTCGTGTGCATGACCATCAGCGGTTTCATCCTGCACAAGTTCTTCGGTCTGTCGTTGACTACGGCGTTACTGTCATCCGTTCCGGGAGGGGTCGCCGACATCACGCTGATGAGTTCTGATTTCCATGCGGACATATCGGTTGTTGCGCTTTTCCAGACTTCTCGTCTGATTTGCGTCCTGACGCTCCTGCCTCAAATAGCCCGGTTCCGCTTGCGCAGGGTTCCTGCTACGCTCAAGTCCGCAGGAGAAGTGATGCCTGCCGCAAACGCGTCGGCGGCCATCCCGGCGGTTAGTGCCGAAGGAATGAACCGTGCGTCTTGCCCGACTGATGGCACGGCGAATAGCTCGGCTGGCAGCCGGGCTGGTGGTCATGGCGGCACTGGCATTGACATTATGCTGACCCTTCTTGCGGCCGTCGCTGGCGGCGTTCTGGGCAAGATGTCCGGCATTCCGGCAGGAGCCTTGAGCTTCGCCATGTTGTTCACGGCTGCATACGGAATCATCACCCGCCATGCCCGTGTCCCTGAATTTGCCAAACGGATTGCTCAGGGATTATCAGGAGCCCTCATCGGCTCCGGTGTCACATGGGATTTCATCCGGGGAGTACCCTCCCTTGTGGTTCCGCTGGTGATTGTCCTGGCGGTATATTTTGCGTGCAACTGGCTGGTGTCCAGCGTGATTCCCCGCATCTCCGGCATGGACATGGAGACTGCGCTGTTCGCAACGGCGCCGGGGGGAGCCAGCGACATTGCCCTCATTGTCAGCGACATAGCTCCCGGAGCCGACCAGGGGCAGGTCGTGCTCATGCATATGATTCGTCTTGTCGCGGTCGTCGCTCTTGTCCCTCTTGCTGTCGAGGCTTTCTTGCCATTCTTCTCCTGAAATGGGGGATAGGACATACGTGTGGAATGGTAGGGACAGTAAGGGACGGCTTGCCGATGTACCCGCTGTTTGCATATCATAGAGGTATAGGGCATGGATATTGCCAGGAAAGGAGCGGCGGGATGAACAGATTGTGGATTGAGGACAGCTCCCGCGACCGGGCGGAATGGAAAGGCTTGGTCGAGCGGGAAGGCATACGTGTGGAGAACAACATAGACGCTGCCTACGGCATCTATGAAGACGGCGTCCTCATTGCGACTGGTTCCCTGTTCCACAATGTCCTGAAATGTGTCGCCGTTGATTCCTCACGCCGTGGCGGGAACGTGTTCAGCCAGCTTGTCTCGGAGCTTATGGCGGAGGTGTTCCATCGCGGGTATCAGTCCGTATGCGTCTATACCAAGCATGAGGCTGTCCCTTCGTTCGAGCATCTTGGATTCCGTCTGATCGAACATGTCGATGACAGGCTCTACTTCATGGAAAAGGCGGTGTCGGGTTTCCAAGGTTTCATTGCCCGTCTTGCAAAGGAAAAGAAGGAAGGCGGCAAAGTCGCGGCCATCGTGATGAACGCCAATCCCTTCACCAAAGGGCATCAGTACCTTGTCAGACACGCCAGCGAGGAAAATGATGTACTCCACGTCTTCGTACTCAGTGAGGAAATGTCCGTGTTCTCAGCTGCGGATCGCTTGACCTTGGTCAAGGCGGGTACGGCTCATCTGCCCAATGTGCATGTACACGGGACGGGGAGCTACATGGTGTCATCCTCTACATTCCCGTCCTATTTTCTGAAAGAGGACGATGATGTCACCGAGATTCAGGCACGGCTGGACGCACGGCTTTTCAAGTGGCACATAGCCCCCGCGCTTGGCATAGGCGTCCGCTATGTGGGGGATGAGCCCTACAGCCGTGCGACGAACATCTACAACCATGAGATGGAAAAAGAGTTCGCTGGAATGCCTCGGCTTGTCGTGCTGGAACGCATCGCCGCCAGCGGGGACATCATCAGTGCCACGAAAGTCCGCCGAATGCTGAAAGACGGAGAGATGGATGCAGTCCGCGCCTACGTCCCGGAGACGACATATGCTTTCTTCTTGACCGACGCCGGACAGAAAACAATTGAAAAGCTACGCCAACAGGCGTGAGGGGGGTACGGTTTGAAAGGGACGGTCAGACTGTCCCCGCGTCATGTCCCTTCTTGCCATGGACGGTGAGGAATACCACGAGAGCGAGCAGGTCAGCACAGCCCCCCGCGCTGATTCCCCTCCTGATGCATTCATCGTTGAAAAGCATCATCTCTTTCTTTCCCGCGAGTACGTCGGCTGCGCCGCGCTGGACTTCCCGCAGAGCATCAATACCGTTCCTGTAAAGAACCGTTGTGTCGTCACAGGTAGCCATGATGTGAAGTAATGTCCGCGCCAGGGCAGTGTTCGGCTCATCTTCCTGAACAAGAAAGAAGGGAAGGTAGTCATTGAACACCCGTGGGAATCCGGCCAGGGCAAGGGCGCGTATCCCGCCTTCTCCGTACTGCATGTACACCTGTTCCCCATGGCTGAGGGGAGTTCCCTGCGCGGCTTTCTTCTCTATCGCCTGGAAATCCTCCGCGACAGGAGCGGCCAGCATCCTTATCCGTTCGGACAAGGGTACGGCATGGTCAAGCCTCATTGCCATCAGGACAAGAAGGAAGGTGAACACCGCGCCCCTGTGTGTATTCACCCCTCCCGTCACCTCCAGCATCTTCCTTTCAATTCCCACGCCTGCGTGACGAAGGTCGTGAAACACATCTTCCGGTTTCCTTAAGGCATCAATCATAGCTGTGGCTTCGGTAATGAGGGGAGCTATGGCAAAGGCGCTGCGTACCAGCAGGGGATAATCCATATCACGGTGACGACCTTGAGAGAACGGCGTCACAAGTCCAAACTTGGGTCGGCATGCAGCTTCGGCGACCAAGGCGAACAATACGCTCCTTGTCGCGTCGCGCGCGCACCAGTCTTCCACGGTATCACGGTAATACTTCTGTATGGTCTCCACCGGATGCCTGCGCATCCGTGCGCAGATACGCGCCGGTTCGTTACAGATGAAGCATGTACGTTCGGGGTAGCCCATATCACGGCGGGAGACTGCTCCCCGTGACGAAAGCACGTCTATGTCAATAAGCCTGCCCAGCGGATGGTTATTTTCCAGGCGCATCATGGCATCCTTTATCGGGACCGCGGCTCCTGCTGAAATGAAGTACACGGCCGTTCCTTCGCAGGTATCGGTTTCCCATCGACCGATGACAGGAATGGAATCTTCAATTTCCCTGGCAAGGAGATGGACGGTGAAACTGGTATGGGGAGTGTGCTTGTCCGGGCCGGGATAGTTGGCCTTGATGCAGACAAGTACCGCACCGCTGTTCTGGGCAAGGAGTTCTTGCTGGAAAGCCGCCCGCTGCTCACGGGCATCGAGAATGTCAACTGGAGCCATCGTTCCTCCATAGGGTGTTCTTGCGGACGATGTCCGGGACAGGATGACTATACCATCCCCCGACCACAGGGACAAGGAGGCGGGCAAGGACACGCAGTTCCCCATGCTTCTATCTGCGCCAAGGCAGGGAATGGCGAAGGCCCGGCGGCCTTGACAAGGGAATCAAGGACAATGAAGGACGTGATTTTCTTTTCCAGGGAGAAACGTTGCGCTCCCTTTGGCTTTTTCAGGTTCAGCTCAAGCGATGAGCCATCGCTAAAATGCGCCGTAGCCTTCTTCCACCATCCGTCATGAGGAAAATCCGCTCGCAAGTACAGGACAATCTCATCAATCTCCACATCCTGCCCAAATTCAATCCGGAGGGAAGCCATGGGATCCCTGTTGATTCCCCAACTTGTATAAGGCCATTTGCCATGACCATCAGCCGCTGCGTATCCATCTATGGCATTGCGTGCGGCGAACACAGATTCTCCCCGTGTCTCCACATTCGCCGATGCATGGGGGAACAGAGCCGAGTTGCCGTGATGGTCATACGGATTGAGTGCCAGATTGCGCCATGCCGTGATTTCCTGCTTTGAAGCCTTGCGTGCGCTCACCAGATGGACATTGCCCTGAAAAGAGAGGGGATCATAGGAAATATGTTTTTCTCCGACAGGGATAGGGAGGGAGAAGGACTTTTCCTTCATAAAGACAAGCGCAGGCGACAGTGTGGCTTCAAGCCGTATGACAAGATGGCAGGGAGCTTCATCAGTTTCCAGGATTATGGAATCACCTTCCTGATACTTCCCTTCATGGACAAGGATGCTTTCTTCCTTTCCCGTGCGTGATGCAATGACGGAGTCCTTTCTTGCAATGCTCAGTGTAATCATAACGCGCCTCTTTCCCCTGGAGTTTCCCATGGGATGTGTATTTCAAGTGTATCTGTGAATTTTACCAGGACGCGCCAGACAGCCGTTCCCCATGCCGGAGCAAGACGGTCATCGGTGACAGGAACCCTTTCGCTTTGGCAGGAGCAGGGTGTTCCTTTGCCGGAAGTCCCTTTCAGGTAGAGCGTATGTCCCGCCACGGTGATGGTTGTCTCTGATATCACAGGTTCTTCGGCAAACAGGAGAGAGAGCGTTGGCGGTATCGCGCCTGAATGAGAGTCCGTGATAACCAGGCTTTTTTCTTTATCCAACCGTACGGTGCGCCGATAGCTTCCTATGCGGGCTTCAGGCGGATACGCTCCTGCAATATCCATGGAAATTGATGCGGAGTGCTTCTCCAGACATACGGAAACATCAAGTGCCTTGTATTCAGAACCATCATGCTGCATCCAGTTTCCGAAGGTAGGGAGGTTATGCCATGCGCTCTGCATGGTCCATATCTCATAGCGTTCAGGAGAAAATGTCTTGCGTGTATAGGTTTCGACACCCAGGTCAATCAACAGAGGACAACCGGCCGCATAGACAGTGACGCTTCCTACATCATTGTGATTATGGCTGTCATCATTGTCGCCAGCCTTTACGCCCACGCAGAACCTGCTGTCCCTGGCAATGAAAAGTCCGTTGCTTGGATAATAGATGTCAGGAGGGGCGGCTTCATTGGCGGGAGTACGCGCGGCAACGTCCAACATTCTCTCATACGTGAAAATGTCTTGGAGCCTGTTGAAGATATTGTTCTCATCCCATGGCGGGGCGGGAGGGAGAGCCACGCGCTCATGAGCGGCAACACGGGCAAGATTTTCATCTCCGATTTTTTCAGCAACGAGGAATTCCCGCGCTCCGCAAGGGCCAGGGGTTGCTGAACAGTCGGCAAAGTTGATGTACCACGGTTCGGAAGCGTGGACATTCCTGATGTACAGAGCCATGTTGCGCAGTTTTGGCAGTGACCAGAAGGCGTTTCCATCCGATTCGCTTGCCTGGCACATGATATCCAGAGATGAAAACAGGCAGATGCCCGCATGCCGATAGTACTGTGCGCCTTCACTGCAACAGCCGTCCTCGCCGTAACTGGCAACGAAGTAATCCAGGCTGGACAACGCCTTTCCCATGATTTCCCGCAAGGTTTCCTTTTTGGGGAACCTGACAGAGAAGATGCAGGCGGCAATGAGTACGTTCTGGGTACACCATGGCGTCCAGTTGTTCAGTGATTCCTGCGTATCCGGTGAACCCATCCACCAAAAATGTGTTCCCAGATAAGGACGGATGATGCGTTCATTGATTTTATCCCATACATGGGAAACGATGGACGGATTCGCTCCATCAAGCTCTGACCCCAGGAGATGGCAGCACAGGGCAAGGATGGCTCCAGTCTCGCAGGCAAACAAATCCAGCACAGGACGTTGAGGATCTGGGGCAGGCAATGGGGGAGAATCGCGTACATAGTTGTTGTGAGCCGGTAGCTGCCACGCTGTTTCCGCGCAGATTGCATTGATTCCATCCATGATGTCCTGCATGAACGTACCGTCATGCAGGACGCATTCGGCCAGGATGAGGGAAGACAGGTTCCTTCTCCGTTCAAAATAGGGCGTCTGGAACCGGACACGGTTGCCGGTCAGGGAGAAATCCCTGTACAGGGATGGTGGCAGAGGCGGCCAATAGGGTTTCCCAAGAGTGAGGGCCTGGGAGACAAGGGCTTCTGAAAGGCAGGAGGGAAGGCTTTCCCATGCCTTCCTGTCACATGCGGCGGGAAACGGGCGATAGTGTCCCGGTATAGGGGAGAGACGGGGCGCATGGGATCTGAGCAGGTCGCTCCGTGTCAAGGTTTCTGATGATGAGGTTTCTGCTGATGCGGTGAAGTCATTCATGGCGTATGTTGTTCTCCTTGGCTTATGGTACGGTTCATATAGTCACGCGGGGATATCCCTTCGACCTTCTTGAACACCTTACTGAAATAAAAAGAGTTTTCAAATCCCAATTTCTCGGCTATCGCATAAATCTTATCATTGCTGGAGACCATCATTTCCTTTGCCGTGGATATTTTTGCACGGGTCACGTACTCCACGAAAGACGTGCCGACATATTTCGTGAACAGATGACTGAGATAGTTCTGACTGAAGCCGAACAACGCCGACACTTCTCCAAGGGACAGTTTGCGCGAGATGTTTTCATGAATGTACGTCTGGACATTGCGTACTACCATCTGGCGGTAGTCCTGCCGCTTGCTTGCCATATCCTTGCTGAGCCCAGCGGCCAGGTTGCTGAGCCATTTCATGATATCCTCATGGTTTTTGCAGGAATAGATACTGCGATACCCGTCCGGAGAGTCGGAAAAAATTCCGTCTATCACCGTCTGTCCGTCAGGCAACAGGGTCAAAGCCATGTAGAGCACGGCGCACGCGGCGTCCATGGCTTCCGAGAAGGAAAGCTGTCTTTCTTCCATGACGTGGAGGAGATTGGTGATGGAAGCATCCAGCGACACCGTGTCCAGTTCTTCAATGGACTTGGCAATGGCATCCCTGTGCATGAATACTGCCTCCGGGCTTTCCGCTTCTTCATCCAGGGCATCCGGGAAAGCGACTGCCAAAGAATTGCGGAGACTGAGACGGCGGGCGGTGAAGAAAGAATGATGGATGTCGTACATGTCCTGCACCGGAACTCCGATTGCATAGGTGAGCGTGACGGAGAAGTAGTTTCTGATGACCTGTTCCGTCTGCTGAAGCATCAAGGAAAGGGCTGTCCGCAAGGTTTCCGTGGAGATTTTTGTCTCCAGATGAGCCAGCACGACGATTGATTTCATGTCCAGTGGAATGACATCACAGGAGAGAAAACGTGAAGCGGTATCCTTGAGCATACGGACGATAGTGGTGTTCAGTTCAGCGAGGGACGCATTGTCCAGTGTATCGACCTTCATTCCTCCCAATGTACAGAAGCAGACAACATGGGACGCTCCCGGCATGGCAAGGCCAAGCTCATTCTTCTGCAATTCAAATTGCTCCCGGTTTTCAAAGAGATTGTTCAGGAGCCTGATGAAGAACTTGTCGTAAAAGGGGTGTATGCCTCCCCGTCCTGATACGGAGAAGGATTTACGGGGGGAGGAATCATTCTCACGCTTGGCTATCTCGACCGCTTTGTCCACTGATGCCGCAAGTACCTGGGGCGTCAACTCAATCTTGACCAGATAATCGACCGCCCGCAAGCTCAGGGCTTCACGGGCATAGGAGAAATCCTCGAAATTGGTCAGCATGATGAACAACGGGAACCGTCCGAAACGTTCCGCGCTCACCTTGGCCGCGTCCAGACCGGAGGCCAGCGGCATCTTGATGTCAGTGATTACAATGTCAGGCTGGTGCTGTTCAATCATAGAGAGCAATTCCATGCCGTTGCGGGCAGTACCACAGAGAGTGACATCATGATTTTCCCAGGCAAGCATGTTCTGTAGCCCTACGAGCACCAACGGCTCATCGTCAGCCAGGATAAGTTTAATCATGGTGTATCTCCCGTATTTCCCGTATCTCCCGAATATCCCGCGCGGGGAATTCTGATGGTCACGCAGGTATAGCTTCCTTCCTCGCTTTTCATGGACATGCCGAAACGTTCTCCGAAGGTCCACCTCAGACGTGAATTGACGTTAGCTACACCGAAGTCCCGGAACATGCCCTCGTTTTGCTCACGTCCTGAGAAGATGGCGTCTATCTGTTCGCGGGTCATGCCTACTCCATCATCATGCACTGTAATAAGGACGGTGTCATCTTCCTGGGCATGAGCGGCAATGGTGATGGTTCCGACGCCTCCTTTCGGCTCTATCCCATGGAAGATGGCGTTTTCTACCAGCGGTTGGAGGCTGAAGCGTGGAATAGGGCACTGCTCAAGTTCCTTTCCTATGGTGACGACCAGCCTGATGCTTCCTCCATAACGGTAACGTTGGATGGTGAAGTAGTCATCAAGCAGTTCAAGTTCCTCTTTGAGCGGGATGACAGTCCGTGTGCCTTTGGCTATGTTTTTCAGAAGGCGGGAGAGGGCGGTCGTCATTTCGGCAATGCCTGGGGCTTGCTGAAGCGAAGCCATCCATTTTATTGAATTGAGCGTGTTATAAAGGAAATGAGGATTTATCTGACTTTGCAAAATCCTGTACTCCAACTCCTGTTTCTTTTTTTCTCCCTCAATGGTTGTTTCCAGCAAGTCCTTCACGCTGAGCGCAAGTTCATTCATGCCGCGTCCCACATCTCCAAGTTCGTTGTGCCATTCGATTGTCGGGTCAGTCGAGAAGTCGCCGGAGGAAATGGCGCTCAGCCTGTGCTGTAGCTTGGCGATGGGACGATTTATGATACGGGTGAAGAAGAAGGAGACCGCTATTCCCAGGAGAAGGATGATGAGAATGAAAAGGGCAAGTTGGCGTGCATAAAGTTCTGTTTGACGAGCAAACTGTACTCCGGAGAGACTCTGGCTGATCCATATGGGGAAGGTTCCCACCTGATAGGTCACTATTGTCTGCGTATGTCCGGCATCATCCGGGAACGTCCGTATGCTTGTATTCGCGCTCAAGGAAGTGTCCCCGGTCGGCTGTCCATCCTCCGGAGAGACTGCTTGAGGAACCAAGGTCGTCCCCTGGATAAGCCAGGTATCATTGCCCAAGGTCAAGTAGAGGGCGTTGTCATTTTCCAGCGGGTATGTATGGAGCTTGTCCATGATGATGTCGGTGGAGACTCCCATCCATGACCAGCCTATAATCCTGCCCCCGGAATTTGGCCCTCCGATTGGTCGGAACAAAGGAATGACAGGGAGGGCAACATGTGGCATGAAAGGATCGTGCAGCACTCTGTCCCAGGAAAAACTTATGGATATGTCGTGTGGTTCTATGTCCAGCACGGAGTATTGATTCACAGGCTGGCTTTCAGAGATGTTCGAACCATAGTGGAGCAAGCGTTCATGATCAAGGCTGGTGATGATGATTCGGGATATGTACTGCTTGGTACGGGTGTTGGCATATTCTTCCAGAAGACGGGTGAAAACAGTGTTCGCGCTATATTTGTCCAGCTTTTCTATCCATTCGGAAATCATGACATTGCTCGAACTCCATCGGCTCACATAATCGACCGAAGCAATGTCCTGGGCAATATGCGCGGCAACCAATGACAGGTTGAGTTCCGCCGTCTGGATGATGCTTTTCCTGGTGTAGGTTGAAAGGAAGGCATAGCTGGCGCTTACCATGATGAGCGTGACCGCCATCAAGAATATGACCATTATGATGATGACCTTGAATTTCACCGAATAGGAACGTTTGACCATGGTACTTTTCCTTTGTCATAGGGTAGGGTGCATCGGAATGGTTGTCAAACAGAGGTTCCGGTATGTGCTTGGGGTTTTTGAGTGAGTTTTGGGCTTCACAGGATGAAAATATATATTTGCGCTGGATAGTATATGTTTTTCAGCAAGGTAAATATAAAGATATGGATTCTGTGTGGTATTTTTCATGTAGCCTTCACTGTTTCGGTATGATAATGACGTATCATCGTTACGTTCCGGAGATGTTCTCCCGGTCGTTCAAGGAGGAAGGATGAAAAAGAAACTTATTGCGCTAGTATTGATTCTGGCTATCGTGTCAGGTTCCCTGTTTGCCGCGGGAGCAAAAGAAGCAGCGCCGACGGGGAAGACAAATCTTGTGTGGGCGTTATGGGACACCGCCCTGGTAACGTATTATGAACCTCTCATCAATGCGTATCAGGCAAAGAATCCCAATGTCACCATTGAGATGCTCGACTTGGGCTCCGCTGATTTCCAGACCATGCTGAGTACACAGCTTACGGGCGGAGACAATACAATTGACATCATAAGCGTCAAGGATATTCCGGGTTACAGCACCATGATTCGCGCCGGACAGCTCCTGCCGTTGAATGATTATGTCGTACAGGAAGGTATTGATACCTCCGTCTATGGCGGTATCATCGACCAGATTACCGTCGGCGGCAAGTTCTATGCCCTTCCTTTCCGCAGTGATTTCTGGGTCGTGTACTACAACAAGGATGTCTTTGATGCCGCAGGCATCGCGTATCCCGGCAACAACATGACGTTGAAGGAGTATGACGCGCTTGCCCGCAAGGTCGTCAGCGGAAGCGGAGCAAACAAGATATATGGCGCCCATTACCATACGTGGAGAAGCGCCGTGCAGTTGTTCGGCGTCCTTGATGGCAAGAATTCTATCGTGGGCGGGGAATATGCCTTCCTTGAACCTACCTATCAGTTGATACTGGACGAGATGAGAGATGGCGTGGCCATGGATTATGGTACCGCCAAGACTACGAGCACCCACTACAGCGGCGTGTTTGAGAACGGTTCCGTTGCCATGCTCAACATGGGCAGCTGGTTCCTTTCCACCGTGATTGCTGACATCAAGAGCGGAAAGGCTGATATAAAGAACTGGGGTATCGTAAAGTATCCTCATCCGGACGGAGTCGCCGAAGGCACGACGCTGGGTACCATCACATCTCTGGCGGTCAATGCCAAGTCCAGGAACCAGCAGGCTTCCCTTGACTTCATCAAGTTTGTCACGGGAGCCGAGGGAGCTGAGATTATCGCGTCCACGGGAACCATTCCCGCCATCCGCACGGAAGCTGTTCTGGATGCCATTTCTTCCATGGCAGGTTTCCCGCAGGATGATGCCAGCCGTGAGGCGCTCAAGGTCACCAAGACTTTCCTTGAAATGCCTCTGGATGAAAGGAGCGCTGACATTGAAGTCGTCCTGAACGCCAACCACGACAACATCATGACCCGCAATACATCCATCCGTGATGGTCTTGCGAAGATGTCACGTGAAGTCCAGGCGATTCTCAATCGCTAGGTACATGAGCTGACAGAGCGGGATGGACGGACGGTTCTTTCCGTCCATCCCTTCTTTCTGTATATCTGCATATGACATATCTGTATAATATCTGGAGATTGCTTTCCGCATAGGCTGTCTCTCCATCATGGTTTTACTGGTTCCCCATGGTTCCGCTGGTTTTCCGCAAGGCGCATATGGACTTTTATCAGGAGGCTGAAACAATGAATCTACGCTCACAGGCCATACGGCTACCCGGATTTTCCCCGGAGAAAAGAAAGACCATCATGAAAAAGAACCTTGTGGCTTACAGTTTCATAGCACCGAATTTCATTGGTTTTGCCATATTCACGCTGGGGCCTATCATTTTTGCTTTCATCTTGGCTTTCCTGAACTGGGATGGTTCGAATGCCATGACCTTTGCCGGATTTTCCAACTTTGTCCGGTTGCTTTCCGATGAACGATTTCTCATAGCACTCAAGAACACCATCATCTATACCGTCGCTACCGTACCGCTGACCATGGTCACCGCCTTGTTCCTGGCGGTTCTCCTGAACAAGAAGGTCAGGGGGCGCAATTTTTTCCGGACGGTGAGCTTTTTCCCTTATGTCGCGTCCTTGGTTGCCGTGACCGTGGTATGGAACATGATGTTCCTGCCTGGCCGCGGTCCGATTAACAATGTCCTGACCCTCCTTGGCGTTAGCAATCCTCCGGGATGGGCGACCAGCAAGGACTGGGCCATGGTGAGTGTCATCATGTTCAGCATCTGGAAGAACATGGGGTATTACATGATCATTTATCTCGCCGGTCTACAGGGGATGGATCCCCAACTGTACGAAGCCTCCAGCCTTGACGGAGCCAACCCGTGGCAAAAATTCCGTTACGTCACCTTGCCACAGCTCCGTCCGACCAATTTCTTTGTCCTCATCATGCTGACCATAGCGTGTTTCAAAGTGTATGACATTGTGTACATGCTGACATTGGGCGGGCCGGGGACATCGACTTTGGTGCTTGTCTATCATATCTACAATACAGCCTTCATTTCCTGGGATCTCGGATATGCCAGTGCGATTGCCATGGTACTTTTCCTTCTTGTACTGATCGTGACTCTGGTTCAGATGCGCGGTGAACGTCGGATGAAATAGGAGAGAGCCATGCATACTATCAAAACCAGGAAAGCGTTCATACAACTTCTTATTTATGTATTCTTGATCATCACTGCATTCATCATGCTTGTACCCTTTGCATGGATGTTGTCCTCATCTTTGAAACTGAACAAGGATGTATTCATCTTTCCCATCCAATGGATTCCCAAACTCCCGCGGTGGAGCAACTATGTGGAGATTTGGACGACTATACCTCTTGGCCGTTTCATCATGAATACCGTCAAGCTGACGGTCATTATCACGCTCCTCCAGCTTTTCACATCCAGTTTCGCCGCTTATGCTTTCGCGAAACTTGATTTCAAGTTCAAGAATGCCCTGTTCCTGGGGTACATCGCTACCATAGCCATGCCGTGGCATGTGTACATGGTTCCCCAGTTCATCATGATGCGGAGCTTTGGTCTCAACAATACGCATCTTTCCCTCATCTTCCTTCAGGCGTTCAGTGCCTTCGGCGTGTTCCTGATGCGGCAATTCTACCAAAGCATACCGGACGAACTGTGCGAGGCGGCACGCATAGACGGTATGAATGAATACCTGATTTACGGACGCATCATGCTGCCTTTGTCCAAACCAGCCCTGTCCACTTTGGTGATTTTTACATTCGTCACGGTATGGAATGATTTTCTCGGACCGATGATTTATCTGACACGGCAGAACCTGAAAACCATACAGATTGGCCTGCGCATGTTCATTTCGCAGTTTTCAGCGGAATACGGTCTGATCATGGCAGCATCCGTGGTCGTACTCATCCCTATCCTCATTGTGTTCCTGTCCCTCCAGAAATTCTTTGTCCAAGGTATTGCCAATACAGGCTTGAAAGGATGAACTTTGAAGGGGTAAGCTCTTGGAAAGCATTCCTTTTGAAGGGATGATGCGTGAGCAAGGAGGAACGGGAAATGCATGAGGGGATTCATGCGGCTGAAGCCGATGACGCGTTGATTACAGGAGCTTTGGACAGGGCGATCGAGCAGATAGCCAGGAATATCCCGCATTTCACCCACGTTTGCCAGAACCACAGCAGTATCGGCAATTTTTATCCTGCGTGCGCCAATGACCAATGGACTACCGGCTTCTGGCCCGGTCAGGTGTGGCTTGCCTGGGAGAAGACGCGGGACAAGGATATGCTTTCCTGTGCCTTGACCTTGGTGGACAGCTTCCTGCACCGCATAGAGAGGAAAATTGAGGTGGATCATCATGACATGGGGTTCCTCTATTCTCCTTCGTGCGTGTCCGCTTATCTGCTCACGGGCAGTGAAAAAGCCCGCAAGGCAGCCCTGCTTGCCGCTGACCAGCTCCTCACCCGGTTCCATGGGAAAGGTGGATTTCTTCAGGCGTGGGGACCCATGGACAAGCCGGAAAGCCATAGGTTCATCATTGACTGCCTGATGAATCTTCCGCTGTTGTATTGGGCGACCAAGGAAACAGGGGATGAGCGGTACAGGACTGTTGCGGAAATACACACCGCAACTTCACTTGCATGGTCAATCCGGCCTGACGGCTCCACATACCATACATTCTTCATGGACAGCGTGACGGGATTGCCCCTCCGTGGGGAGACATGCCAGGGGTACAAGGATGATTCCATCTGGGCACGCGGCCAGGCATGGAGCATCTACGGAATCGCCTTGAGTTACCGCTATACCGGTGATAGCCGGTGTCCGGCATTGTTCCGCAAGGTTCTGGACTGTTTCATCACACACCTGCCCGGTGATTTGGTGCCCTATTGGGACTTCACCTTTACGGAAGGAAGCGGAGAGCCGCGCGATTCCTCCAGTTCAGCAATCGTCGCCTGCGGTCTCCTGGAAATGTCCTCCCTGGTAGATGAGAAGACAGGCCAGGAATACACGTGTCTGGCGAAGCGTCTGATGCGGAGCTTGGTCGAAGGGTATAGCGTATCTGATCCCCGCGTGTCGAACGGCCAGTTGCTCCACGGCACGTATAGCAAGAAATCACCATACAATACGTGTACGGAGGAAGGCGTTGATGAATGTGTCTCATGGGGAGACTATTTTTATGTAGAAGCCCTCACGCGCCTGTCTCATCTGTCCCGCCTGTCCACGGCGTGGCAGCCCTACTGGTAGGAATCCATGACCAGGAGGCCATGATGAAGAAAGAGTTCTTTTCCCTTCCGTATTTCAGCACCGACTTTGCATCTGTCGTTCCTTTTGTCCGCGCCCATCATGAGGATGAATGCCGCCATGTGATCAGGGTGGCCGATGAGGTCGCTTCCGGTACGTTCGTCTTTGATTTGAGGTGGGACATGGAACAGACAGTCCATCCTGTTGTCTTCACCGACGAGATAGACTGGCTTCATCAGCCTGGTGATGATCCGGAATGGATATTTGCTTTCAATCGGATGCGGTTCTGGATTTGCCTGGGACAGGCATATGTCTTGACAGGAGATGAGAAATATACCCGCGTTTTTATTTCCCAGATGCTCCATTGGCTTGCGACCGTGAAGCGTGATGATCCACAGGCAGCTCCGGCATGGCGTACCATTGAGGCGGGCATACGCATGGAAAACTGGCTCAAGACCATCCGTTATTTCCGGGACAGTCCTTTGCTGGACAATGTTGTTCTGCGGACATTTGTTGCTGGAGTGACCGACCATGCGGAGTACATCATGGGTATCTGGAACAGCTACAACCTGATGAGCAACTGGGGAGTGCTGGCAAACCATGGGCTTTTCATGGCCGGGACGCTTCTTCCTCCCTTGCCGCGTACAAAGGAATATCGTGACGTTGCCATCCGTCGCCTGGAGGCCGAAAGCCGTATCCAGGTCTATCCGGACGGAATGCACTGGGAACAGAGTCCCATGTACCATAATGAAGTCCTGCGCGGCTTCCTTGATGTTGTGTCATTGGCACGGATGGGGGCTGTATGTCTGCCTGATGGTTTCGTACAAAGAACCAAGGCAATGTCCATGGCTGATTTCTGGATGCGCAAACCCAACGGCTATGAGCCAATGATGGGTGACAGTGATGATATTGACATGCGGGACATTATCAGCCGTGCCGCGCTGATTTTTTCTGATGGAATCCTCAAGAGTGGTGGCTATCCTGTCCTTGATTATGAGAGTGCCTGGGATTTCGGCGTGCCTGGCATTGAGGCGTATGACCGTCTTGAGGCAAGGTTGCCGCAAGAGACGAGCCACCATTTCACGGACAGCGGGAACATCACCTTCCGTAGCGGATGGAATGATGACGAGACCTACGTGCGTTTCCATTGCGGAACCTTGGGGGCAGGGCATGGTCATGCGGACAAGATGCATTACGATCTTTTTTCCCATGGGGAGGATATCCTTGTCGATCCGGGACGTTATACCTATGTGAACAAGCCGGAGCGTTTTGAATTTAAGGATTCGTCCGCGCATAATACATTCATCGTGGACGGGAAATCGCTTTACACGGGAATTGACAGCTGGGAATGCCGGAACCTCAGCAGGGCGGTCAACGTCCGGTACGCGGACAGGAACGGCATGGCATATGCCGAAGGAGGGCAGAGCGGATACTGTGGCCAGGGGGTATTCGTCAACCGGCGCATCATCTTCATCCGTCCTGATATCCTGTTCGTCTGTGATGAGGCATATGCCTGTGGTTCCCATTCATACAAGACTTTCCTGCATTTTGGCAGTGGCGGGAAGGTTGAAGGGAGCGGTTCTGAATATCGTTTCTCCAGCAATAGGAATGATGTGCGCATCGTATTCCCCGGAGAGGGTTTCTCGACCTCCATACATCCAAGTCGCATGTCCCGGCATTACAATCAGCTGGAGGACACCCGGACGCTTGTCCGTACCTCATGGGCAGATGGGTTCTCCTGCATGGTTCATGTCGTTTTTGTCTCCCCCTCCACAAGCATTCGGGGTGGTTCTCCGGGAACGATACGGGAAGTGCCGGTGACTTCAAACTTCAAAGGATTGACTTTTTCCGCCGACACCATAGGTGGTTGGGTGGTGGAAAAGGATGATAGATCGTACACAATTGTAATTGCTCATGAGGAGTTCGCCAGTCCTACGGATACGTTCCTTGCCAATGGATGCACAGGTTTCGGTTCGACCGTGGTGTTCGACAACAGCGCAGGAGAAACCGAGACAGGAACCGTTCTGGCGTACTGATGGAACCGGCGTGGCGGAACAACCTGTTGGTTGGCGTGTACGCCGGTATCTCATCATGTTCCGGTCAGAAAACTACCTGTTCGGGCGTGCTTCTATTGGTATTATCACTGACACCCAGTTGCCCAGCCCAGTTGTTTCCAGTCGCCCAGAGCGTACCGTCCTTCTTCAGAATCATCGTGTGATAACCTCCGGCGAAGACAGCCTCGACATTAGAACTGACCTGCACGGGCGTGCTTCTGTCGGTATTATCGCCGTCACCCAGTTGACCAGAATCGTTCAGTCCAGTCGCCCAGAGTGTGCCGTCCTTCTTCACAATCATCGTATGGAGCTTTCCGGCGGAGACAGCCGCGACAGGATTGTTTGGATCAGTATTCATGGATGGAACCGGCACGGGCGTGCTTATGTTGGTTCCCAAACTGCTGCTGCCTAGACCCAGTTCACCGTATCCGTTGTATCCCGTCGCCCAGAGCGTACCGTCCTTCTTCAGAATCATCGTATGGGTCTCTCCGGCGGAGACTGCCGCGACCTGATTTCCCATGGACGAAACCGGCACGGGCGTGTTTTTGTTTAGGTTATCATCGACACCCAGTTGAGCCTCTCCGTTGGATCCAGTCGCCCAGAGCGTGCCGTCCTTCTTCAGGATCATCGTGTGGGAAAACCCGACGGAGACGGCCACGACAGGATTGTTTGGATCAGTATTCATGGATGGAACCGGCACGGGCGTGCTTCTGTCGTTATAATCACCGACACCCAGTTGACCATCATAGTTGTATCCAGTCGCCCAGAGCGTGCCGTCCTTTTTCAAAATCATCGTGTGCCCACCTCCGACGGAGACAGCCGCGACATCAGTCATGAAGTCGTCGGGATCGGTACTGGCCTTGACCCGCACGGGCGTGCTTCTGCTTATGTCATCACCGACGCCCAATTGACCATGGTTGTTGTATCCCGTTGCCCAGAGCGTGCCGTCCTTCTTTACAATCATCGTATGGCTCTCTCCAGCGAAGACATCCGCGACATCAGTCATGAAGTCGTCGGCAGCGGTACTGGCTTTGACCTGTACGGGTGTGCTTCTGTCGGTATTATCACCGACACCCAGTTGACCATCATAGTTGTATCCAGTCGCCCAGAGCGTGCCGTCCGTCTTCAGAATCATCGTGTGATAACCTCCGGCGGAAACTGACTTGACGACCTTCACCAGCCACTGTGCATACAACGTCACGTTATCGGCGGGCATGGTGAAGGACTCACCAACGGCATAGTGGGTTCCGTTGCCATTAGGCAGAGTATTCCATCCGTAGAAGTAATGGAGATCCTTTTCCAACGTTCCAGGAGCCGACAGTGTGACCTGGCTTCCCCCATGAGCAAGTATCGCTCCCGGCGCAGTACCGCTTGTAGCGTTGTTGCCGTCAAAGGAAAGGCGGTATGCCTTTTCCGCTGCCCCGTTTACTCCGCTCCCGGTGTCCCAGTCCACTATCCCTATGAGAATCTCCGCGACGGCGACTTTATCCGCCGCCGTATTGAGCGTCATGTTGTAGACATGAGTCTTGCCGCTTTCCAAGACAATCCTGTACTCATCGGAGGACGCTACGCTGGAAGCAGCCCATTCATATGTCTCGCCACCCAAGGTGAAACGCAGACCAAGGGAGGACAGGGCGGTAGTGTTGTCCGTCGGTATCAACACGGCCTCATACCGCCGCTTGCCCGCAGTCCTCTCCGCTTCTGTGAGCGTGCCGGAGATGTCCTTCATGACGACATCAATGTCGCTGGGAACGACAGGAGCCACATCTCCGCTGTCCAGGTCGATTGTTGCCTGCGTGTTCATGCCCGTGACAGTGGCGACAAGCGTACCGCCCGTGATGGCATCCTTATCAACGGTGGTACTCGGAGAGATGTTGACAACAAGGCGGGAGAGGGCATGACTGAGCGTCAGGCTGACCGTAGAGGTGTTGTTCTGGACACCAGCCTTCTTCCCCCACAGGAAGTCGGCCTTTCCGGTATCCTGTTCCCCGGAACCAAGTGGATAGACATGTATGGGTAGAGCCGTGGTATCAGCGATGGATGATACATAGGGATAGTAGGCGATGAAGTCAAAGTGTGTGATGGCAGGGGTGGAGATGTCATCCCACTTCAAGGGGTTGGAGGCGTCAACAGGGGAGAAGCCGGAGAAGGTGATGCCCGCCGTATCTGCCACGTACTGCACATTGTCACGGTCGGTCGCGGCGACAGTAGCCACGTCCTCACCGGCCTCCACCATATAGATGCCGACCGCGTCCCCGATACTCCAGCCGGAGTCAGCGGTGGCCTTGCGTCCTATCTCGGAGATGAAGCGTATTGTGTTGGAGCTTGAAACGTTCGGTTTGTCAGCGCATGAAACAAAGGCAACAAGTAGTATCAGAATGGTCGTAAGAACTATAAAGCCTGGTCTGCTAGATTTGTTCATACGCAGATCTCTCAGATTTTCGTTCTCTCTCTCTCTCTCTCTCTCTCTCTCTCTCTCTCTCATTGTTTTCTCCGTGAAGAAGATGATGACATGCCAGCTTACGCATATGGTAGTAATTAGGAAATAGTATAAACATGGTGATGGCAGTTTGCTATTACCCAAAGGTATGATTTTGCATGAAAAGCAGAGAAAACCATATAATACTTTTGGGTTATTTGACGATTTTAGATGTTAATATTGTCTGCCGATTCGTTTTTAAGCGTGTGACATGAAAAAATATAGATTATGAAGAAAAGGAAGATGCCGTAAGCTTTTGCGACATTCCCAGTTCTGTTGTCCAAAAAATATCGGACTCCCCTCAAGGAAACAGTCGAAAGACACCAGAAAAACCGGCTAAAAAAAGACAGTATGTTCATTCAGTTCCCTTGCATAAATATGCGTACGTCTGATATCATTCCTTCAATTTGGGCTAATTCATGCAGGAGCATGCAGTTCTATACCAGTGCAACGTGTGCGCGGCCCTTTCCAAAGGTAGGTGAACGTGGAAAAGACTTTCCTTATTCTTGCCGACGGCACTCGTTTCGAGGGTACAGGGAAGGGCTTTGCCATACCCACGGCCTCCGACCTTGCCGACTTATCACCAGAACAGGCTCCTTGTGGGGAAGTAGTTTTCAACACCACCATGGGAGCATACCACGAAATCCTGACCGATGCGTCCTATGCTGGACAGATTATCGTCATGACATGCCCCCATATCGGCAACTACGGCAGCTCTCCTGACTGGAATGAAACAGTCTGCATCCCGCCACCCTGCCGTGCCCTGATTGTCAGAGATCTCTATACGGGACCGGTTCCCGAAGGTCGTCTCAGCGTGGAGAAAGTTCTGGAGGACTGGAGGCTTTCCGTCCTGACCAGCGTGGATACCCGTGCCCTGACGCTCCATATCAGGGAGAAAGGCGCCATGTATGGCGTCCTTGTCCGTCTGGACGATGCCGACCCACAGGCGTTCAGTACGGTTCTTGCATGGCTTGCCGCCGTTCCTCCCATGGAGGCGCGTGATTTTGTCGGGGCGGTCGGGGCAAAGACCACCAGCACGCATGCCCCAGCCCAGAGCGGCGGCATGCGTTTCGCCTTGGTAGACTACGGCGAAAAGCAGTCCATCCAGAACCAGCTCCTGTCCCGTGGCGTCACGGTGGACATTGTTCCACCCCGAACCAGCGCAAAGGAACTGCTTCATGCTGAACCATCCTATGACGCCATATTCCTGTCCAACGGGCCGGGGGATCCCGCTGTCCTGATCCATGAGACTGATATTGTCCGTTCCCTGATGGGAAAGATTCCCGTGCTTGGCATCTGCCTTGGTCACCAGCTCATTGGCAAAGCTCTGGGAGGCACTACCAGCAAGATGAAATTCGGACATCATGGCGGCAACCAGCCGGTGCGCGAGACGGAAAGCGGACGAGTCATGGTCACCTGCCAGAATCATGGCTACCAAGTTGACGCGGAAAGCCTGCCGGAATCAACGGTCATCACGTATGTGAACGCCAATGACGGTACGGTCGAAGGACTGAAGGATGAACAAAAGGGCGTAATCAGCGTACAGTTCCATCCTGAAGCATCTCCGGGGCCATGGGATGCCCGCCGTCTGTTTGATGATTTCATTGCTTTCGCCCATGCATGGAAGACACGGCAAGGCATAAGCCACGGCACACGCCAGGACACATCTGGAAAAGGGGGAATACACCATGCCGGCACGAACTGACATCCATAAGATACTGGTAATCGGCAGTGGTCCCATCGTCATCGGCCAGGCGTGCGAATTCGACTACAGCGGAACCCAAGCTGTGCAGGCCCTGCGGGAAGAAGGCTACGAGGTTGTCCTGGTCAATCCCAATCCGGCCACCGTCATGACCACGCCGGGCATCGCAGACGCCATCTACCTGGAACCCCTCACCGTTCCTTACGTGACTGATATCATTGCCCGCGAGCGTCCTGATGCCATCCTGACCACCATGGGGGGACAGACTGGCCTGAACCTGACTATCGAGCTTCACAAGAAAGGAATCCTTGATACGTATGGCGTACAGGTGATTGGCGCAGGCATCAATTCCATTGAACTTGCCGAGGATCGGAGGCTTTTCAAGGAAATCATCACGTCCCTGGGATTGGAGTCCGCCCGTTCAGTCACCGTGAAAAGCGTTGCGGAAGCCGAAGCCTTCAAGAAGATTGTCGGTCTTCCTCTGATACTCCGTCCCAGCTTCACCCTGGGAGGGATGGGCGGTGGCATAATCCGTTCCGAGGAAGAATTTCATCCCGCCATGAAACATGCCCTTGAAGCAAGTCCGGTAGGTGAAGTCTTGGTCGAGGAGTCCTTGTTGGGCTGGAAGGAGTTTGAACTTGAGGTGATGCGTGACAAGAACGACAACGCCATCATCGTCTGCTCCATTGAGAACGTTGATCCCATGGGTGTCCATACTGGAGACAGCATAACTGTGGCTCCAATACAGACATTGAGCGACCAGGCATACCAGAAGATGCGCACAGCTTCCATTGATATTCTGCGGGCGATTGGTGTGGACTGCGGAGGATCCAATGTCCAGTTCGCCGTCCAACCTGGTACAGGCCGCATGGTCGTGATAGAGATGAACCCCCGTGTTTCCCGTTCCTCCGCCCTTGCCAGCAAAGCTACAGGTTTCCCCATAGCCCGATGCTCCGCCAAACTTGCCATCGGTTTCACCCTCGACGAAGTCCTCAACGAAATCACCGGGATGACCCGCTCTTGCTTTGAGCCTGCGCTTGATTATGTTTCAGTGAAGATACCGCGCTTTGAGCTGGAAAAGTTCCCTATGCCGGACAATGCTCTGGGAACCCAGATGAAAAGTGTAGGAGAAGCGTTGGCCATGGGGCGTACCCTTTTGGAGGCGATGAACAAAGCTTTCCGCGCCATAGAACGCGGTCTTGGCGGCATACTGCCCTTGGAGGATGTCCAAGGCTTCTCCGCTGATGATGTGGATACAATCCTCCACTGCGCCCATCCTTACCGTTTCCTGGCCGCGTATTCCGTACTGCGCCGTACCGGGGAGTCCGGCATTGCCGAGGTTTCCGCTGTCACCGGCTATGACTCATGGTTTCTCTACCAGCTTGTACGGCTTGCCGACCGAGAGCAACAGCTTGTTTGTGCGGGAAGGACGATAGTCGATTCTGAGCAACGCTCCCTGCTGATGGAAGCAAAACGCGATGGCATTGCCGATGAAAGGATTGCCAGCCTTTGTGGGGTGGAAGCTGATGAAATCAGTGTCGCGCGAAAAAAACAAGGCATTGTTGCCGTGCGCCACTATGTCGATACCTGTGCCGGGGAGATTGCCGCCTCCACGCCGTACTGCTACACCACCTATGGCGAACAGGATGAAGGCAGCGCGTTGGGAGAGGATGCCATGGCCATCATAGCCAGCGGCCCTAACCGCATAGGTCAAGGACTTGAGTTCGACACCTGTTGCACAATGAGTTCCCTTGCGTTGCGGAAGCTGGGACATCGGACAATCATGATTAACAGCAATCCTGAAACAGTGTCCACCGACTTCAACATTTCAGACAGGCTCTATGTGGAACCGCTGACTCCTGAACATGTGCTGAGGGTGCTTGAGCTGGAAAAGACACGCACGGTAGTACTCCAGTTGGGGGGACAGACCCCCCTGAACATGATGGACACGCTGGTCGCCCATGGCGTTAAGGTCGTCGGCACGTCTCCCGCGGACGTGAGCATAGCCGATGACAGGGGAAAGTTTGCTGCCTTGATCAGGAAGCTGGGTCTCCATCAGAGTGAGAACCGCACGGCTTATTCTCCGTCAGAGGTCATGACCCACGCCAACGAAGTGGGCTATCCTGTGTTGCTCCGTCCTTCCCATGTCTTGGGAGGGCGCAATATGTTCATTGCCTTTGACGATGATGCTGTCCGGGGCTTCCTTGATGGCGGGGTGAACGTATCATCAGCTTCTCCTCTTTTGGTGGACAAGTTCCTGGAGGATGCGTTTGAATACGACCTTGACGCGGTGAGCGACGGCACATCCCTCTATATCGGCGGCATTCTCCAACACATTGAGGCCGCTGGAATCCACAGTGGTGATTCCGCTGCTGTATTCCCTCCGTACAAGTCTACGCCCGAAGTACTCAATGCCATGCGCAAGGCCGCCTTGGATTTGGCGTGTGCGCTGTCCATCAAGGGCTTCATGAACATCCAGTTCGCCGTCAAGGACGGCCAGCTCTACGTAATTGAGGTAAACCCCCGCGCCTCGCGTACCGTTCCCTTCATCTCCAAGGCTTCAGGAGTTGATCTTGTCGAGGTAGCAGTGAGGGTATGGGAAGGCGAGGACTTGGTCACCCAAGGTCTCGTTGACAAGAAGGGAGGCGTTGGGGAAGGCTCATGCCGGTATGGATGGGCAATCAAGGAGTCCGTGTTCTCCTTTGATCGCTTTGCCGACATCGACCCGCAGTTAGGTCCGGAAATGAAATCTACCGGAGAAGTGATAGGCATGGGTACCAGCTTCGGCGAGGCGTTCGCCAAGAGTCAGATAGGCGCGGGCAACTCCCTGCCTACGTCCGGCAGGGTCTGTATTTCTGTCAACCGCAGGGATCGCGCTACGATTATTCCCATTGTCCGCAAGCTCCATGAGCTGGGATTCGAGCTTGCCGCCACTCGTGGGACGGCACGCGACCTTTATGACGCGGGCATCCTCTGCGAGACGGTGCTGAAGGTTCATGAAGGTCATCCGAACATCAGCGACCATCTGATGGCAGGGCGCATCGACCTGATGATTAACACGCCGATGGGCAGTCGTTCCAAGGAAAGCGGAGAGAGTCTGCGCATGGTTGCCATGCGCCAGCGTGTACCCTATACGACGACGACCAGCGCGGCGAGCGCGGCGGTGCAGGCAATCGAATACCTCCAATCAGGAAGCAGGTTCATCCGCAAGCTGGACGCGCCATTGGCCTGAATGTGAATGGACGCGAATCCCGGCCTTCTGTGCCGGGATTCCATATTGTCCTTTTTACCGTTTTTACCGTCCTTTCATACCGGAATCTCAAACACTCCTTCAAGAGTATGACGGGGGCGGTAGGCAAAGGTTGCTATGTCTTCCGGGCGAGTGACGCCGCTCATCACCAGTACGGTCTCAATTTCTGATTCCATGCCGGCAACAATGTCCGTATCCATCCGGTCCCCTATGATGATTGTGTCCTGCGTTTCGGCCTCAAGTTTTTTCAGGGCGTGGCGCATCATCAGGGGATTGGGCTTTCCTACGAAATAGGCTTTTGTCCCGGTGGCAAGCTCTATGGGCGAGACAAGTGCGCCGCAGGCGGGAACTATGCCCTGTTCGGCAGGTCCGTTGAGGTCGGGGTTGGTGCCAATCAGACGTGCGCCTCCCATGACCAGGGAGACTGCCCGATCCAAGGCCTCAAGGCTGTAGCCACGGCCTTCGCCGACGACTACATAGTCCGGGTTCACATTGTTCATGGTGAAGCCGGCATCGTAAAGAGCGTTGATTAAGCCGGGTTCCCCAATGACGTAGGCGGAGCCTCCGGGTATCTGGGACGCTACGAATGAGGCGGTCGCCAAGGCACTGGTATAAAAGTGGTCGGCTCCTACGGCAATGCCCAGACGTGCCAGCTTCTGGCTCAGTTCAAGTGGGGATCTTTCGCTTGAATTGGTCAGGAAAAGGAACTTTTTTTCTTCCTTCACAAGCCAATTGACAAATTCCGAGGCTCCTTTGAGGAGTCTGTTCCCATGATACAGGACGCCGTCCATGTCGATGATGAAGGCTTTTTTAGAGCGGATGATTTCCAAACTTTTTTTCATGTTCATGTTTCTTATTGTGGCTTGGAGCCGATGATTGGTCAATCTCTTAAGAAGGAAAGACGGCAACGTGGAAAGAATTAAGAAAAGCGATTAAGAAAAGCGTTGAAGGGGACTTCCCGCATATGCGGATTAAAGCTATAATGACTCCTGCTTCAATATTGACAAAAGAACCCCGTTTTGGTAGGGTGTCGTCTACGCGTCTTGAGAAGGGAAGGTTTCTTCCGGTGCAGGGGCGTGGAATTTTCTGCCCTTGTAGCTCAGCTGGCAGAGCACCACCATGGTAAGGTGGGGGTCAGCGGTTCAAATCCGCTCGAGGGCTTTCTCATTTTCTCGCCGACTGGCGGGTGAAGGACCTGGATTTTCCCAGGGAGGAGTTTTTTGCTATGGCAGACAAGAAAAAGGGGCCGGTTGAGAAAATTGCTCTCCAGTGCACCGAATGTGGAGAAAAAAACTATACGACGACCAAAAACCGTCGCAATATTCCTGGCAAGCTTGAGCTGATGAAGTTTTGTCCGAAACTCCGTAAGCATACATTGCACAGGGAAACAAAGATCAAATAGGATTCGCATTGCATGGAAGGGCATATAGGCCAGTAGCTCCAACGGCTAGAGCATCGGTCTCCAAAACCGAGTGTTGTAGGTTCGAATCCTACCTGGCCTGTAGGCCTTTCCATGATAAACCAGGGGGCTGGCATGAAGAAACTGATTGCATATTTCAAGGAATCTCGTCAGGAAATGAAGAAGGTCGTGTGGCCGGGACGTGATACTGTTGTGGCATCGACCAAGGTCGTGCTCGTCGCGACTGTCGCAGCCGCGCTGTTCCTTGGCGTGATTGATTTTCTTCTTCTCCAGGGTCTCTACCTTATTTTCTAGGAAGATACATGTCCAAAGCGTGGTACGTCGTAAATACATATTCGAGCTATGAGCAGAAAATCGAGAGAATCCTCCGCAAGATGATGGAGACCGACCCCGATTTCTTTGCCGTATGCTCTGATGTCAAGGTTCCCATGGAAACCGTAATGGACATCAAGGATGGAAAGAAACGTGAGGTGAAGCGTAAGCTTCTCCCCGGATACATTCTTGTGGAGCTTGATTTGCCTGAGAATAGCTGGAAGACCTATTGTTCCCAGATCAAAAGGATTCAGGGAGTGACCGGATTCGTCACGCCCAATGACAGCATGAAGCCTCAGCCCCTCTCCGCAGAGGAAGTGAAGTCCATCTTCCAGAAGACCGGTGACATGAAAACCGAAAAGACTTTCAAGCCTAAGCAGACTTTCAGTGTCGGAGAGGTCGTCAAGATCATCGAAGGTCCGTTTGAATCCTTCACGGGGACGATTGATGAAATCAACACACAGAAGAATAGCCTGCGCGTGAGCGTCGGCATCTTCGGACGCTCCACTCCGGTTGAAGTCGGTTTCCTCCAGGTGGAGAAGGACGATGGCGGTCGTTGAGGACGACGCCGACATCGGATGAAGGGCACATTTTCCTGTGCGCCCATGTTTTTTTTCACAGTCCTCGCACTGACATTATCTCGCACTCCCGTTCATTGGACGGGATTTTTGGGAGCCTGATCGTATGACAGGCGTTATGACCAACGCGACACCCTGAACAATCAGGCCACATCAGGCCGGGGTGGGCGCGTAAGGAGAAAAAAATGGCAAAGAAAAAGGTGACTGCAATTATAAAATTGCAGATTCCTGCCCAGAAAGCCACACCGGCTCCTCCCGTTGGTTCTGCACTTGGACCCCAGGGCGTTAGCGCCCCGCAGTTTGTCCAGCAGTTCAACGACAGGACCAAAAGCTATGAGGCAGGACTCATCCTTCCCGTCATCATCACGATTTATCAGGACAAGAGCTTTACATTCATCCTGAAGACTCCGCCTGCTGCGGTACTTATCAAGAAGGCTCTTGGCCTGGCGAAGGGCAGCGGCGTGCCTCACACGCAGAAGGTCGGCAAGTTGAGTCAGGATCAGCTCACTGAAATCGCCAAGACAAAGCTGGCTGACTTGAGTGCCAATGATATCGAAGCTGCCAAGAAGATCATTGCTGGAACAGCACGCAGCATGGGCGTGGAGGTTGAGAAGTAATATGAAACGTGGAAAGAAATACTTGGAAACCTTGAAGAAGTACGACCATGAGGCGCTGTATTCCTTTGAGGAAGCGGCAAAGTTGGTCAAGGAGCTGGCATTCGCCAAGTTCGACGAAACCGTCGAGTTCTCGGTGAGCCTTGCTCTCAAGAAAAGTCAGAGCGTCCGTGACACTTTGGTGTTGCCCCATCAGTTCGCCGCGCAGAAGCGGATTCTTGTTTTCGCCAAGGGCGAGAAGGCTCAGGAAGCCCTGGATGCCGGAGCCGCCTATGTCGGAGACGAAGAATTGATTGAAAAGATTCGCGGGGGATGGCTTGACTTTGATGTCGCCGTCGCTACTCCGGACATGATGAAGGATGTCGGACGTCTTGGCCCTGTCCTTGGTCGTCGCGGCCTGATGCCCAATCCCAAGACTCATACAGTCACTTTTGACATCAAGGGTGCGCTTGCTGAGTTGAACCAGGGACGTGTCGAGTTCCGTGCTGACAAGACCGGCGTCATCCACCTGGCTATCGGCAAGGTGTCGATGGACAGTGCCTTGGTAGCTGTCAACGCAGTGTCCGTCCTTGAGGAGATTATCCGCAAGCGTCCTTCCGACGCCAAGGGTGATTTCGTCCGGACTGCTGTACTGTCCTCGACCATGGGCCCCGGTGTCCGCGTCGATGTGAAGAACACCGCCTCCGCGGTGCAGAGGTAAGAGGAGCTGAAAAATGGCATACGAAACTAAGATTACCCAGGCTAAGGAAGAAGCCGTAAAAGCCCTCAAGGAAGAATTTTCCAGCTACAACAGTTTCATTTTCACGGATTATCGTGGAATGTCTGTCGAGCAGTTGTTCAACATCCGCCGTCAGCTGCTGAAGAATGATGCCGCCTACCGTGTCGTGAAAAACCGTTATGCGAAAATTGCTTTTGGAGAGCTGAAGACTTCTGGTGTCGATGAACACTTGGTCGGACCTACCGCCATCGCCCTTGCAAACGGTGATGAGGCAAGTTCAGTAGCCAAGGTTATCTTTGATATGCGCGGTACGGGCGCGAGCATCGCTGTCAAGGGGGCTGTCATAGACGGGGCTCTCTTTGATGCCGCCCAGGTCGAGGCGTTCAGCAAGTTGCCTTCCCGCGCAGAGCTGTTGTCTTCCCTGTTGGGAACCATGAAGGCTCCTGTTCAGAAATTGGCTGCTACCTTGCTCGCTTATGTCGAGTCCAAGGGTGGAAAATTGGATGAGGCTCCTGCCGCTGTTGCGGACGAGACTCCCGCTCAAGAAAACTAAACGGTACTAGTCTTCACGGAAAAGTAACCTGCTAGGCCCGTTCACATACAAGGAGAAGATAATATGGCTACGAAGAAAGAAGAAATCATTGAGGCAATCGCAAACATGACTGTCCTCGAAGTTTCCGAGCTGATTAAGGCTATGGAAGAGAAGTTTGGCGTCACCGCTGCCGCTGCCGTGGCTGCTGGTCCTGCTGCCGCTGCTGGTCCTGCTGAGGAAGTCGAGGAGCAGACTGAATTCACTGTTACTTTGAAAAGCGCTGATCCTACCAAGAAGATTGCCGCCATCAAGGTTGTCCGCACCATCGTTTCCGGCCTCGGCTTGAAGGAAGCCAAGGACCTGGTTGAACAGGGCGGTATCCTGAAAGAAGGCGCTTCCAAGGAAGAAGTTGCCGATATCAAGGCAAAACTTGCTGAAGTCGGTGGAGTCCTCGAAGTCAAATAATACGGAACAGGAGGATTTTTCCTCCTGTCCCCGAAATACTCCGGACTTCCCGTCCGGAGTGTGATTTCCGCCACCGGAATGACACCGGTGGCATATGTGTCTTAAAAGACCGGTGCGACCACGGCACCGTTAGATTGAAGAATGCGGCATTTCCATGATGCTGCGGGGGGTTCGGAAACGGTAATTCCGGTTCCGTCTCCGCCTCTGGAGGGTACAAGATGGTTGCCAAAGGCAAAGCCATAACGCGCACGTATATCGGGTCTGATTTCGAAGAAGTCTGCGATCTGCCCAATCTTATCGGCATTCAGCTGGATTCTTATGAAAAGTTTCTCCAGTTCGACCGTATGAGGAACGGGCTTAAACCTGACCCCGCCCTTGGATTGGAAGATGTTTTCACATCTACCTTTCCCATTGAAAGCGCTAACGGGGAGATGCGCCTTGTCTATGACCACTATGAAGTGGACATGGACGGAATCAAATTCTCGGAGACGGAATGCAAGCGGAAAGGCCGTACCTACAGTGTGCCGATAAAAGCGACCATAAGTCTTGAAATGCCCAACGGCGAGCTCCGTGAAAAAGAGATTTTCTTTGGGGATATCCCGTTGATGACAGAACGCGGCACTTTCATCATCAACGGCGCCGAGCGTGTTGTGGTCAGCCAGATACACCGTTCACCCGGTGTCATCTTTTCCAATGAAAAAGACATCTATTCCGCACGCATCATCCCATACCGCGGCTCTTGGCTTGAATTTGAGATTGATGAGAAGAAGCATCTCATTTATACGAAGATTGACCGCAAGAAACGTATTCTCGGTACATTGTTCCTCCGTGCGATCGGCTTTGATACCCGTGAGAAGATCATAGCCAGGTTCTATGCAAAACAAACCGTCACCCTGAGCAATGATGCCGATGTTAAGGAGAGTCTGGTCGGCAAGTACCTTTATTCTGACGTATATGTCCTCAAGGAAGGAGAGGAATATAAGGTCCTGCGGGCTGGAGACATCCTCCATCCCCATGAAATCGACCAACTCATGAACGACAAGGTGACATCCGTCGATGTCATCGATCTGAAGGCTGAGGGATATCTCCATAGTGAAATCATCCTCAACTGCTTCGAGATTGAGGACGCAAAGTATACCAATGCTGAAGCTGGTTTCGACGAGCCGCAGAAAAAAGACGTGCTTGACCCGATTTATGATGTCCTGATGCCCGGAGAAATGATTCCCATTGAACGTGCTGAGAAGGAACTGCCCGACATGTTCTTCTCCGGCCGCAGATATGACCTGGGCAATGTGGGACGTTATAAGTTCAACAAGAAGTTCGGCAATGGTACTGATGATAACGATGAGCAGATGTCCACGGATCTGACCGTCCTGACCCCGGATGATATTGTTAATACGATGGGCTTCTTAATCAAGGTGTTCATCCGCGAAGAGAACGTGGACGACATCGACCACCTGGGTAACCGCCGGGTACGTTCCGTCGGAGAGCTTTTGCAGAATGCGATGAAGAGCGCATTCGCCCGCATGGAGCGCATTGCCCGTGAAAGGATGAACCTTGAAGGTGGCAGTGTCCGTCCCCAGGATTTGATTTCCATTAAGCCGATTGTCGCGGCGGTCAAGGAATTTTTCGGCAGCAGCCAGTTGAGCCAGTTCATGGATCAGGTCAACCCGCTTGCCGAGTTGACCCACAAACGCCGTCTCAACGCCCTGGGTCCGGGAGGACTGTCCCGTGACCGTGCCGGATTCGAGGTTCGCGATGTTCACTACACCCACTATGGCCGCATGTGTCCCATCGAGACTCCTGAAGGTCCGAACATTGGCTTGATTGTGTCCTTGGCCAATTATACCAGGGTAAACGAACATGGCTTCCTTGAGACTCCTTACCGCAAGGTGGTGGACGGCAAAGCAACCAAACAGTACCGTTATCTCGATGCGAATGACGAAGAACGTTATTACATTGCCCAGGCATCCGCTGCCTTGGATCAGGATGGAGCCTTCGTCGATGCTGACGTGCCTGTGCGCCGTAGCGGAGACTACAGTACCCGCCATCCCCAAGACATCCGCTACATGGATGTCTCTCCCAAGCAGGTCATTTCGGTTGCGGCGTCCCTGATTCCTTTCTTGGAACACGACGACGCGAACCGCGCATTGATGGGATCGAACATGCAGCGCCAGTCAGTGCCTCTAGTATTCCCTGAAGCACCGCGCGTCGGTACTGGCATGGAAGGACGTACAGCGTACGACAGCGGTGTGTTGGTCAAGGCGCGCCATGCGGGAACCGTGGAATATGTATCCTCCACCAAGATTATCGTTCGTCTGGATAAGGCGGAGATTGAGGGGGATGTAGAAGTCTACGAGGTGCAGAAGTACCAGCGTACCAACCAGGACACCTGTTTCACCCAGCGGGTCATTGTATCCATTGGAGACCATGTGGATGTCGGTGCTGTGCTGGCTGACGGGCCGGCAACCCAGAAAGGCGAGCTTGCCTTGGGTCGCAACATCCTTGTCGGTTTCGTCCCATGGAACGGATACAACTACGAGGACGCCGTCTTAATCAGCGAGAGAGTAGTGAAGGATGATATCTATACATCCATCCATATCAAGGAATTTACCACCGATATCCGGGAAACCAAGCTGGGGCCGGAAAAACTGACCAGGGATATTCCGAACATCAGCGAGAAGATGCTGGAACAGCTTGATGAGGACGGCATTGTCCGTATCGGCGCCAGCGTCAAGCCCGGCAGCATCCTGGTAGGAAAGGTCACTCCCAAGAGCGAGTCTGACACTACCCCTGAGTTCAAGCTGCTCAACGCAATTTTCGGTGAGAAAGCCAAGGAAGTCCGCGATACGTCCTTGAAGGTTCCGCACGGCACTGAAGGTACTGTCATTGACATCCAGCGTCTCAAGCGTTCCGAGGGAGATGAGCTTCCTCCAGGCGTGGAGGAAACCGTGAAGGTTCTGATTGCCACCAAGCGCAAGCTGCGCCAGGGTGACAAGATGGCCGGACGCCACGGAAACAAAGGTGTCGTCAGCCGTATCCTTCCTATGGAGGACATGCCGTACATGGAAGATGGTACTTCCCTGGATGTCTGTCTGAATCCTTTGGGAGTTCCATCCCGTATGAACATCGGACAGCTTCTTGAGACACAGCTTGGATGGGCGGCGGTGAACCTGGAGGAATGGTATTCCACTCCCGTATTCCAATCGGGGTCGATGGAACAGATTGAGGCCAAGATGCGTGAGGCAGGGCTTCCTGAAAACTCCAAGACCACGCTGTATGATGGCCGCACGGGTGTTCCTTTCGTCAATCCTGTATTCTGCGGGTATATTTATTATCTGAAGTTGCATCACCTTGTCGATGACAAGATGCATGCCCGTTCCACTGGTCCGTATTCTCTGGTGACACAGCAGCCTCTGGGCGGTAAGGCTCAGTTCGGCGGACAACGTCTGGGAGAAATGGAAGTGTGGGCTTTGCAGGCATATGGCGCGGCAAACACCTTGCAAGAACTCCTGACCATCAAGAGTGACGACATGAACGGTCGTGTCCAGATTTACAAGAATATCGTCAATGGCGAACCAGCCACGACGGCAGGCATGCCAGAGGCATTCAACGTTCTGGTCCAGGAAATTCGTGGGCTGGCCCTTGATATGTCTGTCTACGACACAAAGGGCAAGCAGGTTCCCCTTACCGAAAGGGATGAGGAACTGATCAACAAGAGTGGCTCAGGAAACTGAGCAGGAGATACGGATGAAGGAAATTCAAGATTTCGACAGCATCATGATACGTCTGGCTTCCCCAGAGCAGATCAAGGCATGGTCTTACGGTGAAGTGAAGAAGCCTGAGACCATTAACTATCGCACGCTCCGTCCTGAGAGGGACGGGCTGTTCTGCGAGCGTATCTTCGGCACGACCAAGGAATGGGAGTGCTATTGCGGCAAGTTCAAGACAATCCGTTACAAGGGCGTAGTCTGCGACCGTTGCGGCGTTGAAGTGACCAGCACAAAGGTGCGTCGTGAACGCATGGGTCACATCACCCTTGCGTCACCTGTCTCTCATATCTGGTATTACCGTTCGGTACCTTCCAGGATGAGCCTCCTGCTTGATATATCCCGCTCCCAGCTCCAGAGCGTCCTGTACTATGAGAAGTATATTGTCACTCATTCTGGTGATACAGAGCTGAAAGAAAAACAACTGCTCGCCGAGGATGAATACTGGCAGGCGCGCGAACAGTATGGCGAGGGCTTCCAGGCCGGAATGGGCGCGGAAGCAATCAGGGAACTGCTTGCGAACCTTAACCTGGGCGCCCTGAGCGCTGAACTGCGTCAGCAGATGAGAGAGAAGGGCGGCAAGGCGGATAAGCGACTGCTCAAGCGGATTGAGGTCGTGGAGAACTTCCAGGACAGCGTTAACAAGCCAGAATGGATGATTCTTTCCGTGATACCCGTCATCCCGCCTGAATTGCGTCCGATGGTTCAGTTGGACGGTGGTCGCTTTGCCACCAGCGATTTGAACGACCTGTACCGCCGTGTCATCAACCGTAATAACCGGCTCCAACGTCTGATCAGCCTCCATGCGCCTGACATCATCCTGCGCAACGAGAAGCGTATGCTCCAGGAAGCAGTCGATGCGCTTTTTGACAACTCAAAGCGCAAGCGTGTCGTCAAGGGTGCTGGCAACAGACCTTTAAAGAGCCTTTCCGACATGTTGAAGGGCAAGCAGGGACGTTTCCGCCAGAACCTTCTGGGCAAGCGCGTCGATTATTCCGGACGTTCCGTTATTGTCGTCGGCCCTGAGCTGAGGATGCATCAGTGCGGCTTGCCTTCCAAGATGGCCTTGGAACTGTACAAGCCCTTCATCATGCGCAAGCTCGTCCAGAACGAGGAAAGCGTCAATATCAAGAAGGCGAAGAATCTGGTCGAACAAGAGACGCCGGAGGTATGGTCTATCCTTGATGAAGTGGTCAAGGAGCATCCTGTGCTGCTTAACCGCGCTCCCACGCTTCACCGTCTCGGCATCCAGGCTTTTGAGCCTGTCCTTGTGGATGGCAAGGCAATCAAGCTGCATCCCTTGGTATGTCATGCGTACAACGCGGACTTTGACGGAGATCAGATGGCAATTCACGTTCCTCTGACCCAGGCTGCCCAGATGGAATGCTGGACGTTGATGCTCTCCACGACCAACCTTTTGGATCCCGCGAACGGTAAGCCTATCGTGTTCCCGTCCCAGGACATGGTTCTTGGCATCAACTACCTGACCAAGGACATGCCCGGCGCCAAGGGTGAAGGCCGCTACTTCGACAACATCGCGGAACTGGAACGCGCCATTGATGCGGGTTCCCTTTCCTATAATGCCCGCATCTCCTGGCTGCTTGACGGAAAGAAGACTGTGACCACTCCCGGTCGTATCATCTTCAATTCCATCCTGCCAGCGGGAATCCGCTTCCAGAATGCCACGATGGGAGACAAGGAGCTTAAGAAGCTCATTGGAGAGACCATCAAGAGCAACAAGAATTCTGTCGCTGTCACGATGCTTGATGCCATCAAGGACATCGGTTTCAAGTACGCGACGCTTTTCGGCGCGACGATCGGACTTTCCGACATGCTCGTGCCCACGGCGAAAAAGGAGATGGTCGAGAAGGCTAACCAGCAGCAGGCTGAAATCATGAACCAGTACCGCCAGGGGCATATCACCCAAGATGAAAGGTACAACCGTGTCATCGAGGTGTGGAGCCAGACAAACGAAGCGTTGACCACGGAACTGATGACCAGTCTCCGGAACGACCAGAACGGGTTCAATCCCCTGTTCATGATGGCCGATTCCGGCGCCCGTGGATCCAAGACGCAGATTCGTCAGCTCGGCGGCATGCGCGGCCTGATGGCCAAGCCCACCGGTGACATTATCGAGTTCCCCATCAAGTCGAACTTCAAGGAAGGTCTGTCAATCATCGAGTTCTTCATCTCCACCAACGGAGCCCGCAAGGGGCTGTCTGATACGGCTTTGAAGACTGCCGAGGCAGGTTATCTGACCCGCCGCTTGGTTGATATCAGCCAGGATGTGGTGATAAACGAGGATGACTGCGGAACCATCACTGGTACGTGGCGTTCGGCCATCAAGGACGGAGATGAAGTCATCGACTCTCTTGCCGACCGCATCACAGGACGCTATACCCTGGAAAGGGTCAAGCATCCGGTCACTGGTGAGATTCTCATTGACGTGAACCAAGAGATTGATGAAGATATGGCTCGCAGGATTGATGAGGCCGGAGTGGAGAAAGTCTATATCCGTACTGTCTTGACCTGTGAAAGCAAACATGGCGTTTGCCGCAACTGCTATGGCCGAAACCTTGCGACCAACCGACCCGTGGAAATCGGCGAGGCAGTCGGAACCATCGCGGCGCAGTCGATTGGTCAGCCTGGTACACAGCTTACCATGAGAACGTTCCATGTCGGCGGAACTGCATCCACCAGCACGGAGAACGACAAGCTGACCTTCTCCCATCCCGTAATCGTCACCCGTGCGACCGGGCAGATGATTGAACGCGCCTCGGATGGCCGTCAGGTGTTCACCCGCAAGGGCTTCCTGTACTTCAATCGTGTGAACAAGGTGTTCGTCGTACCCAAGGGAGCCAATGTCCTGGTATCTGATGGCGACAAGATTACCTCTGGCATGACCATCTATGAAGACAAGGGCAAGAAGCCTGTAGTTGCGGAACAGATGGGTTTTGCCCGCGTCATTGATGGGAACATCTATATCGTGGGACCTGAAGCCCGTCAGGACGTGAAGCCAGGCTCCGAGCTGTTGATTACCTTGGACACTTTTGTTCCTGAGAACGCGGCTGTCGTCCAGTTCGATCCTTTCAGCGAGCCGATTATTGCTGAAAGTGACGGATATGTGCATTTCGCTGACATCAAGCTGGGCACTACGTTGCAGGAGGAAGTGAACGAGGAAACCGGTAACGTGGAGAAGAAGATTACCGAATATAATCTTGAGACACTCCAGCCGCGCATCCTCATCACTTTCGGCAAGAACGGAGAAGGCTCGGAATCCTCCGCGTACCTGTTGCCCGGTTCCTCCTACCTACAGGTTTCCGACAACCAGAAGATTGTCAAGGGCGACATCTTGGCCAAGATTCTGAAGGAAGGCGTGAAGACTAAGGATATCACCGGCGGTCTTCCCCGTGTCGGCGAGCTTTTTGAGGCACGGCGGCCGCGCAATGCGGCGGTTCTTGCCCAGGTCGAAGGCATCGTGCGTTTCGGTACCATCGTGAAGGGCAAGCGCAAGCTGTCCATCGAAGATTCCTTCGGCGATTTCTTCGACCACTATGTCCCCATGGGCAAGCATCTGCTTGTCCGTGACGGCGACCATGTGGAGGCGGCTGAACCGCTGTGCGACGGACAGATTGACCCTCACGATATCCTTGATATCATGGGAGAGAACGACTTGCAGTCGTTCCTGCTTAATGAGGTCCAGGAGGTTTACCGGCTCCAGGGAGTAGATATCAACGACAAGCACTTAGGCATTGTCGTGCGACAGATGCTCCGCAAGGTTGAAGTGGTCAGTGTCGGGGATACGTCATTCATCCATGGACAGCAGGTGGATAAGGTTCGCTTCCGTGAAGAGAACAAGAAGGTGGAAAGGGAAGGCGGGGAACCTGCCGTTGCCCGTCCACTGCTGCTGGGGATTACCCGCGCTTCGCTGAGCATCGATTCCTTCATATCCGCCGCTTCATTCCAGGAGACGACCAAGGTCTTGACAAATGCCGCCATTGCTGGTAGTAGAGATGAGTTGCGCGGTCTCAAGGAAAATGTTATCATCGGTCACCTGATTCCTGCCGGAACTGGCATGAGACGGTATCGTGATATAAACCTTACCGACGAGACTTCGGTGGATCTCCAGGCGAGAGTCGCGCAGATAATGGATCAGCATCATCAAGAACCTGAGGTCTATGAAGAAGAGTACCTCATTGATGACGATGACGAAGATACATCTGACGGAGGTGACGCCGCCGACGTGGATGGAGCATCTGACGAAGACTAAGACTGCCTGTCGGCACATTGGTTTTCGTCTCCTCCATCATTGACATGTCGTTGGCTCCATGCTGACTTCGGAAGTGTGATATAGGATTGCGGTGTTCCCGAAAGGGATTGCCGCGGACTTCGGCGTCCTTCGGGTCGTCGTGGTCGGAGCAGTAACAGAATAAAAGGGAGTGTATCGAAAGATGCCTACTATCAATCAGTTGATACGCAAGGGCCGGGTAGCGAGCGCGAACAAGACGAAGTCCCCCGCCCTTGAGGGAAGCCCTCAGAAACGTGGTGTCTGCACCCGTGTCATGACGGTTACTCCGAAGAAGCCGAACTCCGCGCTGAGAAAAGTCGCCCGTGTGCGTCTTTCCAATGGCATTGAAGTCACGGCCTATATTCCGGGAATCGGACATAACTTGCAGGAGCACTCCGTTGTGCTCATGCGTGGCGGTAGGGTCAAGGACCTTCCCGGTGTCCGTTATCACATCATCCGTGGCGCCAAGGACACCTTGGGCGTCGCTGACCGCAAGAGAAGCCGCTCGAAGTACGGTGCCAAGAAGCCGAAGGCTTGATGAGGGAGTGACAGCATGTCGAGAAGAAGTGTAGCTCCCGTCAGGGAGATTTTGCCAGACGCCGTGTACAATAGCGTCGTGGTTGAGAAGTTTATCCGTCGTATGATGATCGATGGCAAGAAGTCCATCAGTACTGGTATCATGTATGCGGCATTGCAGGATGTAGGGGAGAAGACAGGAGAGAAGCCTCTTGATGTCTTCCTCAAGGCGCTGGAGAACGTAAAGCCCGCCGTTGAAGTCAAAAGCCGCCGTGTCGGTGGTGCGACGTATCAGGTTCCCGTTGAGATTCGCGAGACCCGCCGTGAGGCTTTGGCCATGCGTTGGCTCATCACCGCAGCTCGCGCCCGTAATGGGAAAACCATGGGTGAGAAGCTCGGAGCCGAACTCTTTGATGCCTTTAACAGCAGTGGTTCCGCTTTCAAGAAGAAGGAAGATACCCACCGCATGGCGGAGGCAAACAAGGCATTCAGCCATTACCGCTGGTAGTCTTTCTGCTTTCTCCGGTGATTATGAACCGACCGTCCTCTGGGATGGCCGGTTTTTTGTTGTTTTGACGCTAAGCATTCAATCATCAGTGAAGATCGTTTTTTCGGGTCAGGCAGCCTGCATGGTTTTGTCATTGTGGCTGTAATTTACGCCGTGACCGGAAGAATCAGGATTATTTCGGCCAGGCCCGCGTTGCTTGAAGTCTGTAAAACAGGCTATATCGCTTCGCATCGATGCCGATAATCTTGAATGGTTGAAACGGAAGGTCGGGGGCTATCAGAAGCGGAGGAACGCTGTTTTTGGGTGGGCTTGGATGAATGGCTGCCCTCACGCATGAGAAGAAGATGTGAGAAAATTATGACCCTGGATGATGTAAAAAAATAATAACCAATTTCATTACAACAAATTACAGACATGAATCACACTATTTTTAAATATTGCGTTGAATTTCCTTTTTAAAAACAATGATTCGCTTGACATGTTCCGTCCACATTCAGTATAGTAGGCAAGGTGTCTTGCCGAAAGATGCGTATGTACGTGTCTTCATGCGAGAACATGCCGAGCCAAACCGATCGTCCAAGGGCTGAATGCCAGGATGGTTAGGTGGTCCAGGTTACAGGCGGTTTTTTACAACCTGTTTCTATGTCGGTGGAAGGATATTCCTGTTTCATCGACCTCTGGATTTCCTTCCATCCCTCAACGGACACATCACAGTTTGTCTCACATCGTGAATTGTAAGGGCGTAGACCTTTATGAATCGCATATTATTTTTTTGTGACACGCACCCGTCACAAGGAGGAACTGATGGCTAAGGAAAAGTTTGCGAGGACGAAGCCGCACGTTAACGTTGGAACAATCGGACACGTCGACCACGGTAAGACGACCCTCACTGCCGCAATCACCCAGCACTGTGCCCGGCTTTTCGGTGACAAGGCTCTTGCTTATGATGCAATTGACAACGCCCCGGAAGAAAAGGCCAGAGGAATCACAATCAATACCCGTCACGTCGAGTACCAGAGCAAGAACCGGCACTATGCCCACGTTGACTGCCCGGGACACGCTGACTACATCAAGAACATGATCACTGGCGCTGCCCAGATGGACGGAGCTATCATCGTCGTTGCTGCCACTGATGGCGCCATGGCTCAGACCAAGGAGCATATCCTCCTTGCCCGTCAGGTCGGCGTACCCTGCATCGTCGTGTTCATCAACAAGATTGACCAGGTGGACGATCCTGAACTGATTGATCTCGTCGAGGCTGAAATGCGCGATCTGCTGACCGCCAATGGTTTCGATGGAGATAATGCCCCTGTCATCCGCGGTTCTGCTTATGAAGCCTTGAACAACCCCGATGATCCTGAGAAGACGAAGTGCATCGACGAGCTGCTTGACGCTATGGATGACTATGTTCCGCTTCCTGCGCGTGCCGTTGACCAGCCTTTCCTCATGCCGATCGAAGACATCTTCTCCATCTCCGGTCGCGGTACCGTCGTTACCGGTCGTATCGAACGTGGCGTTATCCATGTGAACGATCCTGTTTCCATCGTTGGAATCAAGGCCACCCAGGACAGCGTCGTCACCGGTGTCGAGATGTTCAACAAGTTGCTTGAGGATGGTCAGGCCGGTGATAACATCGGAGCCCTGCTGCGCGGCATTGACAAGAAGGAAGTTGTCCGTGGACAAGTTCTTGCCAAGCCCAAGTCGATCACACCTCACCAGAAGTTCATCGGTACTGTGTACGTGCTTACCGCGGAGGAAGGCGGTCGTAAGACTCCTTTCTTCTCCGGCTATCGCCCGCAGTTCTATTTCCGCACCACCGACATCACTGGTACAGTGCTCTTGGAAGGCGGAAAGATGGTTCTTCCCGGCGACCACACGGAGCTGGAAGTCGAACTGATTCACCCCGTTGCCATGGACAAGGGTCTCCGCTTCGCTATTCGCGAGGGTGGTAGAACCGTTGCTTCCGGTCAGGTGACCGATATCAAAGGCTAATAGAGCCAGGAATGTCTTGCCGGCGCACAGGGCGCTGGCAAGACCTGTTTTTTTGGAGGAATCATGGCTAATGAAAGAATTCGGGTGCGCTTGAGAGGCTTTGACATTGAATTGGTCGAGCAGAGCTCCAAGGCCATCGTACAGACCGCAGTCAAAGCTGGTGCAAAGGTTTCCGGACCCGTACCGCTTCCGACCCGTATCAATAAAGTTACTGTCCTGAGATCGCCACATGTCAATAAGAAATCGCGTGAGCAGTTCGAGATGCGGACCCATAAGCGCTTGATTGACATTTTGGAACCTACATCAAAAGTCATGGATGCCCTCATGAAGCTTGAGCTCCCTGCTGGTGTGGACGTTGAGATCAAACAGTAAAGAGTCGAGGTAAGAGATGTTAGGGCTTATCGGCAAGAAAATAGGCATGACCCAGGTGTTTGACGCAGAAGGCAGACTGACTCCTGTGACGGTCATAAAGATAGAGGGCAACGTCGTCGTTGCCGACAGGACCGAGGAAAAAAACGGTTATAATGCCGCACTTCTCGGTGCGATCGACAAGAAAAAGAGCCGCGTGACCAAGCCGTATGCCGGACAGTTCCCTGAGGGTGTCGCGGTCAAACGGAATCTGGTTGAATTCCGCGACTTTGATAAGGAAGTTTCTGTTGGCGAAGTCCTGGGTGTCGATTTGTTCAAGGACATCGCTTTCGTCGATGTCACCGGCACGACCAAGGGCAAGGGCTTCCAGGGTGGTATGAAGCGTCATGGATTCGCAGGTGGTCGTGCAAGCCACGGCTCCAAGTTCCATCGTGATATCGGTGGTACGGCAATGTCCACTACGCCGGCTCATACTTTCAAAGGCCACCGCATGGCCGGTCACATGGGTTTTGAAAGGACAACCGTGCAGAACCTGCGTGTCGTGCGCGTTGATGAAGAATTGCAGGTCCTTATGGTCAAGGGAGCAATTCCCGGTCCCGCCCAGAGCGTCGTCATCGTCAAGAAAGCGGTAAAGAGGTAGGGCGAGAAGATGGAAACTAAAGTATATTCAACGGAAGGGAAAGAAATCCGCACTATCCAACTGAATGATGCGGTGTTCGCCCGTGAAGTCAGCGACGGCTCAATTTACTATGCCGTTAACAATGAATTGGCCAACCGCCGTGTCGGTACTGCATGCACCAAGACCCGTGCAGAAGTCAATTATAGCAATGCTAAGCCATACAAGCAGAAAGGTACGGGCAATGCGCGTGCTGGTGACAAGAAGTCCCCTGTCTGGGTTGGCGGAGGAACGATCTTCGGGCCTCGTCCCCGTGATTACAGCTATGTGATTCCTAAGAAGGTCAAACGGTTGGCGATGAAGTCGCTCCTGTCTCTGTCCGTCCAGGAAGAACGCTTGGTTGTTGTTGAAGATTTCACGGCGGAAAGCGGCAAGACCAAGGAGCTGATGGCAATCCTGAAGAATTTCATGGAAGGTCTGAACAGGACACTTATCATCCTCAAGGATGATGACGTACTGCTTCGCCGCGCTGCCAAGAACATTCCCAACGTGCGCGTGCTCTCCTACAACAGGCTTGCTGCCAAAGAGCTGCTCTACGGCCGGAAGGTGATTGTCATGGAGACCGCCGCGAAGAATCTGAATGATTTCTACGGTGATAAATAAGGGGTCGGATGTGAGAGCAGATCAAATAATCATAGCACCTGTGCTGAGTGAGAAATCAAACATCGCCAGGGACTTTGAGAGCAAGAAATATACTTTCAGAGTTCATGCCGATGCGAACAAGCACGAGATCAGCGAGGCTGTCAGAGAACTCTTCGGCGTGGAACCAGTGAAGGTGAACACGATGAACGTCCCCGGCAAGCCCAAGTTTTCCCGCGGCAAGGCAGGCTCCGTCAAGGGGACTACCGGTGGCTGGAAGAAAGCAATCGTCACATTGGCTAAGGGTGATTCCATCCAGGCCATCGAAGGCGTATAAGGGAGAGTGGAAAAATGGCATTGAAAACGTACAGACCCTATACTCCCGGCCTGAGAGAGCGAACAGTCCTTGTCCGGGATGAAATCACGGTTGACAAACCGGAGAAGTCCTTGACCAGCCGTCTGCATCGCAAGGCTGGGCGGGATGGCTTTGGTCGTATCAGCGTCCGTCGTCGCGGAGGCGGGCATGCCCGTTCATACCGCATCATTGATTTTAAACGCGACAAGATTGGCATTCCCGGTGTGGTGAGAACCATAGAGTATGATCCCAACCGCAGTGTAAACATCGCTTTGGTGTTCTATGCTGACGGAGAAAAGAGATATATCCTGGCTCCGAAGGGCATCAGCGTCGGCGCCAAGGTGATAAGCGGACCACAGGCCACGCTTGATACAGGCAATGCGCTTCCCTTGAAAGCTATTCCTTTAGGATTGACTGTCCATAACATTGAGCTTACTTTGGGACGCGGCGGCCAGCTTGTCCGTTCCGCGGGCTTGGGAGCTACTTTGGTGGCAAAAGAGGGGAGCTACGTGACCCTTCGCCTGCCTTCAGGTGAAATGCGTATGGTGTTCCATGAATGCTACGCTACTCTCGGTCAGCTGGGAAACGAAGACCATATGAACGTATCCTTGGGAAAGGCCGGCGTCAGCCGCCACCTGGGACGCCGCCCGAAGGTTCGTGGTGTTGCCATGAACCCTGTTGACCACCCGCATGGTGGTGGTGAAGGCAAGACTGCCGCTGGTCGGCATCCTGCTACACCGTGGGGCAAGCCGACCAAAGGTGGAAAGACCCGTTCGAAGAAGAAGCCTTCTGGCAAGTTCATCGTCAAGAAGCGGAAGTAGGAGTAGAAAGTGGCTAGGTCAATTAAAAAAGGTCCTTTTATCGAGAAAAAACTTTATAAGAGGCTTCAGGAGGCGAACAAGTCCGGTCAGAAACAGATGATCAAGACATATTCGCGCGTTTCTACGATTATCCCTGAGATGGTTGGATTCACTTTCTCGGTCTATAACGGCAAGACGTGGATTCCTGTCTTCGTGACGGAAAACCTGGTTGGGCATAAGCTTGGCGAGTTCGCTCCCACGAGGATTTTCCGCGGTCACGCGGGATCTGACAAAAAGGCTGGTAGGTAATGGATAACAGCATGGAAGAAAGAAAAGGGTACCGGGCAATTGCCAAGTACTTGATGGTATCTCCATCTAAGGTGCGTCCTGTAGCTGACCTGGTCCGCAGGAAGCCATATATCGAAGCTGTCGCCATTCTGGAGGCAATGCCTCAGAAGGGTGCGCGCCTGATCCTGAAGGTATTGCAGTCCGCCGGGGCGAATGCCCTGAACATGAAGCGTACCCTCGATGAGGATCAGTTGGTCGTGTCCGAGCTTCTGATTGACGAAGGTCCTCGCCTGAAAAGGGTGTGGCCACGTTCCCATGGAAGACGTGACATACTGCTCAAGAGGATGTCGCACATTACCGTCGTTGTTGACGAAGCTGTAAAGGTGGGGAAATAATGGGCCAGAAAGTCAATCCTATCGGACTTCGTCTTGGCATTAACAAGACGTGGAAATCCAAGTGGTATGTTGATCCGCGCGAGTACGTGGATACCCTGCACGAAGACCTTCGCCTGCGCAAGACGCTCAATGAATGTCCTGAAGTCCAGGGAGCCGAGATTTCTGATGTAGAGATTATCCGCAAGCCCCAGAGAATTACGATAGTCCTGGCGACAAGCCGTCCCGGAATTATCATTGGTTCCAAGGGTGCCAATGTAGAGAAGCTTGGCCAGAGGCTTCAGAAGCTTTCTGACAAGAAGGTACAGATTAAGATCAAGGAAATCAAGAAACCTGAAGTCGATGCACAGCTGATTGCGGCTAACGTTGCCAAGCAGCTCACTTCCCGCGGTTCTTTCCGCCGTTCCATGAAGATGGCGGTGTCAAAGGCCATGCAGGGCGGCGCACAGGGTGTGAAGATTCGGCTTTCCGGTCGTCTCGGTGGCGCAGAGATTGCCCGTACCGAATGGATGAAGGAAGGACGTGTTCCCCTGCATACCCTGCGTTCTGACATTGACTATGGGTTTGCGCAGGCAAACACTACTTTTGGCGCCATCGGCGTGAAAGTGTGGGTCTTCAACGGCGAGATTTACGAAAGAGCTAACAAGGATGACGCCGGATTGCTGGTCAAGAAGCCGACCAAATCCGAGGCTGAAGCCGAGGTGAGGAGTTAATCATGCTGAGTCCTAAGAGAATCAAGTATAGAAAGAAGCAGCGCGGGACCCGTGACGGTGTCGCCTATCGCGGCAATTCACTTGCTTTCGGCGAATACGGCCTGCTGGCCCTGGAGCCAAAGTGGATTACCAACCGTCAGATTGAAGCTGCCCGTATCGCGATGACCCGTCATATCAAGCGCGGTGGTAAAGTATGGATCCGTATTTTCCCGGACATGCCTTACACAAAGAAACCTGCTGAAACCCGACAGGGAAACGGCAAGGGCGCTCCTGAAGGATGGGTGGCAGTCGTCAAAAGTGGTGCCATGATGTTTGAGATGGCGGGAGTTGACAGGGCGTTGGCTGAAGAAGCGCTTTCCCTTGCCGCTTCCAAGCTGCCAATCAAGACCCGGTTCATCGCCCGGACGAATTTGGAGTAGTAGACATGAAGAATTCATTCAGTGATTTGACCTATGCCGAGTTGGTAGCTAAGAAGGAAGAGTTGCACAAGGAACATCTGAACCTGCGGATGAACAAAGTGCTTGGACATCTGGACAATCCCCTGGCACTGCGCACGACGCGCCGCCAGATTGCCCGTGTGAACACTCTTATCCACGAATACTCCTTGGGCATTCGTTCCGACAAGAAATAAGAGAGGCGGCAGATATGGAATCGAATAAGAAGACGTTTACCGGACAGGTTGTCAGCGACAAGATGGACAAGACCATTGTTGTTGCCATTTCCTCCCGGACACTGCATCCGTTGTACAAGAAGTACGTGACCAGAACAAAGAAGGTGAAGGCTCACGATGAGGCCAACGATGCTCATATCGGCGATACTGTCCGCATCGTCGAATGCCGTCCCTATAGCAAGGACAAATGCTGGCGCCTGACTCAAATCGTTGAGCGGGCACGCTAAGGTAGGGGTAATGACATGGTACAGATGCAGACATACTTGAATGTGGCAGATAACAGCGGGGCAAAGACCGTCCAGTGCATCAAGGTGCTGGGTGGCAGTCACCGGTACATTGCCGGAGTCGGCGATGTCATCGTCGTTGCTGTCAAGGATGCGTTGCCGAATGGCGCTATCAAGAAGGGTGATGTCCTCAAGGCCGTCATCGTCAGAACGAAAAAGGAATACCGCAGACCTGACGGTACATACATCAGGTTCGATGAGAACGCCTGCGTAATCATCGATGCCAACAATAACCCGCGCGGAAAGCGCATCTTCGGACCGGTCGCCCGCGAGCTTCGCAGCGACTATATGAAGATCGTGTCCCTTGCGCCGGAAGTGTTGTAGGAGTAGGAAATGAGACTGAAGAAGGACGATACGGTCAAGATTCTTGTCGGGAAAGACAAAGGCAAGACCGGAAAGATCGTGAAGGTCGACGTAAAGTCGGAACGTGTCATTGTCCAAGGCGCCAACATGGTGAAGAAAACCATGAAGAAGCGCAATGCTCAGGACAAAGGCGGCATAGTCGAGATTGAGGCTCCAATCCACGTTTCCAACGTGGCGTACCTTACAAAGGACGGGACGACATCTCGGATCGGATATAAGTTTGACGAAAAGGGCAAAAAGGTCCGTTTCGCCAAGAAGACTGGGGAGGTACTCTGATGGCTGAGAAATTCATACCCAATTTCAAGACCAAGTACTGCGAGACAGTTGCTCCCGAACTTTTCAAGGAGTTCGGGTATAAGAGCGTCATGCAGGTTCCCCGTCTGGAGAAGATTACTGTCAGTGTCGGTGTCGGTGAGGCGGTGGCGAACAAGAAACTTTTGGATGTCGCCGTCAAGGAACTGGAGCAGATTACCGGACAGCATGTCGTGAAGACCCGTGCCCGTAAGTCAATCGCCAATTTCAAGGTCCGCGAAGGCCAGGAGATCGGCGCCATGGTTACCCTGCGCGGTGACAACATGTGGTATTTTCTGGAAAGGCTGATTATGCTGGCTTTGCCACGGGTCAAGGATTTCCATGGCGTAAAGCCGAATGCTTTCGATGGTCGCGGGAACTATTCTCTCGGCATCACTGAGCAGATCATTTTCCCTGAGATTGACTTTGACAAAATCGAAAGGATTAGTGGTTTGAATGTGGCTATCGTGACAACGGCCAAGACCGATGAGGAAGGGCACGCGCTTTTGAAGAAGCTCGGCATGCCTTTCAGTAAATAGGGCGGAGAAAGACAGATGGCAAAAAAATCGATGATAATCAAGGCCAACAGAGAGCCAAAGTTCAGTTCTCGCGCGGTCAATCGTTGTAAAGTCTGCGGCAGACCCCGCGGGTATCTGCGCAAGTTCGGCATGTGCAGGATTTGCTTTCGTAAGCTCGCTAGCGAAGGCCAGATTCCTGGTGTCACCAAATCCAGCTGGTAGGAGAATGAGATGGCTATAAGTGATCCTGTCGCCGATATGCTGACCAAGATTAGAAATGCTAGTCAGGCGAAGCATGAAAAAGTAGATATTCCAACTTCGAAGATGAAGCTCCAGATTGTAAAGATTCTGAAGAATGAAGGTTTCATCAAGAATTTTAAGAAGGTCACCAAAGATTCCAACAACTTCATTCGCGTATTTTTGAAATACGATGAGAAGCAGGAACCTGTTCTTCATGGCCTTCAGCGGATCTCCACCCCTGGTCGCCGGGTATATTCCGGCTACAAGGAAATACCTCGTGTCTTCAACGGACTGGGTGTGGTTGTCGTGTCCACCTCCGCAGGTGTCATCACTGGACAGAAAGCCAGTGAGAGCATGGTCGGTGGTGAACTGATCTGTACGATTTGGTAGGTGGTGAAATATGTCCAGAATTGGAAAAATGCCGGTAACGGTGCCACAAGGCGTCAAGGTTGCTGTGACCGACGGAACCATCCATGTGGAAGGTCCCAAAGGTAAGTTATCTTGGGCGACACGGCCCGAAGTCGATGTCCAGGTTCTTGACGGACATGTTTCCGTCTCCCGTAAGGATGACAGCCCGGAAAGCCGTGGATTCCATGGCCTCTACCGCCAGCTTGTCCAGAACATGGTAAAGGGAGTCTCCGAAGGATATTCCAAGACCTTGCTGATCAATGGCGTCGGTTACCGTGCCGAATTGAGTGGCAAGGCGCTGGTGCTGAACCTTGGGTACTCCAATATCATCGAGTACGTCATTCCTGAAGGAATCACTATCGCTGTCGATGGTCCCAACAAGGTCGTCGTCTCCGGCATCGACAAGCAGAAAGTCGGTCAGGTCAGCGCTGAGATTCGTTCCTTGAGAACCCCGGAACCCTTCAAGGGCAAGGGAATCAAGTATGATACCGAGACTATCCGTCGCAAGGCTGGCAAGTCCGGAGCCAAGAAGTGATCGGAAGGTAGGCAGAAATGAGTAAGAAAAACGATAAGACGGCGCTCCGTGCACGCCGCAAGGTACATATCAGGAAGACTCTTTCCGGTACGGCCGTCCGTCCCCGGTTAACGGTTTTCCGTAGCAACAATCATCTGTATGCCCAGGCTATCGACGACGTTGCCGGTCACACTTTAGTAGCTATCAGCAGCCTTGAGAAGGATCTGAAGGAACTGAAGAATACAGTTGAAGATGCCGCCAAGTTCGGCGAGGCTCTCGGTAAGCGCCTGCTTGAGAACAAGATCGAGACCGTGGTGTTCGACCGCAACGGGTATCTGTTCCATGGCGTTGTGAAAAGCATCGCCGATGGTGCCCGCAAAGCCGGCGTGAAGTTCTAGGGGGAAACTGTGGAAAAGAACAAAGGAAGAGAGAAAAGCGACGGACTCGTCGAAAAACTCATAAAGCTGAACCGTGTTGCCAAAGTCGTCAAGGGTGGACGGAGATTTTCGTTCTCAGCCTTGGTCGTCGTCGGGGATCAGAATGGTCGTGCGGGATATGGTTTCGGCAAGGCCAATGACGTTACCGAAGCTATCCGCAAGGCGATTGACAAGGCGAAGACCCACATGGTCACCATCCCCCTCAAGGGTGTGACGGTTCCCCATGAGTCGCTCGGCAAGTTCAAGAGTGCCAGCGTGCTCCTGCGTCCCGCAGTTCCCGGTACTGGCGTCATCGCCGGAGGAGCTGTACGTGCCGTGTGCGATGCTGCCGGTATCAACGACGTGCTGAGTAAGTCCTTGGGATCCAAGAATGCGATCAATACGGTGAAAGCGGCTTTTGACGCTCTCGAAAACCTGTATGATGCCCGTCTTGTGGCTCATGCCCGCGGCAAGTCCTTGAAGGAACTCTGGGGATAATCATGGAAAAAGAAACGAGCAAGAAAATGATTCAGATTAAACTGGTCAAGAGTGTGATTGGCTCTCTGCCGGCTCAGCGTAAGACGGTCAAGGCCCTCGGCCTCGGTCGCATCGGCAGCATTGTCGTCCAGGAACCTACTCCCTCTATTTTGGGAATGGTTCGTGTGGTTTCACATCTTGTGAAAGTCGAGGAGATATAAGATGGCACAGATCAGCGCGCCATTCGGTGCTAATACCAAGAAGAAGATTGTCGGTCGTGGCTATGGTTCCAAGGGTCGGCATTCCGGGCGTGGCAACAATGGTCAGAATGCCCGTTCCGGCGGTGGTGTCCGTCCCGGATTCGAGGGTGGCCAGATGCCTTTGTATCGCCGTATCGCCCGGCGTGGTTTCTCAAACTTTCCTTTTAAAGTAGAATATGAAGTTGTGTCCTTGGATGACATTTCTCTGCGCTATGAGAATGGAGAGACGGTCAACCCTCAGTCCTTGAAGGAACGTGGGCTGTTGAAGGGACATGATGCCTTGGCCAAGATTCTCTCTAACGGGGAACTGACCAAGAAGGTCATTGTCGAGGGTGTGAAGTTGTCTGCGGGAGCCGCTGAGAAAGTGACTGCCGTTGGCGGTGAGATCAGAGAGTAGTAATAAAAAGAAGGATGCAATGGCAAACTCCCTAATTACGATGTTCAGACTGAAGGATGTCAGAAAGAAAATTCTCTTTACCCTTGCGTTGCTGGTCGTCAGCCGCTTGGGTACGGTGATTCCTATCCCTGGCATCAATCCCGTCGCTTTGAAGGAATACTTCCTGGCGCAGAGTACATCCAGTAACATCGGTATAACTGAGTACCTGAATTTCTTCTCCGGTGGAGCATTCTCCAATTTCTCCTTGTTCATGTTAGGCGTCATGCCGTACATCAGCATGCAGATCATCATCCAACTTCTGTTGCTCGTCATTCCGAGCTGGAAGAAAATGGTGGAAGAACCGGAAGGGAAGAAAAAGATACAGAAGATCACCCGCTGGGGTACGGTCGTCGTATGTCTTATCCAGTCCTATGTCGTCACTGTATATGCGCAATCAATTCCCAACGCCCTTACCATCGGGCAGTTGGCGTTCACATTGGTAGCCATGTTGACCGTCACGGCAGGTACGATGTTCCTGGTATGGCTGGGTGAGAGGATTACCGAGAAAGGTATCGGCAATGGTATCTCATTGCTGATTTACGCCGGTATCGTCGCCCGTTTCCCGGAATCCATCGCAACGCTGTTCAGAAGCATCTCCGCTGGCGTTCTTAACCCTGTGGTCGTGCTTGTCGTCGTGGCAATGTTCATTGTCGTCGTAGCCCTGGTCGTCTATGAGGAGCAGGGACAGCGCAAGATTCCCGTGAACTATGCAAAGAGAGTCGTCGGCAGGAAGATGTATGGAGCGCAGAATTCCTACATCCCCTTCAAGATAAACCCGTCCGGCGTCATCCCCGTTATTTTCGCTTCCACCCTCCTGTCTTTCCCTCTACAGATAGCATCTGCATTGGGACCAGAGGTACGATGGATGGCAAGTTTCGCAAAGTGGCTTGAACCCCAGGGTGCCCCCTATCTGATTATCTACACCCTGCTGATCATTGCTTTTGCGTTCTTCTATACGCAGGTGAGCCTGAATCCTGTGGAGATGGCCAAGCAAATCCGTGAGAACGGAGGGTCGGTTCCCGGTGTCCGTACCGAGAAGCTGGAGGAGTACCTGACAAGGATCCTCAACCGCATCGTTCTTCCCGGAGCTATTTTCTTGGCTTTCATCGCTTTGATTCCGACTCTCGTCCAGAAGTTCTTCAACTTCCCCGCATCCGTCGCAATGATGTTCGGAGGTACTTCACTGTTGATTCTCGTCGGCACTACGCTTGAGACGACACGGCAGATTGAAAGTCTCCTGAAGATGCATCACCACGACACGACTTTCGGGGCGTCGAAGGGCAAGGTCAAATATTTATAGGCTAGGAGTTAAACCATGAAGGTGAGAGCAAGTGTCAAGCCGATTTGCGATAAATGCAAAGTAATTAGAAGGAATGGGGTAGTCCGCATTATTTGCGACAACCCCAAGCACAAGCAGAGACAGAAATAAAGAAGTGAGAGCGCAGGAGGCCTTTGATGGCAAGAATTGCAGGAGTTGATTTACCAAACAAGGCAGTAAAAATTGCTTTGACATATATCTACGGCATTGGGAACTATTCCGCGGCGAAAATCTGCGAGCAGACGGCTGTTAATCCTGATGAAAGGTTGAATAACCTTTCCTCTGAGGATCTTTCCAAGCTCCGTGAGATCATTGAGAATAATTTCAAGGTCGAAGGTCGTCTTCGCACCGAAGTGGGTCTCAATATCAAGCGTCTGATGGACATTGGGTGCTACCGTGGTCTTCGTCACCGCAAGGGACTTCCGGTTCGCGGTCAGAGAACCAAGACGAATGCCCGTACCCGCAAGGGCAAGAAAAAGACCGTCGCCGGTAAGAAGAAGTAAGGAGCAGCGTAAAAATGGCTAATGTCAAACGTAAAGTGAAGAAGACGGTATTGGAAGGGAATGTCTATATCCAGGCAACCTTCAATAATACCATTGTCACCGTGACCGACCTCAGGGGCAATGCTGTATCCTGGGCCAGTGCCGGTGGACTTGGTTTCCGCGGAGCTAAGAAGTCCACGCCCTACGCTGCACAGACGACTGCTGAAACAGCGGCTAAGAAGGCCATGGACTATGGTCTCCGTGAAGTGAATGTTTTCGTGAAAGGACCAGGGGTAGGCCGTGAATCAGCCATCAGGACCCTGGGGGTTCTCGGCTTGCAAGTGAGGAGCATCAGGGATGTCACCCCGATTCCCCATAATGGTTGCAGACCAAGAAAGACCAGAAGAGTCTGACCTAGAGGAGCAAGGATAGAATCATGGCAAGATATACCGGACCAAAATATAAGCATGTTCGCGCTGACAAGGCACGCCTCGTCGCCCGCGGAGAGAAAACTGATACGCATCCAGCGGCACGCCGCCCCGGACAGAAGCATCGTGACAGTCTTCCTGGCAAGGACCCAAAGGCCCGCACCAAGAAGATGACCGATTATGGCATGCAGCTCCGTGAGAAGCAGCACCTGAAGTGGACCTACGAGATGCTTGAGAAGCAGTTTCGCAAAACCTTCGATGAAGCCGCGCGTATCCCTGGAAAGACAGGTGAGAACCTCATTGTCCTTCTTGAACGCCGTCTTGACAATGTCGTGTACCGCCTGCACTTCGCCAGCACTCGCCGTCAGGCATCCCAGCTGGTGAGCCACGGGCATGTATTCGTCAATGGATCCCGCGTCAACATCCGTTCTTACCGTCTGAAGGATGGCGATGTCATTTCGATTGGCTCTCGTGGACAGAAGATGAATCTGATAAAGGAAAACCTCACTGAGTACACCCGTGCTGGAGTGGCACCTTGGCTTTCGCTTGATCCCGATGCTATGAAGGGCACTTTTATTATCGCCCCGAAGCGTTCCGACATCTCTGAGCTGGCGGATGTCAACGAGCAGTTGATCGTTGAGCTCTATTCTCGTTAAGGAGTGAACATGGCACGTAAAAATCTGATGAAAGGGTTCAAGAGACCGAAAGGAATCATTTTCGAACATAGCGATGTGAAACCTGATTATGGCAAGTTCACCGCCTATCCTTTTGAAAGAGGATTCGGAACTACCATTGGTAACACGTTGCGCCGGATCTTGCTCTCTTCAATTCAGGGATATGCGATTACCGCGGTGAAATTCACCACCTTCAACCAAGATGGTGTGCCTCATCTGGTGACCAGCGAGTATGAATCCCTTCCCGGAGTCAGGGAGGACGTCAGCGACATCATCGCCGCATTGAAGAAACTCCAGCTCCGTCTGCCTGAAGAGAGTGAGAGCACCACACTGCTCATCGAATGCAAGGGGCCAGGAATCCTTAGCGGAGCCAGCTTTGAGCGCGGGCAGGTGGAAGTGATCAACAAGGATATGGAAATCCTCACCATGATGGATGACGCAAATATCGAGATGGAAGTCCAGATTGATTTGGGACGCGGCTATGTTCCCGCTGAAATCAACGAGAAATATGTTGAGGAAATCGGAACGATTCCCCTTGATGCTTCCTTCTCTCCCGTCACCCGTGTGAAATATGCCATTGAACCGACCCGTGTCGGACAGCGCAGCGATTATGACAAACTTGTCATTGAAGTCTACACTGACGGTACTATTTCTCCGGAGAGCGCATTGGCTGAGGCTGCGAAGATTGCGAAGGATCATTTCTCAATCTTCATCAATTTCGATGAGAGCCTGATAAACAGCAGCGACGAAATCGATGAGGAAGAAGAAAGGGTTCGCAAGATTCTGAACACTTCCGTCGAGGAACTGGAGCTGACTGTCCGTTCCAGCAACTGTCTGAAAAACGCCAATATCCGCACCATCGGGGATTTGACGAAGAAAACTGAAGAGGAGATTGCCAAGACTCGGAATTTTGGCAAAAAGTCCCTGTCTGAGATTAAGGCGAAGCTCGCCGAGTGGAACCTCAGCCTTGGCATGACTGATTACAGTGTCCTGAAGAATGCCATCAGAGTACCTGGTAACAAGGAAGAAAAGAATGAAGCATAGGAAAGGATTCAATGCGTTGAGCCGTACAGCCAGCCAGCGCAAGGCGCTCAAGCGCAATATGGTGACCTCCCTCTTCAGATATGAGAGGATTGAGACCACTAAGGCAAAAGCCTTGGAAGCCCGCCGCATGGCGGAGAAGATGATTACCCGTGCGAAGGTGGATTCTGTCCATAATCGACGGCAGGTTTCCCAAGACCTTTTTGACGAAGGTGTCGTTGCCAAACTTTTCACCCAGATTGCTCCCCTGAACATCGACCGCGCCGGAGGCTATACCCGCATCCTCAAGATTGGTAACCGCCAAGGCGATGCCGCTGAGATGGTGATCCTTGAGCTGGTGGAAAAGACTGAAGCCAAGAGCGAGAAGGAAAAGAAGAAGGAAGACAAGAAGACGGCCAAGGCCGTCAAGAAGGCTGCCGCTGAAAAGAGAGCATCCGCAGAAGAAGCTTCCGAGAAGCCCGCAAAGAAGTCATCCTCCAAGAAGGAGGCTGCTCCGGCGGAAGCCTGAGTCAGTCACAATCTGGCGGTTGGCCATGAGATAGGTTGTTGTGAAGGGCGAAAGCCTGGGGCAACGACCTATTTTTTTGTCTCCAGGCATGTGTTTCGGCTTTAATCCAGAGAAAGTCTTATCATATGAGATGAACAGCGACTCAAAATATTCCATGCTTGACAGGGACTCGTTGTGCGCTATCTTGTCCTTGTAGGCCGTATCTCCTTAATCCATTATTGACTCCTTTCCTGGGGAATATGGATTTTTGTGTTTCTATCTCTTTTCTATGAATACAAATAGATGTATCTTGTCCACGATAGTCGCTTGACATCCGCATGTGACTCACGTATTATATGTAACATTATCATGGAGGGTGTTATGAATGTATATCTGTCAACCCTCCTTGGTTGTGTTATTGGCATAATTCTAGGTTGGTTGATCCGTTTGCTGTATGCAAAGATTAAGCTTACTTCGATTGAACAGAGGGCGGTACGCCTGAATCAGGAAGCAATCAAGGAAGCTCAGGCAAAAAGCAAGGAACTGATGCTTGAAACCCGTGACCAGTTGCTCAAGGAGCAGCAGGAGCAAGAACGGGAAGCGAGAGAAAGAAGAAATGAGCTGCAGAGGTCTGAACGCCGGATTTTGCAGAAGGAAGAGAACTTAGAGCGCAGACAAAGTGAACTGGATGCTGTCAAGAAGCAACTGGGGGAAAGGGAACAAAGTATTGCCGGACAGGAAGAAAAAGCCGTTGAACTGGAAACACGGCTGCTCAGGGAACTGGAACGAACCGCCGGCATGACGACCGAGGAAGCGCGGCAGACCATCATTGAGACTATTCAGAATGATGTTCGCCGGGATTCTCAGGTACTGGTAAACAAGATTGAGCAGGAAGCCATACTTAAGGCTGACAAAGTAGCCCGCGACATCATTGTCACGTCGATCCAGCGATTGGCGACAGAAGTCAGCGGGGAAGTGTCCGTAGCTTCTGTCTCACTGCCGAATGATGAGATGAAAGGTCGTATCATTGGACGGGAAGGACGGAACATCAGGGCACTGGAGACGCTGACCGGTGTGGATATCATCATTGATGATACTCCAGAGGCTGTTGTTATTTCCTGTTTTGATCCGGTGCGCAAGGAGATTGCACGGGTAGCCTTGGAGCGTCTTGTTCAAGATGGCCGCATCCATCCTGCGCGGATTGAGGAAGTCGTTTCAAAGGTGACGCGTGAAGTGAACCGCATCGTCGCTGATGAAGGAGAGAAGGTAGTATTCGATCTGGGAATCCACAACATAAGTCCAGAAATGGTCAGGGCATTGGGACGGCTGTACTTCCGGACCAGCTATGGCCAGAATGTGCTTGCTCATTCCAAGGAAGTGGCTATTCTTGCAGGGATGATTGCGTCCGAGGTTGGCGCGGATACTGAACTTGCCCGCAGAGGCGGTCTGTTGCACGATGTTGGAAAGGGAATCGAGACTGAAGATGATTCTGGTCACGTTGAAGCTGGCGTGGAGCTTGCCAAACGGCTTGGAGAGGATCAGAAGGTCATCAACGCCATCCATTCCCACCACAACGATGTCGAACCGACGACGGTCGAGTCGGTAATCGTGCAGATTGCCGATGCAATCAGTGCTGCCCGCCCCGGTGCTCGCCGCGAATCCTTGGACAACTATATCAAGCGTCTTGAAAGCCTTGAGGATATTGCGGAAAGTTTTAACGGCGTGGACAAAGCGTATGCTATCCAGGCCGGTCGTGAATTGAGGATACTGGTCAACAGTGATTCTGTCACTGATGAAGGGGCAAAGGATATTGCCAAGGATATTTCCGGTCGCATTGAGGCCGAGTTGAGATATCCAGGCCGCATCAAGGTCACCATCATCAGGGAAACCCGCGTGGTGGAATACGCTCGCTGATATAGTCTGATGTAGGGAAAGAACGTGGATAATTCCAAGATTCTTACGGCTCTGGTGCTTGGCGATGTCTGTGGCAAGCCAGGCAGCAGAGCCTTGTTCATGGGGCTTTCGGCTCTTAAGAAAGAGTTCAGGGCGGATATTGTCATCTTGAACGGAGAGAATGCCGCCAATGGCTTTGGTCTCAACGACGAACAACTCAGGCAGTTCTTTGACCTGGGTGTGGATGTTGTGACCAGTGGCAATCATATCTGGCAGCAAGAAACATTGCGTCCGACCTTGGACAATGAGCCGCGCCTTCTGAGACCTGCCAACTATGCTCCCGGAGTTCCGGGGCATGGTTCCGTGGTTGTTGAGGTTGCGGGGCATAAGGTCGGAGTGTTGAACCTCCAGGGACGAACGTTTCTTCCGCCTTTGGACTGTCCTTTCCGTGTCGGTGTCGAGATGCTGGAGAAACTGTCCCGCCAGACACCTGTGATCATTGTCGATTTCCATGCCGAGGCTCCCCATGAGAAAGAGGCTTTCGCCTTTCATGTGGATGGCAAAGTATCTCTGGTGGTCGGAACCCATACGCATGTGCAGACAGCCGATGAGCGCATTTTGCCCGGTGGTACAGCCTATATCAGTGACATCGGCATGTGCGGCCCCAGGGACAGTGTCATCGGTTCCGATCCCACGCTGTCAATTGAACGCCAGTTGACCCAGATGCCCCTGAAAAGTGAAATCCTCGATGCTCCAGGGTGGATACAGGGAGTCTGCTGCTCCATTGATGTCAGGACAGGGAAAGCCGTGAAACTTGAACGGATTGCCCGTTCCTATGGAGGCTGAACCATGGCCGGACAGTCCCGTCACCCCTTTCTGGTCGATGTGCTCGTCCGAAGATTTCCCCAACATGACCGACAACGGTTGCGCGGTTATATTGCATGTGGGAACGTAATGGTTGATGGAGCCCGTATCACGGATGAAAAGGCATGCGTGCCTGCCTCAGCCGAGATTGCCCTGGAGTTTCCCCGATATGTTTCCCGTGGAGGCTATAAGCTGGAAAAAGCTCTTGATGCTTTCTCGCTTTCTGTCTCTGGCTTGGTCATGCTTGATGCAGGAGCTTCTACCGGAGGGTTCACTGATTGTCTCCTCCAACATGGTGCGGCATGTGTCCATAGCGTGGACGTGGGTTATAACCAGCTTGATTGGAAGCTCCGTACCGATAGCAGGGTCATCGTCCATGAAAAACAGAACATCATGACTGTCGAGGTACTTGAGCCGCCTGCCGACGCAGCAGTCTGCGACCTTTCGTTTCGTTCCATCGCGGGAGCCGCCTCACATATTCTTTCCCTGACAAAAATGGGCTGGCTTGTTGCCTTGGTCAAGCCGCAGTTCGAGACTCCGAAGAACATGCCAGGATTCACCGGCGTGGTGCGGGAAGAAACCGTTCTCCGTGATGTGATGGCGCATGTCCATGATATCCTTGAAGCGGATGGGGTAGGCGTGCGTAATATTGTGCGTTCTCCCTTGGAAGGACTCAAAGGCGGAAATACTGAGTTTCTTGTCCTTCTTGTCCAGGGGAAAGGCATGGACAAGGATGCCATGCTCTCATCTGCTTTTGTTTCCGATTGAACTGTATTTCCGATTGAACCGGAAACCTGCATCATCCCCAGTTTCCCCTGGCTTCCCCGTTCCTTCGGATCATGTCACATCTTTTCCAGGACATCCTTGAGAGGAACACCATCAATCAGGAGGACAATATCCCTCAGACCAGTTTTCTTCATGGTGTGCAGTATCTGGTGATAAGCCGGGTTCGGCAGCATAGGGGAAGCGGAGTTCTTGAATGCGGCGAGAAATTCTTCTGACAGGTCAATGTAGGCAATCGAGTAGCTGACAGTCAGCCCGATGAGCCTTGTTCCGGAAGGTATTCTGGTGATGGCACCCCGTGCCAAGGCATCCCTGTCAGGACCTGCGAGTAGTGCCTCCATCGTATCATGGTAAAGTCCGCTGCCCGTCCTTTTCTGGTAGAGGGTAACATTTTGTATATCCCCTGAAGATGATGTCGGAAAAAACAAGGCCGCTTCTACAGTGCGATAGTCAGGGGAAACGGCGGATTCAGAACGACTTTGCCATTCCCTGAGCAAAGGAAGGACGCCGCTTTCTTCTATGGAAGCCATGGTTCGGGGCAGGAAAGCCACGGCCATCACTATGCTGACGGCAAAAAGAACCAGCCATGCAAGCAGCATATAATGGCGGCGCGGTTTTTCTTTAGCTTTCTCCTGTTGCTCGTTTTCAACGGGAGGATGAGTGAGATATCCGCTGTCATATTCATCGCCGTGCATAAGATGAGGATAGCCGAAAACAGAAGATTCGTCAGCATCGGCTTTATTTCTCCACAGGCTCTCTATAGAATTGTACTACCCCGTTTCAGAAACTCTGCCGGAACTTTGTTTCAGGAAAGTTCATGAGGGTACATCAGGATATATGAGGGCGTATCTGGAAACCGTATTCTTTACAGGGGCATGGAAACTCCTTATAGTATAGAGATATGAAGGTATTGACGGGAATCGGGGCATCGCAGGGGCTGGCTTTGGGTCCTGCCTTGGTGTACAGGCATGCCAAACAGATGATTCCCCATACGAAGATAAGGGGAAGCAAGACCCGGAAACATGCGCTTGCCGACAGTGAGGAAGCGCGGTTTGATTCCGCCGTGGAAGCTGTGAAAACCGATATCATGGCTTTCTCCGACGCTCCTGACGCTTCCGTTTCTCCGGCTTCCCATGAACATGCGGACATACTCGACACTCATCTGATGATGCTTCAAGATTCTGAATTTCATGCCACGGTGAAGAACCTGATTCGTACGGACGCCATCAATGCCGAATGGGCAGTGGAAAGAGCCTGTGATTTGTTCACTTCTTCCCTTGAGGCCGCGCAAAAGGATGCCGTCCTCACTGAACGTACCGTAGATATCAAAGATGTGGGGACGCGTATCATCAGGAGTCTGACCGGAACTGACCATGGGCAGATTGTGAAGACTGACAAGGATGTCATCTTGGTCTGTGATAGCGTGCTTCCCTCGGAAGTCATGGACATGGATCGCTCCCATGTCAAGGGAATCATCCTTGCCGACGGCAGCCGAACCAGCCATGCCGCCATTCTTTTCCGTTCCTATAATATTCCCGCCGTCGTCGCGGTCAGGGATGTCTTGGATCAGATTGCAGGCGATGATGAAATTTTCATAGATGGAACGGAAGGCGAAGTCATCATACGGATGGAGCCCGACGACCATTCACGCATGCAAAGTTTCTGCGAAGGACGTTGGGCGACATGGGAACGCACGGTCAGGGATTTGGCGTTCCACAAGGCAGTGACCACCGACGGCAAGTTCATCCCCCTGAAAGCGAATGTCGAGGTCTTGGCTGAACTGGACATGCTGGCCAAGATTGGCTGTGACGGCATAGGTCTGTACCGTACCGAGTTCCTGTTCATCCATTCCCATTCCCTGCCTTCCGAGGACAAGCAGTTTGCCGCGTACCGTGCCATGGTCAAAGGCATGGAAGCACAAGGAGCCGTGACAATCAGGACTCTGGACATCGGCGGAGACAAGATTATCCCTGGCATGGAACTGGGTGAAAGCAATCCAGCCCTTGGCTGGCGGGCAGTCCGTTTCACCCTGGCGGAACCAGCTATCTTCCTCACCCAGCTGCGCGCCATCCTGCGTGCTTCCGCTTACGGGAAGGTGAGGATTATGTTCCCGATGATCAGTGGCCTGTTAGAGCTTGAAATGGCTCTGAAAATACTGGAACAGGCAAAATCGGAGCTTCGTTCCCGGAACATGCCTTTTGATGAAGACATCACGGTCGGCACCATGATTGAAGTCCCTTCCGCTGCGCTCTGTTCCGACATCCTTGCCCGGAAGGTTGATTTCTTTTCTATTGGAACAAATGACCTTATCCAGTATACTATCGCGGTTGACAGGTCGAACAGCCGTACCGCGTATCTTTACCGGCCGTTACATCCTGGGGTTCTGAGACTGTTGAAGATCATCATAGACAATGCTCATCAGGCAGGCATAACAGTTGAGTCCTGCGGAGAGATGGCGGGTACTACGACGGGAGCCTTGCTGCTCATGGGTTTGGGAATCGATGGGTTGAGCATGACTTCCCAGAGCTTGCTGGACGTAAGAAAGGCAATCAGGTCCATTTCATATGATGCCGCTCGTGAGATGGCGCTCCATGCCCTGAACCTGACCAACGCCCAGGAAATTGAAGATTACATAAGGAAAACAATTCATGACAGATCGACAACCTAGCGTCCCAGGAGTGCAGTCCGTAGCATCCCTTGACGAAACCCTCCCTCTCATTGCCATCGTAGGAAGGCCTAATACCGGTAAATCCACATTGTTCAACCGACTGGTGGGAAAGCGTCGCATGATTACCGATCCCACGCCCGGCGTTACCCGTGACCCCGTCTCCGAACATTGGATGCTCGGAGGACACAGTGTCATGCTGGTCGATACCGGAGGAGTGAAGCTGGACAGAGAAGGCTTGGATCATCTTGTTTCGGAGAAAAGCCTGAGCATACTTGAACGAGCCCATGTCCTGATACTGCTGCTCGAATGTACCACGCTTACCCCTGAAGATGAGATGCTGGTCAAGCATTTGCGCCCCTACGGGGACAAAACCGTCCTTGTGGTGAACAAGGTTGATGACTACAACCGGGAAACCTTGGTCTGGAACTATCATTCCCTTGGGTATCAACGTGTCGTCGGCATATCAGCCGCCCATGGGCTGGGTATCGGAGACCTGGAAGATACTCTGATGGGCATGCTTGATCTGGACGAGCGTTTCGATGTATTGCCGCAGAAGGACGAACGCATCAAGCTGGCCGTCCTGGGAAAGCCCAATACGGGGAAAAGCACCTTGACGAACCTTTTGGTCGGGCAGGAAGTCTCCATTGTCAGCGACATCCCCGGCACGACCCGCGACGTAGTGAGCGGCGATTTCCTCTACAAGGGAACACCATTCACCATCCTTGACACCGCGGGAATCCGGAGGAAAAGCAAGGTTGATGAGGATGTCGAATATTATTCGGTCAACCGTGCCATCAAGACAATCGATGAGAGCAATGTCGTCCTGCTGATGATCGATGCGCAAGAAGGCATAGCCGATCAGGACAAGAAGATTGCGCAGTTGATTGTCCGGCGGGGTAAAGGAGTTGTTCTTGTCCTGAACAAGATTGACGCTCTGAGCGGCATCCAGAACCAACTTGAAGCAATCAAGGACCGCGTGAGGTTCTTGTTCCCCGTTCTCACCTTTGCGCCTCTGGTAGGGGTGTCCGCGCTCAAGGCGACTGATGTCCATATCCTGCTCGATACAGTCTATGCCGTGTGGCGTCAGCTGAACAAAAGGGTGGACACTGCCGATGTGAACAATGCCCTGAAAAGATGGAGTGAAGCCTATCAACCTCCCCGTAGCAGTTCCGGATATTTCAAGGTCTACTATGGGACGCAAGTCAGCGTTGCTCCGGTGCGCTTCCTGTTCTTCGTGAACAAGAAGCCTGGTTTCCCGGAAATATACGTGCAGTTCCTGAAGAACAGCATCCGCAGGGACTTGGGCTTCCCTTCCATTCCCATAGAGGTGGAATTACGCGAACGGCGGCGTAATCCTGCGGGAATGGCCTCCCTCCGTTCCGAAGGGGAAGGGGAGATGAAATCTTCCGTTCCGGCGGACAATGAAAAGCCCCGAAAACCAGCCTCTGCATCCGATACCCGCAAGGCGCAGCCGGAGGGTGGAGGCCGGGCAAAGGCGGCTCCCAAGGCACGGAAGCCGGGCAACAAGGCGGCGAAAGGAAAAGCTGATGAGCGTCGCGCGGTATCCCGCAAGCAGTCCCAGCAGAAAAAAGGCCGTATGGAACAGAAGCGGGCAAAAGGCTAGATTATGGCGTGGTGGAGAGAAAATGGTATCAAAGTCGTATGTTTTGATATCGACGGGACTTTGTATCCCAAGACGATACTTAACAGGAAGATGCTTGCCACCCTCTTTCCCCATGCACTGACCGCCTTACGCTTCATGAAAATGCGTTCGCTGTTCCGCCAGTCTCAAAATGCGGTTCCCACCGTTCCCGCGACATTGGAGGGCATGCGACGCCGCCAGGCGCAACTTGTATTGCAGAGGCGGGGCATGCCTGCGACTGAAGAAAATCTTTCTCGTGTGGAAGATGCGTTCGTGCGGCATATATATGGGCGTTGGGAGGAATCATACCATAATCTCCGTCCTTTCCCTCATGTGAAGGATGCCATGGTGCAGATGAAGGACAACGGCATGCTCTTGGGCGTGATGAGTGACTTTCCTGTTGCGGGGAAGATTGACAGCATGGGGATGTCCGCTCTGGTCGATGTTGCGGTGAGCAGCGAGGAATCAGGGTATCTCAAGCCTCATCCTGCCGCATTCTCATATCTTTTGGAAAAAATGGGAAATCCTAATCCCTCGGTTGTGTTATACATTGGTGACAGTTATGATAAGGATGTCGAGGGAGCGTATGGAATGGGCATGAAAAGCTGCCTCCTTGCTGAAAGACGTTCAATCGGCGGCGGGAAGCGAACCGACTTTCCCCATGCGGATTTGATTTGTACGTCTTGGGCGGACTTTTCCCGACAGTTCTTTTGATATAATCAGCATGTGCCGGAGGTAAGGACATGAGCTTGTATTTCATTGCCATCGGGCTTCCCATTTTCTTATTTCTTTCTACGCTTCTCATCATATATGTCCAGCGCAAGCAGGATGCCAGTGCCTTGCGTCCGGAACGTATCCGTGATTTCGTGATAAAGGAAAGGAAGGAACTGTCCCTCATGACCGCCGGTCTCAAGAAGGATGCGGATGAGTTACGCGCAGAGCTTGTGGATCGTGAGACACGGATGAAACGCCTTGTTGAAGCTGTGGATGAAAGACTGGAGCAGTTGTCGCGCAATGCCGTGGAACTGGACGGCATGAAGGATGTTACGGACTATTACCGCGAGACTCTGACCGAGCTTTCTTCCATGACGTCCCATGCGGAAGACAGGATTGCCGTCGTCCAGCGGAATATCAAGGAAATGGATAGCGTACAGGAAAGGATTGATGCTCTGCATGCCAGCCTGAACTCTTGCTCTGATATGATTGCTGCCCATCATGAGGAGCTGCTCGATGCCATGCAGGTGTCACGGGCAGGACTTGATGGCCATATGCAGGAGATTAACAGTTTCTCATCTTCCATCGTTTCCCAGGCACAGGAATCCGTGCATGCCTTGGCGGGGGAGGCTGTTCAGCATGTCGAAGATGTCCTTGCTACCAGTACTCGTCATGCCGATGAGTCTTTCCGGGCGATGGTCGGAACTGTCCAGCTTTATCTGCATGAATTGGAGCAGAAGCAGAAAACCATGCCCTCCGTGGAAGCGATACATGCTTCTGACCCTTCCACTCGATTCATGGCAGCGGACGACCCTGAACCAATGGACGAACCTGAACCAATGGACGAACCTGAACCAATGGATGAACCTGAACCAATGGATGAACCTGAACCAATGGATGAATCCGAACCAATGGATGAATCCGAACCAATGGATGAATCCGAACCAATGGATGAATCCGAACCAATGGATGAATCCGAACCAATGGATGAATCCGAACCAATGGATGAATCCGAACCAATGGATGAACCTGAACCAATGGGAATCAGAAAGCGTACAGCATACTCAGAAGCGCGTCCTTTGTTCGTTCCAGCGGGGGACGAGGAGGAGATTCTTCTGGACGATGACCAAGAGTGACAATCCTCTTGCTATTCCCCTTGATGCTCCATCAATCGGATCCAAAGTAGATATGAATACTTAACTTCCCAATTCTGAAAAAGACCGCCTCATTCATGTGTAGAGGAACCCTTTGTGTCATACTTTTTTTATAAAAAATCATATTTTTTTATATGATGCAAATTTCTGCAAAGTTGCTATAATTATGCTGAGTTAGTGTAGGTACGTTGTATCTGATGAATGACCTTTGACCGGGAGCGAAGCGGACACCACAGGATTTACGAAGAATAAGTAGTTCCCTCTAGGAATGTAGCATGTGCAGAGTCCCAGAGTCCCAGAGTCCCAGAGTCCCAGAGTCCCAGAGTCCCAGAGTCCCAGAGTCCCAGAGTCCCAGAGTCCCAGAGTCCCAGAGTCCCAGAGTCCCAGAGTCCCAGAGTCCCAGAGTCCCAGAGTCCCAGAGTCCCAGAGTCCCAGAGTCCCAGAGTCCCAGAGAATAGGTTGCGCTTTATGAAGAAGTCCCCTATAGCAATGCTGGCTCTTATTGTACTCGTATTAGTGTTGTCCTCCTGCATCCAGGATCTGCATCCGCCGGTCGCACAGAAGGCGGTCATAGCCTTCTCCGCTCGTGTGGTGGGGAATCCTGACAGCTCATGGGAGTGGGAAGAGGGAGATGAGATAGGGCTGTACATGGTTTCCACAGGTGAGAGTGTGGAGCCGGGGAACATCCTGAACGGCGTGGTGAACTACCCCTACACGTATGATTCCCTGACGGGGAAGTTCTGGGGGGACGCCTTCTTTCCGGCAGACGGCACCGAGGTGGATTTGTTTGCCTATTATCCCTACCAAGATACCCCAGAGCTGAACGAAGGGTCCGCATACATCTACAAGGTGGACGTAAGGAACCAGGCGAATCCGTATGAGGATGACCTAATCTTCGCGCGTGTGGAAGGGGTGGGCAGGGACGTGCCCGTAGACGTTGATCTCACCTTCCAGCACAAGCTTTCCAAGCTGACGCTGGAGATCAGCGCGGGAGCAGGGCTGGAAACGGGTGACCTTGCGGGGCTGAGCGTGCGTTACTACAGCATGCCAACCACAGCGGACATTAATTTTGAAAATGGAAGCATAAGCAACGAACAGACGGATGCGGCAGGAGGAAAAGTGCCGGTGAACGCGGCGGGGACGGCAGGAGTGGCGATTATCGTGCCGCATGATGGAGGCACCTATCCAGATAGGACGATGGTCTTCACGCTTTTGGACGGGAGGACGTATACGTGGAACATCCCGGACGCTAAGGGTTTCGAGGCGGGATACCACAGCACCTACAGTGTGAAGCTCACGGGGTGGGGCATTGAGGTGAATCCGGTGGGCGTGACGACGTGGACGAAAGGGGGAAGTAGTTCTTTTGGGAGTGACTACACGGGAATTGGAACGGTGGATGACCCTTACATGATATATACGGCCCATGGGCTGATGCACCTGCTGGAGACATACGGCAGTACGTCCGGCATTTACTACGAGCTAGTCCATGACATAGAGCTGGGGGAATACCTGGCAACAAATGACCTGACATGGCCGAACGTAGTCTTCAACGGGTTTTTCGACGGGAAGTCCCATGTGGTCAACGGGCTGCGGATTACGTCTTCGGCGGCAAATGTAGGTTTCTTTGGGATGATAACCGATACTGCAACCGTGAATAACCTTGGCCTGACGAACGTGGTGGTCAGAGGAACTAATACAGGTGGCAGTTATATAGTTGGCGGCTTGGCGGGTGTGAATATGGGGATGATAGAGGACTGCTTCGTGAGCGGGCATGTGGAAGGTGATGGAACGGCTTATGCCGGCGGCTTGGTCGGGATGAACGGGGGAGTCATCAGAAATTCCACGGGCTATGCGATGGTCAAAGGAAACATGGCGGGAGGGCTGGCCGCCATTAATGACACAGATGAAGGGGCAGGAGAGATAACGGACAGCAAGGTCATCGCCGAGAGCATCCATGGCGTACGGTTTGCGGGAGGTTTTGTAGCTGACAACAGTGGCGTGATAACAGACAGCCATGCCATTGTCAGGAACGTGAACAGCTCCATAGCGGACGGTTATGCCGGAGGGTTCGTAGGGCGCAACTACAACAGGGATATAACGGACAGCTATGCCGTGAGCAATAGGGTGAGCGGCGCATATGCTGGTGGTTTCGCAGGATACATTGAAGCTGGAGAGATCTCTTTCCTCCCGGAGTCACCTCGCGTCGATACCATCGCAGGTACGGTGGACGGCAGGCTATATGCCGGAGGCTTTGTCGGCAGTAATAAAAGTGGTTCCATCGAGAATGTATCGACAGTCTTTGATCGGGTGGTCACCACCGGTTATAACAGCAGTGATAGCCACACTGGTTCGGCAGGAGGGTTCGTCGGGCGCTCCTTCAATTCGGGGAGCAGTATAGTTGACAGCAGTGCCAAGGGCAGGGGAGCTTCCTCCTTGGTGGAAGGATGGATGAATGTCGGTGGTTTTGCAGGAGTCAACGATGACGGAGCGAGTATCGAAAACTGTTTCGTGGAGATGCCGGAAGGGAAAGTCACAATCGCAGGAGAGGTTATGCTTGTCCGTATCGGTGGTTTTGTGGGATATCTCAATTCTGCGACGATAAGCGATTCATGGACAGACATTGGCGAGATTGACGCAGAAACATTGGTTACAAGAAGTCTTCTTAGTGTTGGTGGTTTTGTCGGTCTCCAAGAAGGTGGTGACACGACATCCATAACAAATTCGACCGCCGTGATAGATACCATATCTTCCACTGATAGTACTATGTTGTTTACAGGCGGCTTCGTTGGCTATATGCATGATAGTGGGACAATCAGCCATGCTGGAAGCTCGGCGATATATCCGACAGCGAAAGTCGGGAGCATTACCGTTTCCGGATCGGATTCAGCTACCACTACCATTCACACGGGAGGTTTCGCCGGATATGTTGCCAACTCTTCCTTGATAACCGGCATCACGGTTGTTGTGACCGGTTCCATCGACGGAGGTGCCTCCGTCGGCGGTTTCGCCGGAACCATCAGCAACACCGATGTATCTGACGTCAGAGTTGTCATGAACGGCTCCGTCAAAGGAGGCGACTTAGTCGGCGGCTTCGCTGGACAAATCATGAATGGTGCGCATATTGAAGAAATCAGAATCTATGTTGAAGAAGACATCGTCAGCACAGGCACAGGCACAGGGTCGGCGGTCGGAGGCTTTGCCGCACTGATGAGCGGAAGTCAAACTGAAATCATGAAGAGCCGTGTGGAAGTCGGAGGGGGCATTCATGGGCATGCCAATATAGGCGGATTCGTGGGAAGGGTGCCGTACAATAGTGGAGTGCCGCAGAAAATAGAGGAAAGCGCGGCAATCGTCACGGGTAGCATATACAAAGACGTCGGAAGTACAGGAGGATACGCCGGTGGGTTCATCGGAGAGCAGTACAATGCGGACATCTCGCAATGTTCTGTACTGATAGAGGAAGAAATCATTGGTAATAATTCGAATGCAACCGGAGGCTTTGTAGGAGCTTTTAACAGTGGGAATGTGTCTAACTCCTACGTCCGTGTTCGTGACATTACGGGCAGTACTTCATCTTATGTGGGAGGATTCTTCGGATTACATTCCAGCCAGAGCGGTATTATCACCAACTCTTACGTCGTCACCGGATCCATCGTAGGAGGGTCCTACGTCGGCGGATTCGGCGGTCTGTTGTTCTATGACCTGGGAAATCTAAGGAGCCTCGCTGCGATAATCACGGAGAAGATTGAGGCGCTGGATACCAATCCCCATATGGGGGTCTTTATCGGTTCCCGTACCGGACTCCCCTCCACGAACCCCTCTCTTTCATCCCGCCGCTATGCTTCTGACCCTGCCTCCCCGCCACCAGCGTTGGTATGGACGGGAAACAATCAGGGCACTGATTTTACTTCCAGTGAAGTGACACTGGTTCAGAACAGTGACTTCAGCAATCCGTCCTTCTGGCTTAATCCCCTTAACTGGACTGCGGACGAGACATGGAGTGCGGGAATTTGGAATTTCGCTACCGGTGACGGATATCCTGTGTTGAAGAATGCTCCTGTACCCTGACAAAGAGACAGGTGCAAAGATTTGGCCGCATAGCTTGAACAAGCGGGAAACATAGGGAAGGGGTATTGCAAAAGTCTCGCAATACCCCCTCTGTCCGATTCCAGCACACTGATGCTTATTTTTTCTTTATTTCCGCTATTGCTTTGTCCAAGGCTTCCTGAAGCATACTCTGGGGAGGCTCTTGGATGTGACCGAGCTTCATCATGTCATCAGTCAGCTTGCGGCTAGCCTTGATATCCGCAAGGGCGGTATCGTAGACTTGCTGCCACGTGAGGTTGACACGGGCGACGCCATCGGCAATGGCCTGCATAGCTACATCGGCGGCTTCGACGGCGAACAGCTCGGTTTCCTTCATTGTTGCAATGATGTTGTTCCTGGAAATTCCCAACTTCTCCGAGAAGTCGGCAATCGAATGCGCACAACGGATGGCCATGGCATCAGTAATCTTGCGTGCGCGAACTATCAACGCGCCCTTGAGGATGCCAGGGAAACAGACGGAATTGTTCACCTGGTTGGGGAAATCCCCGCGTCCGGTCGCCACGATGGCAGCGCCTGCCTCATGAGCGGCATAAGGCCATATCTCAGGAACAGGGTTTGCGCAGACAAAGACAATGGAATCCTTCGCCATGCCGAAAATCCATTCCTTCTTGACCGTATCAGGCCCAGGCTGGGACAGGGCGATGAGTACATCAGCGCCTTTCAATGCCTCGGCGATATCGTTGATTTTCTTGGGATTCGTCTGCTGGCACAGCTCCCATTTCCTGTAATAACGCTTGTCAGCCTCAATGTCCTTGCGGTCAGCATGCAACCCTCCGCGGGTATCGAAGACAACCATCTTTGCGGGGTCGCCGCCATCAGCCAGAATCAGGCGGGCAATGGTGGAGTTGGAAGCTCCGCTTCCCAGAAGCACAATCTTGGCGTCAGACAATGAGCGACCGGTCAGTTTCAATGCATTGAGCAGACCGGCAAGAGTGACGCAGGCTGTTCCCTGGGCGTCATCGTGCCACACCGGAATGTCACAGGCTTCGCGCAACTCGTCGAGAACCTTGAAGCAATTTGGCTGGCTGATGTCCTCCAGATTAACCGCGCCGACAGAATGCTGAACCATCTTGACGAAGTCAATGATTTTCTCAGGAGAGTTTTTGCCTGATTCATCGCGGGAATCAATACAAAGGGGGATGGAATCAACGCCGCCAAGATATTTCATCAGCATTGCCTTTCCTTCCATGACTCCCAGTCCGCCGGGAGGCGTACAGTCTCCGTCACCAAGGACGCGGGTGGAGTCGGAAACCACGGCTACCATGTTTCCACGGGAGCTCAGAGCAAAGGATGTATCATTATCGTCCCGGATTGTCGTGGAGATTTTGGACACGCCAGGGGTATACCACGCGTTGAACCAGTTCAGACCGTACACCCCGCAGCTAGGCACGACCTGTATCTTGCCGCCGTAGAAGGTATGTGCTGCCAAAGCCAGATTCTTATAGAACAGAGTTTTTGCTGCCGCCTTCTGGTCTTCCGTGAAGTCCGCGGGAAATGATGCTTCAAGATTGTCAAGTGATAAGTTGATGCTCATGATCGGTTCCTTTCTTAAGAGATGATATCGGTCAATAAAGAAGGCATATGCTGAAAAGAAGGTTTCCGGCATACGCTTTCTTGCCGTCCATCCGAATATTATCATGAATCCAGGAAGAATGAACATAAGCAAACCGTAAAAACTTATAAATGAACAGAAAAGAACTTCAATTGCTTGTCATACCGTATTCTTTCTCATGCTGGATATTGGTCTCGATGTTTGAAATCTTCATTGGATGAAATGGATGATTTTCTTTCGGTTTGGTTCCAGATTGGGAATTTTCCATGATTTTTGTCTTCCTCTTGACGCTTATATCTGGCAATGAGTATCTTGACTTCGTGTCCTGTGATTCCTGGGGACATTCGCGCAGGAGAGCCATGATTCAGATGATATATGTGGCACTGTTGCGCTCGTCACAATTTTTCGTGACATCGACTATATTATGAAATAACGGATAGGGGAAAAAATGAGCAAGGGTGGAAAATCTGCTGGAGACGCCAAACCGCGTGTTCGGAAAGATGATGGCGTGACTGAAGAAATAGCTGGCAAAGAATTTCAGGCGGGGGAAGAAGAAAGCCCCACTGTCCAGGAAACCGATGAAGCATTGGTTGAAGACAGGACGGCAGAGCTTGAAGCCAAGGTCGTTGAACTGACAAAGGCATTGGAAGAAGTCAAGGACAAAGCCCTTCGTCGGGAAGCTGAGATTGATAATTACCGCAAGCGGCTCATCCGTGACAAGGAAGAAGCGGTCACCTACGCAAATACCCGTCTCCTTGGAGATTTGATTCCTGTACTCGATGATTTGGAGCGTGCGATCAGTGCCGCCGAAACGGCGACTGATGTACAGGGCATCCGTGATGGGATTGTGTTGGTCGAGCAACGCTTCCGCGGCATCCTTATGAAAGATTGGGGACTTGAGGAAATCGAGGCGGAAGGGCAGGACTTTGATCCGAACCTTCATGAAGCCTACCTGATGACAGAATCCGAGGATTGTCCGGTCGAAAAGGTGGCGCAGGTTTTCTCGAAGGGCTACAAGATGCATGACCGTATCATCCGCCCTGCCAAGGTGAAAGTGATCAAGCCGAAGGTTTGACGTTTTGCCACAAGATTAATTACATTAGCAGATAAGAATAGGAGATTGAAAAAAAATGGCAAGAATAATAGGTATTGACCTGGGGACGACAAACTCCTGCGTAGCCATCATGGATGGCAAGGAACCTATGGTCATAGCCAACTCGGAAGGACAGCGCACTACACCTTCTGTCGTTGGTTTTACCTCCAAAGGCGACCGCCTCGTCGGTCAGCCCGCAAAGAACCAGATTGTGACCAATGCAGAAAATACAGTGTACTCCATCAAAAGGTTCATGGGTCGGAAGTACCATGAAGTACCCGATGAGCTTGGTACCATCCCGTATAAAGTGGTCACCGGACCGAATGATGAGATTCGCGTGGACATCCGCGGAACCCTGCATTCCCCACAGGAGATTTCCGCCCTGATCCTCCAGAAAATGAAGAAGACTGCCGAAGACTATCTGGGGGCTCCGGTAACAGAAGCAGTCATTACGGTTCCGGCGTATTTCAATGATGCCCAGCGTCAGGCTACGAAGGATGCTGGAAAGATAGCTGGTCTTGAAGTAAAGAGGATTGTCAACGAGCCTACCGCCGCCGCTCTTGCGTATGGGTTTGGCAAAGGCTCGAACAAGGAAGAAAAAATCGCTGTCTACGACTTGGGCGGCGGTACGTTCGACATATCCATCCTGGAATTGGGAGATGGTGTCTTTGAAGTAAAGAGTACCAACGGTGACACCCACCTTGGCGGAGACAACTTTGACCAGCGCATCATAGAGTGGATGATCAATGAATTCAAGGCGGGAACCGGCGTTGACCTGTCCAGGGATACAATGGCTCTGCAACGTTTGAAGGAAGCGGCTGAGAAAGCAAAGATTGAACTGTCTGCGTCTTCCCAGACTGAAATCAACCTGCCGTTCATCACTGCGGACGCTTCCGGGCCGAAACATCTCCAGATGTCCTTGACCCGCGCCCGTTTCGAGCAAATGGTTTCTGACCTCATTGAGAGAACCAAGCAGCCCTGCCTGAATGCTTTGAGAGATGCAGGACTGAAGGCGGCGGATATTGATGAAGTCATTCTGGTCGGAGGATCGACCCGTGTGCCGGCCGTGCAGGAAACAGTCCGTGCCCTGTTCGGCAAGGAGCCGCACAAAGGCGTGAACCCTGATGAAGTCGTCGCAATGGGTGCTGCAATCCAGGGGGGTATCCTGGGCGGGGATGTCAAGGATGTCCTTCTGTTGGATGTCACGCCGCTTTCGTTGGGCATAGAGACCCTTGGCGGAGTCATGACCCGGCTGATTGAGCGCAATACGACCATCCCGACCCATAAGAGTCAGATTTTCTCCACTGCGGCTGATAGCCAGACTGCCGTGAGCATCCACGTTCTCCAGGGAGAGCGCGAGATGGCAGGACAGAACCGCACGCTCGGTAATTTTGACTTGGTCGGCATTCCTGCCGCGCCCCGCGGAGTTCCGCAGATTGAAGTGAGCTTCGATATCGATGCCAATGGTATCGTGCATGTTTCCGCAAAAGACTTGGGAACCGGTAAGGAACAGAAAATACGCATTGAATCGTCTTCGGGATTATCCGAGTCTGAGATTGATAAGATGGTCAAGGAAGCGGAAACCCATGCGGCGGAAGACAAGCGCGAACGCGCCCGCATCGATGCCCGCAATGAAGCGGACGGTTTGGTCTATTCCACGGAGAAGTCCTTGAAGGAGTACGGCGATAAGGTATCCGCTGATGACAAGGCGAAGATTGAGGCGGCTCTTTCCGACCTGAAGGCGACCCTCCAGGATACTTCCTCCAATGCGGAAGACCTCAAGGCAAAGAGCGAAACGCTCCAGCAGGCTGCCTATAAGCTGGCGGAGGAGATGTACAAGAAGACGCAGCAGCAGGGAGACCCGGCGAACGCCGGAGCTTCCGACGCCGGAGCGTCCTCAGGTGCTTCTTCCGGTGGAAAAGGTGCTGATGGCGCTGAAGATGCTGACTTTGAAGTTGTAGACTGATGTCTTGCTTCTGTTTATACTTTCAGTAATCAAGCATGCCGGCCTGGTGCCGGCATGTTCTGTGTAAGGATGATGGACTGTGGCAAAAAGGGATTATTATGAAGTCCTTGGCGTGGCTAAGGGCGCGACGGACGATGAAATCAAGAAAGCCTATCGGAAGCTGGCAATTGCCAACCATCCGGACAAGAATCCTGGCGACAAAGCCGCTGAGGAACGTTTCAAGGAAGCCAGTGAAGCTTATGAGATACTGAGCGATCCCAAGAAACGCCAGGCATACGACCAATTTGGATTCGCCGGAGTAGATGGTAACGCCGGAGCTGGAAATTATTCCAATGTCTATCGCGACTTTGGGGATATCTTCGGTGGCATGGGGGGCTTCGGGGACATCTTCGACAGCTTTTTCGGCGGTGGCGGTCGTTCTGCCGGTGGCAGCCGGGCATCCCGTGGACCAGAGCCGGGGCAGAGTCTCCGTCATGATGTTTCCATCCCTTTCAAGGAGGCGGTTTTCGGAACATCCATCGAATTTACCTATGCCCGCCATGTTGCCTGTGATGCCTGTCATGGTACGGGAGGCAAGGGGGGTCATGCCAACCAGAAGGTATGTCCGACATGCCATGGGATGGGGCAGGTTCACCGCAGCAGTGGCTTCTTCACTGTCGCTACGCCTTGTCCGGACTGTCAGGGAACAGGTCATATCATTGATAACCCCTGTCCTGAGTGCAGTGGTACCGGATTGAAAAGAAAGCAACAGACATTGAAAGTCACCATTCCTCCTGGAGTGGATACGGGCAGCCGCATCCGTCTGAACGGGATGGGTGACGCGGCTCCACGGGGTGGTGTGCCGGGGGATCTGTATGTGTATGTCAATGTGCGGGATCATAAGTTCTTCTCACGTGAAGGTTCCGACCTTGCCTGTCAAATACCTGTTTCATTCACGCAAGCCGCCCTTGGCGCGGAGATAGCAGTTCCGACCGTGGATGATGGAGTGGTGAAGGTGACGATTCCTGCGGGAATACAGAATGGAAAGATACTACGGGTTCGTGGCTACGGAGTTCCCAAAGGACGTTCTACCGACTCACGGGGTGACATGTATCTGAAAATTGTGGTGGAGACCCCGAAAAAGTTGAGCATGAAGGCGAAAGCCCTTATGAAGCAATTATCAGAAGCAATGGGGGAGGAGACGGCTCCAACACCCATGCCGCTTGACAAGGATTGACCATGGGAGAAAAGATTACCGGCGCACATGCTATAGAGGAGGCCTTGAAGCAAGCTTCGGCAGGTTCCACGCTTTATATCCAGAGAGGCATGGGAGAAAAAGGCGCCCGGCTTGAGCGTCTTGCGCAGTTGACCGGTCGTGTAGCTGTAAAAAAGCTGTCGGCAGCCGAGCTGGACAGGATGGTTCCCGGAATAGACCACCGTGGAGCGGTCATGGATCTTGGCAGCGTGCGCCGTGGCGGCGGGCGGGCGAACACGACGACCGTTGAGGACTTCCTTGGCTCTTTGGAAGAAGGGAAGGATTCTTTGGTCATGGTTCTTGATGGTATCACCGATCCTCACAACCTTGGAGCCATACTCCGCAGTGCCGATCAATTCGGCGTTGATTTGGTAGTTGTACCAGAACGGCGCAGTGCTCAGGCGAACGAGACTGTCGCCCGTGTTTCCAGCGGAGCTTCCCAATATGTGCCAACTGCGGTGGTGACCAACATCACATCCACCCTTACCATGATGAAAGATCATGGATTCTGGATTTACGGTGCTGACATGAACGGCGAATCATCCGAGACAATTGAATTTACTGGAAGATGCATCATAGTAATGGGAAGTGAAGGGGATGGGATGAGTCGTCTTGTCCGTGAAAACTGTGATTTCATCGTCTCCATCCCCATGCAGGGACACATAGACAGCCTGAATGTATCAGTCGCTGCTGGCATCCTCATGTATGAAGCAAGACGCCAGAGACGAGCTCTGCCGGGGGAAAAGGGTTCCCGGACATAAGGCATATTATAAGATATGGGAACAGATGTTTCGTCTGTTCAGCCAGACTGCAAAAAGCCGGATTGCAAATAAAAAAGGAGAGCATCGCGCTCTCCTTTTTTTGCTGTAACAGTATCCCTACGGGGCGTATGCAATACCAATGAAAGGCGCAACAGTGAAGGAATTGGTATCATGCTTCTGGGGCTTGGAGTTAAGCCATCCGGTTGCTTGTGCCGTCACGGAAAAATGGAAGCCAGCTTGGACTCCCCCGGTCAGCAACAGATTCTTGCTCATCTTCATCTGGGCAGCAGCCTGGGCGCCAAGACCAAGATGGGTCATTGAACCCTTCTGATCCTGTTGTAGAACAGTGGCAAGGGTCTTGCTATATTTCCTCATGGAAAAACCAAGGCTTCCATATACGCCCAGGGTGTCCGTAAGGTCTAACCGATATGCGGGTCCTACATAGATGGAATACGAAGAATCCCATTTCACGGCTTTCGTATCTTCAAGGTGGAAAAGAAGTGATGCATCCACAATCCCTCCCAGACCATTATCAGCAAAGAATCCGTTGTTCAGGCGCAAACCCATGAAATTTCCTGCCTTGTCGGCCTTCATATTCCCGGCGTCAAATTCCTTGCCCATGGATATCAATTCATAGGTACCGTTGATTCCTACCCAGGAGCTTGCAGCCATCAGGATGGAAGTAGCCACAACAAGCATCAATGCAAGACTGATAACTTTCTTCTTCATGTTCATTAGTTCTCCTTCGGAAACAGTTCCCTGTTCCCAAAAAAGTATAACCAACGAATCGTAAACTCGTTACGAGACTTGGTATTGAAAAAAATAAATGGTAAGAAAAGCATGTTCTTTGTATTGCCTTTCGGTTTATTACATGCTGAATGATGTGCTATCCATCAAAAAATTAACTTTTGTTTTGTGAATCATGCAATAAGATTGTAATAAAGAAGGCATATGCGCAATATTTTTGTTAATAATAAATTACATGGAGGTAATTTATGACAAAATGTATATTTTCCACTTCTTCTGTTGCGTGGATTCCTGGAATTAAGTATTATTACTAGAATCATAAAGGGAGAGAACACCATGAAGAAGAATTTATTTCTTATTGTTGTCTTGCTGATTGCAGCCACAACGCTCTTTGCCGGTGGGTCGTCTGAGTCCAAGGCTCCGGCTGCCACAGCAAGCAATGACTTCCGCATCGGTATTGTCACCGGTACGGTATCCCAGTCGGAAGACGACCTGCGCGGAGCAGAGCGTCTCATACAGGAATATGGAGCAGTACAGAACGGTGGTATCATCCAGCATGTCACGTACCCTGATAACTTCATGGATGAAGCCGAGACGACCATCTCCACCATCGCTGGCCTCGCCGATGACCCCAAGATCAAGGCCGTCATCGTCAACCAGGGAGTTCCCGGCACCACCGAGGCATTCCGCAGGATCAAGGAACGCCGTCCGGATGTCCTGACCTTTGCTGGTGAACCTCATGAGGATCCGGGTGTAATCCAGACAGCGGCAGACCTCGCCATCAACAGCGACTTCGTTGCCCGCGGATTCTTGATCATCAACACTGCCAAGAATCTTGGACTCGATACCTTCGTCCACATTTCCTTCCCGCGCCACATGAGCTATGAGACGCTCGGTCGCCGCGCCACCATCATGGAAGCCGCCTCCAAAGACCTTGGAATACGCTTTGTCCGTGAGACTGCGCCAGATCCGACCAGCGATGTCGGTGTCGCCGGAGCCCAGCAGTACATCCTGGAGAAAGTTCCCTCATGGATTGAGCAGTATGGAAAGAATGCAGCCTTCTTCGTAACCAATGACGCTCATACCGAGCCTTTGCTCAAGCAGTTGCTCGCCTATGGCGGTTATTTCATTGAAGCTGACCTTCCTTCTCCACTGATGGGTTATCCTGGAGCCTTGGGCATTGACTTGTCCGCTGAAGCCGGGGATTTCCCTGCAATCCTGAAGAAGGTTGAAAGTGCTGTTACCGCGAAGGGCGGTGCCGGACGCTTCGGTACGTGGGCGTATTCCTATGGATATACTACCACCGCTGCGCTTGGACAGCATGCTATCAACGTGCTCAAGGGCGAGAGCGAGATAACCAGTCTCAGCGATCTGATGAAAGCCTACAGCAAGTTCACGCCGGGTGCAAAGTGGAACGGTTCGTTCTATACTGATGTCACTACGGGAGTCCGTTCCCGTAATCACGTATTGATTTATCAGGATACCTACATCATGGGTGCTGGCTATCAAGGCACTCCCGATGTCGTCGTACCTGAGAAGTACTTCACAGTGAAATAACAACTGTTTTCAATGAGGGGGTGTTGCAAGGGTGAGAACTTGTGCGATGCCCCCCATTAATTGTATACAGTAAAATAAAAGGTAGGGTTGCAATGCCCCTCCTTTGTATGATTGTGTACCCATGACCCTATGTGGTGTCATCCGTTGGCCGGGTGGAACGATATAGGATCATAGGACAAGGATAAGGTGAATATGGAAGGAAATGATGCTCCCCTGATGGAAATGAAGGGGATCAGCAAGGAGTTCTTCGGCAACCAGGTGTTGACGGATGTGAACTTCACCCTCCACGGAGGAGAAATCCTCGGACTTGTCGGAGAGAACGGAGCGGGCAAGAGTACGCTTATGAAGATTCTCTTTGGCATGGAGGAAATCTGGGCGACCGGCGGATATGGCGGGGAAATGTTCATGGATGGCGTTCCGGTCTCGTTTTCCACGCCTCTGGATGCCCTGAAAGCCGGCATAGGAATGGTACATCAGGAATTTTCGCTGTTGCCGGATTTCAGTGCTACGGAAAATATCCTGCTCAACCGTGAGCCAGTGAAGAAAAGCGTGCTGTCCGAGGTGTTCGGAAACCGCATGGACGCTTTGGATCGGGAGACAATGCACAAGAGGGCGCTTGAAGCTATTACGAAGCTGGGAGTGCAACTTGCTCCGGACATGCTGGTCAGTGACATGCCCGTCGGACACAAGCAGTTTACTGAAATTGCCCGTGAACTGAGTAAAAGCACAATAAAGCTTTTGGTCTTGGATGAACCGACCGCGGTCTTGACCGAGCAGGAGGCTGATTCTTTGCTCACAGCCATCAAGAGGCTTTCCCAGGCCGGGATTGCCGTCATCTTCATCAGCCATCGCCTGCATGAGATTATTGATATCTGTGATACTGTCATGGTGATGCGCGACGGCAGGATCATCAAGGCAGTACCCGCTGCCGAGGCTTCAGTACAGAGCCTTGCGCGTTGGATGGTAGGTCGTGAAGTCGCTGAAGCCAACCAGAAGCGTAAGGAGAACCATCGGGCGATTCATGAACAGAAAAATGAACCATTGATGAGCATTCGCAATCTCTGGGTGGATATGCCTGGAGAGACGGTCAGGGATGTTAACCTTGATGTATATCCGGGAGAAATCCTGGGTATCGGAGGGCTGGCTGGACAAGGAAAGCTGGGACTTCCCAACGGTGTTATGGGTCTGTATCCTGCTGGCGGACATGTCTTTTTTGAAGGACGGGAAATTCCCTTGAATAAACCCCGTACCTTCCTTGATGCGGGCATGGCCTTTGTATCTGAAGACAGGAGAGGCGTTGGTCTGTTGCTTGACGAGTCCCTTGAATGGAATATTGTATTCACAGCCATGCAGGTGCAGAGAAAGTTCTTGAAAAAATATCTGGGAGGTCTGGTCTCCTGGCGTGATAACGAAGCCATCCAGAAGGCGACCCGGCAGTATATCGACATGTTGCAGATTCGCACGACGGGCAGCAAGCAGAAGGCTCGCCAGCTTTCAGGCGGCAATCAGCAGAAGATATGTCTGGCCAAAGCATTCGTCCTTGAACCACGTCTGCTGTTCATCTCCGAGCCGACGCGCGGCATAGATGTGGGAGCGAAAGGTCTTGTGCTTGACGCCCTGCGCGCTGACAATGAGAAGAACGGCACGACGATTGTCATGGTGTCTTCCGAGTTGGAGGAACTTCGCGCTGTCTGCGACCGTATTGCCATTGTCACCGATGGCAGGATCAGCGGCATCCTTCCCGCGGAAACCGATTCCACTGAGTTCGGTCTCCTGATGGTGAGCCATAAGGACGACGGTCAGGGAGGCGCAGCATGACGTTTAAACCTGTGTATGATAAAATTCGAAAGTTCTTCAAGAACTTTGGATGGTCTCGGATCGTCATGACGTTTAAACCTGTGTATGATAAACTCCGGAAGTTCATCAAGAACTTTGGATGGCCTCGGATCATCATAGCGATTTTCCTGCTGACGTTGTTCATCACCGCGCCTTTCGTGGGGGTAAACTTCGGAACAGCACTGTCAGATACGTTGGTACGTTTTGGCATGAGCAGCGTCTTGGTTCTGGCCATGGTTCCCATGGTTCATTCCGGGACAGGACTGAATTTCGGACTGCCCCTGGGCATCATCGCGGGTCTTCTGGGCGGAACACTTTCCATGGAAATAGGTTTCACGGGGCCGGTTTCGTTCCTCATGGCCATTGTCCTGGCTACGCCTTTCGCCGTACTTTTCGGGTATGGGTACGGGCAGCTTCTCAACAAAGTCAAGGGCGGAGAGATGATGATTGCCACCTACGTCGGTTTCTCATCCGTTGCCTTCATGTGTATCATGTGGCTCCTTCTTCCTTACCGCAACCCGACCATGGTATGGGGGTTTGCCGGAACTGGATTAAGGACGACCATTTCGACCGAAGGATATTACCTTAAGGTACTGGACAACTTTCTGAAACTGAATATCGGTCGTTTGTCAATTCCGACAGGCATGTTGCTGTTCTTCGCCTTGTTGGCGTTCCTCGTATGGGCGTTCCTCCATACCAAGACAGGTACGGCAATGACCGCCGTGGGTTCCAACCCGGTGTTCGCGCGGGCGAGCGGCATCAACATTGACAGGATCAGGACGCTGAGCGTCATCCTGTCCACATGGCTTGCCGCCATAGGCATCCTGGTGTACCAGCAGAGCTTTGGTTTCATACAGCTCTACATGGGACCCTTCAACATGGCCTTGCCCGCTGTATCCGCCGTCCTGATTGGCGGCGCGTCGGTCAATAAGGCCTCGATTCCCAATGTCATCATTGGTACGTTCCTTTTCCAAGGTATACTGACGATGACTCCTTCGGTCATGAATTCCATCATCCAGACCGACATGTCCGAGGTCATCAGGATTATCGTGTCCAATGGCATGATCCTGTACGCCCTCACCCGTAAGACGGAGGCGTCACGATGAATGATGTCATGAAAAAAGTCGGACGGTTCCTGAATGATAACATGGTGACGGTTCTGTTCGTCGTCATCTGTATCTTCGGCATACCGCTTTCAGGATATTCCGCGAACTACTTGATACAGGAAGTCATCGTCCGTGTGGCACGTAATGCGTTCCTGGTTCTTTCACTGTTAATTCCCATCATGGCAGGCATGGGCTTGAACTTCGGCATGACGCTCGGCGCCATGGCAGGTCAGATCGGTCTGATTTTCATAAGTGACTGGAACATCGTCGGTATTCCCGGAATGATTTTGGCAGCCATCATATCAACGCCCATCTCCATGTTCCTTGGATGGATGTGCGGACGGATACTCAACATGGCCAAGGGTCGTGAGATGGTCACCAGCTACATCATTGGGTTCTTCATGAATGGTATCTACCAGCTGATTGTGCTGTACTTGATGGGAGTTCTCATTCCTGTCCGCAGCAGTGCCTTGATTCTTCCCCGCGGATATGGAATCCGCAACACGGTCAACTTGGTCAACATCAGGCGGAGCCTGGACAATCTGATTCCTCTGCGGATAGCGGGGATACAGATTCCCGTGGCCACTTTCCTCATCATAGCCGTGATTTGCATATTTGTCGTCTGGTTCCGGCGCACCAAGCTGGGGCAGGACATGCGGGCGGTAGGCCAGGACATGGAAGTGGCTCGTTCGGCGGGCATCAAGGTGGAAAGGACGCGCATCCTGTCCATCATCCTGTCCACTGTGTTCGCTGGTTACGGCATGATCATCTACCTGTCCAACATCGGTACGCTGAACACTTATAACTCCCATGCGCAGATTGGCATGTTCTCCATTGCGGCTCTCCTTGTCGGCGGTGCGTCAGTCAACAAGGCGAGCATCGGCAATGTATTCCTTGGCGTCATTCTTTTCCATGTCATGTTCATCGTCTCCTCGATGGCAGGAAAAAACCTTATTGGAGAAGCCCAGTTGGGCGAATACTTCCGGGTATTCATTTCCTACGGTGTCATCACTCTTGCCTTGGTTCTCTATGAGGTGCGCAAGCGACGTGACAAGAGCCGGATAGGCAGGCAGCTTGCCCATGACCAGGAGCAGGAGGTACAGGCATGAACGTTAAGGAAAGACGTTTGCTCATACGTATCGGTTGTGTCCTCCTGATTCTGGCTGTCGCCCTGTGGATGTATTTCATTGGACGGCAGCACACCGTGTTGGTGGACAACCGTGCTGTGGAACAGGCTGGAGGAACCATCCAGGCGCTGAAGGTCGTCGAGGTGCAGGTTGACGGACAGAAGGTCATTGAGCTTTTTCCCCGTGACCGTGACCAGTTCACTGTCACCGGGCAGCGGCATACCATCACCATGCGGTTCACCGATTCTTCATACAATGATGTGGAGATTGTGCGCTCCTTCCGTATTCCTGTGGGAGAGGACATGGTGCTGATTTCCCTTCCAACCTTCGCCGCTGACTCCAAGGCGGGGCAGGATGTGTGGCTTAGTTCTTTCAAGCCTTTGGTGGCTCCCGCCGCTCCCGTGGTAGAGGAAGTACCTGTGGAAGAAGAGGTTCTTTTCCTGGAAGGTTTCTGATGTAGCAAAGCTGTTTCATAAGTGCCACTGGTGGCTGGTGGATAAATAAAAGTACCGTGCCAGGGAAAATTCTGGCATGGTGTTTTGTATGTCTTGGTTCAAAAGATGTCGCGGGCGTCGGAATCAATTCAGATGGTAACGACATCCTTCCGGGCTTTCCATTTGTTCTTGTTCACCAAGGGGCAGGAACGCGTCCTTTTGAATCCCTCCCGTGAGATTACGGGGTTGTCGGGAAAATCCGTGTTCTCACCCCATTCCACTTCTTTATACCCTGGAACCGGAACTCATGCAGACTTGTTCTGGACATTGGGACATCCCTTGTGAAATAGATATCTGTTTTTGCACGTAATTGTCACATCATATGAGCATGTAATTATAAGTGATTATAATATAAGAAAATATAACTAATTTCCTGTTGACTCTCCGCAGTGGGCTGAATATATTAGTCAGCACAAAGGCCATTATTTCATATGTATATGTCCTTCCCTTGCACTGTATGCGGGGAAAAGAGCGGAGGTATCATGAAGCGTTTTCAAAGAACTGTTCTTGTGTCAATCTTAACCATGGGGCTTGTCCTTCCACTGGCAGCCGCGGGGGTGAAAGAACAGGCATTGACAGATGACAAGCTGGTCATCATGACCAGTTTCTATATTCCTTATGATTTCACGTCAAAGATTGCAGGTGATTATGCGCAGGTGACTAACCTTGTTCCTACAGGAGTGGAGCCTCACGATTGGGAACCTTCCATAGGCGATATGCGTCGTCTTGAAAAAGCGGATGTCTTGGTCGTCAATGGTGCAGGGATGGAAGCATGGCTTGATAAAGTCCTGGCATCTCTTTCCAACAAGAACTTGACCGTCGTGACCTTATCAGATGGCGTGGAATTTCTCGCGGAAGGAGAACACCACCATGACCACGAGGATGAGCATGAGGCCGACCATGATCACGAAGATGAGCATGAGGATGAGCATGACCATGAAGATGAGCATGACCATGGGGACATCGACCCTCATACGTGGCTTGATATTCGCAATGCCATCATCGGTCTGGGAAATATCATGAAGGCGTTGAAGGAAATAGATCCGGCGAACGCATCAGCTTACCAAGCCAACTATGACGCATGGGAAGCCAAGTTCAATGCTCTTGACCAGAAGTACCGTGCTGGATTGGCTTCCGTCCCGAAGAAAACCGTCGTTGTCTCCCATGCAGCGTTTGGCTACATGACGCATGCCTATGGATTCGAGCAGGAAGCTATTGAAGGAGTCTTTGCGGATTCCGAGCCTTCGCCGTCCCGTATGGCGGCAATCATCGACTTGGTGCGTGAGCATGACATCACGACCATCTTCACCGAACAGCTCGTTAGCCCGAAGGTGGCGGCGACCATTGCACGGGAAACCGGGGTAAAGACTGCCGTCCTCGACCCTGTAGAAGGGTTGTCCCAGAAGGACTTGGATGCGGGGCGCGACTATCTTTCCGTCATGGAAGACAATCTTGCGGCCTTGATCGATGCTTTGCGATGATGGACAGGAATCATCCTGGACCGTATACTTGCCCACATGGGAAAAAGACTCCGTGAATGGGTTCGTCCGGGAGACATCCTCATCTTCATCCTTGGACTTGGTTTCGTCATCATTCTTTCTGCGGCTTCGGTTCGGACGGTGGAAAGCGGCGCATCGACCTATGCCCTGATTCGCAGCGGAGACCAGGCGTGGCGTTTCCCTCTGGATGTGGATAGAAAGGTTGACATCCCTGGTATAGCAGGTATTACCAAGTTGGTGATTGAGGACGGCTATATCTGGGCGGAAGACTCTCCGGGGCCACGGCACATCATCATGAAAATGGGTAAGATAAATACACCGGGACAATGGTTGCTCAGCGTACCCAACGCAGTCTTTGTCACTATTGAGGGAACGGTAGATCCTGCGACACGGGAAGTAGATGACGTGGCCATGTGACCGGACTGGTCATAGTATGGTTTTGTAAAGATTCAAGCTCCCGCAGGGAAATCAATGCCGTGCAAGGCGTTTTTCCACGGCTTCCGCGAGAACGCTCATCCCCACGGCATAGGACAGCAGGACGACAGGGAGCAAGTCCATGGCGGTTTTGGAGAAAATGAGACCGAAAAGCGGTGACAGTAAGGAGATGCCCACGTAGGATGATGCCATCTGGATGCCGATGATCCTGCCTGAATATTGCGTACCAAAGCGTCGCGGAGTCAGATGAATCCATGTGGGAAGCAAGGGGCCTCCGCCCAAACCCGCAAGAATGATGCCTGCAAGTGCCCCGTATGGGCCTACGGGAAGAAGGAAGCAGAGGGATCCTGCCACCATGAGGGCCATGCCGGAGCGGAAGATGACCCGTGACGACAGGGTGAAAGTGAGGAAACCTGAGATGAGCCGTCCGGCCATGATGCTGCCGTAGAAAAGGGATGTCCAGCGTGCGGCAAGGACAGGAGTCAAGGAACGCGTTTCGACCAGATAACTGCTGCTCCAGAGTCCTAAGGTAGTTTCAAAGGCGCAGTACAGGAGAAACGCTCCCATGGATAGGAGTACGCCTGGGCGTTTTACATAGAACAGCATGGGTTGTCCGGAGGCAATTCGAGCCTGTTCTTCTACTTTCTGACGGTCAGGCAGAGCCTTGCGGTCGGCTACTATCTTCCAAAGAGGGATAGCACCTGTCAGGATGATGACCAAAATGCTTTGGAGTAGGGCGACGGTTCCGTAACCGTTCCTCCATGTGCCTCCCGCGGTCAGGTTCCCCGCCATGATGTTCGGTCCAAGCAAGGCTCCTACTCCCCAGAACGCGTGGAGCCAGTTCATATGTCGGGCTTCATAATTCCCCGCTATGAACCAGTTCAATCCGGTATCCACGCCTCCGGCGCCCAACCCCAAGGGGAAGGCAAGGATGAGGAACCACCAGTAGGCAGGGGCTTTGGAAAAGCCGTAGAGAGCGATTGCCGTGAGAAAAACGCTGAAAACAGTCACTTTGCCGACACCAAAACGTGCCAATATCCTGCCACTGGCTATGCTGGACAGTATGGTACAGGCGGAGGCTATGAAGGAAATGTACCCTGCCGCCCCAACCGACGCGGCAATGTCTACGCGAATCACCGGCCACGTCGAGCCAAGAAGCGCATCGGGTAACCCAAGGCTGATGAAAGATGCATAGATAATGACAAGTAAAAGCGTTGCCATGAACCTTTCCCTCGCAGCGCGATGCACCGCATCTGTGAGTGTAGGAGAGTGCCACCCTAAAGTCAATCAGTCACGGAATGGGGAAAAAAGAACCGTCGCCCATGTCCCTCGACATGTAGCAACGGCTCTCTTGTTTGTGCATCATGATTAGGTTTGTCCGGTCTGCATTGCGCTTGACCGGACTTCTTCCTTTCTCTGGATGGCTATCTTCCTCTGGACGGCTTAAGGGCAAATCAACCGAACTGAGGCCCGTATGTGGCACACGCTCGGAAGTCCGCCCCTTCAGGATTGCTGCCGAATGCGTTCCATGTGCTTGGCCGGAAAATCTCCGAGTAGGGGACATTGTGCATGCTCACCGGAATGCGTAGCATGGAAGCCAACGTAATCAAGTCGGCTCCGATATGCCCGTAGCTGATAGCGCCGTGGTTCGCTCCCCAGTTCGCCATGACAGAATATACATCCTTGAAAGGACCGTCATTTCCATCAGTGCGGGGTACGAACCATGTAGTAGGCCACGTAGGATCTGTGCGCCGGTTGATGATATCAAAAACATCGTCGGGCACATCACACGTCCATCCTTCGGCAATCTGGAGCACAGGCCCCAGACCCTTGACAATGTTCAGGCGGCACATGGTCACAGGCATTTCTCCGGTAGTCTTGAACGTGGAGCTGAAACCACCACCACGGAAATAACCACCGTTGGCTACGCTGAACGTTGTATTGTCCAAGACAGCCTTGACATCCTTTTCCGTAATCTCCCAGAAGTGTTTCATCACGGAATTGCCTTCACCGTCCTTCATCTGTCCCGTAGCATCCATCGTGGTCGCGCCGCTGTTGATTAAATGGATGAAACCATCCTTTGCGCGGCCGGTGGGCGTCCATCCGGTGACTCGCTTCAATGACTCTGGACTCCAGTAAGAACGAACATCGCTGAAAATCTGGGCGCGACCGGTCAGGAGCTTGCCAAAGAGCATGGATACACCATTGAGATGATCATTCTCCGTGGCTACCACATAGGGTTCGCGGATTCCGTTCCAGTCGAACGATGTGGTGAGCATAGTCTCCATAAAGTCTCCGTTCGGCCAATGATCCGTCCACTGTCGCTGTCCCTGGAAACCGCTGGCGATTGCATTGTGACCCTCGGCTTCTTCCTCAAAACCCATCTCCGCGAGCTTCAGGTTGCCTTGCATCAGGTCGCGGGTAATCATGGTCATCTTGATACAATAGTCCCAATCGGCCTCCCGCTGCTTCTCGGAACGCTGCCATTGTGGAGGGTTCACCTTGTCCGGAGCCTCGGTGATGTTCTTCTTCACCCATTCCTTTGCCATCTTGAATTCAACCGGATCAAAGATGTTCTCTTCAATGCGCCGGGAAATCTCGCACATGTCGATTACCTCGGCACGCATGCCCAGGTATTCCTGGAGGAAAGCCTGATCGACGACCGAACCGGCAATGCCCATGGAGCATCCGCCTATGGCCAGATAGCTGGTTCCCCGGAGGGAAGCTGCGGCGACGGCGGCACGGGCGAAGCGGAGGAGCTTTTCCTTGACATCGGCGGGAATGGCGGTATCAGTCGCTTCCTGAACATCGTGTCCGTAGATGCCGAAAGCGGGCAGCCCTTTCTGGGAATGGGCGGCAAGGACGGCGGCCAGATAGACAGCGCCGGGTCTCTCCGTGCCGTTGAAACCCCATACGGCCTTGATGGTGTTCGGGTCGGCGTCGAAGGTTTCCGTACCATAGCACCAACACGGAGTAACCGAGAGCGTGATGCTCACGTTCTCCCGTGAGAACTTGTCGGCGCATCGTGACGCCTCGGCGACTCCGCCTATCGTACTGTCCGCTATTACGCACTGTACCGGAGTGCCATCGTTGTAACGCAGGTTTTCAGTGAGCAACGCGGCAGCTGACCGCGCCATGTTCATGGTCTGTTCCTCAAGAGCTTCCCTCACGCCTCTGCGACGGCCATCGATGATGGGTCTGATTCCAATTTTCGGCCATGTGCCGGCCAGACGAGCACGTGGAAACCCGACGGTTTTATTTGCCATATCATTCCTCCTGTGATATAAATTCCTTATAGCATGTAATCGTTTACATAAGCCGAGTATCGCATGATATCGGTCATCCTGCAATGATATTCATATGTCGCGGACTGTGTTTTTACTATCTTGCGACCAAGTACGTGAAAAGGAGAGTGTGGCATGTTGAAAGGAATATCTTCCATCCTGAGCCCTGAGCTGCTGAAAATCCTCATGGAGATGGGTCATGGCGACGAACTGGTCATTGGAGACGGTAATTTCCCTGCCGCCGCATATGCCCGCAGGTTGGTGAGGCTTGACGGACATGGCGTTCCCCAGATATTGGAAGCAATCCTCCAGCTCTATCCGCTGGACAAATATGCGGACAATGTCATCATGATGGAGGTTCCCGCCACCGATCCGGTAGAGACGCCCATCTGGGAGACGTACAGGAAAATAGCATTGGAAGATCCCCATTTCAAAGGATTTGTCTTTGAAGAACGTTTTGCTTTCTATGAAAGGGCGAAGAAAGCCTATGCCATCATAGCGACCGGTGAATCGGCGATTTACGCCAACATCATTATTAAAAAAGGTGTAGTGTGATATAATCGGACGAACGGGTAATCCGAAAGCGGGGAGCGTACATGAAAAAGAGAAAAGACAGCACTGCGGAGCTTCCGCAAGTCGCGGCGACAATCAAGGATGTCGCGGAGCTGTCCCGTGTCTCGATAGCCACCGTCTCCCGTGTCATGAACAACATTGGCGTCGTCAATCCTGAGACGGAAAAAAGAGTGAGGGCTGCCATAGCCACCCTTGACTACCGGCGCAACAATGTCGCCCGCGCCTTGAAGATGCGCTCCACCCGGACAATTGGTTTCATCTGCCCTGACCTGAGCAATATTTTCTTCACTGAGATTGTTGACCGGATAGAAAACATCCTTGGGCCGCTGGGATATTCCTTGGTGGTTTGTTCATCAGCTCATTCAGTCGATGAGGAAAAGCGTAAGGTTTCCATTCTCCTTGACCGCAACGTGGACGGAATCATTGCCGCGCCTGCCGGGAATGCTCATGATGCCTTTTCCCCATGCGCCCGCGCCCATGTCCCTGTCGTTTTCATCGACCGCGTCGTTCCTGGAGCATCCTATGATGTGGTGCTGACCGACAACCACCGGGGAGCGTATGAGGCTACGGAGGCGTTGATACGTGAAGGGCATAGGAAGATAGGGTTCCTGGGGGGAACCCTTGATGTCTATACGACCAGGGAGAGGCTGGCAGGATACGAACAAGCGTTGCAGGACAACGGGATTACGGTTGATGAGCGCTTTCTTTTTTTCGGCGGCATGTCGCTGGGGGACGGTTCTCTTCTGATGCGTAAGGCTCTTTCACAGGATGATGCCCCTGAAGCGTATTTCCTTGTCAATGAGTTGGTGCATGTGGGAGCAAGCGCGTATCTGCTGGAGGAAGTGCCTCTGGCCGAACGTTCCCGGATTGTCTTTGCGTCCTTTGATTATATGCATTACGCTCCGTTGCTTCGTTTCTGCCATTACGCAGTAGCACAGCAGGTGGCTGCAATCGGGGCGGAAGCTGCCGCATTGATCCGTCGCCGCATTGATGGAGACAGGGCAGGATTCCCTGCTAATATCATGCTAAAACCGGAGATAAAGGTCATGATAAATAACGGTGGTATCATCTCGAATCCAGAATTTCTTCCCGTAGGACTGGGGAAAAAAACTGCTTTCAGGGATTCCGCCGGTGTTGCAAAGGACTGATTCCCATGACCTTCTTGAACTGACGGCAGAAATAATTTGCATCTGAAAAACCTGTCTTCTCAGATATCTCTCCTATGGACATGTTCGAGGAGCGGATTAGGTAGCACGCCTTGCTGATTCTCTTTTTCAAATGATATTGGACGGGGGACATGCCGGTACAGCGGTGAAAATAACGGTTCAGCGTGCTTGTGGACATGTGCGCCACTGTAACCAGTTCGTCAGTGGAGACCTGCCGGTCGGCATGGGCTTCCATGAAGCTGAATACATGGGCGAGGTCGTCGATCAGTATGTTTTCCGTTATGAGCTTCTGTTCGTGGAACCTGAAAAGTTTGACCAACATTTCTCCCGCGTATGCCAATGATAGGGTTTTTGCTCCTTCTCCGTACCCAGAGAACCCCATTTCCCTGAGGAGCTTCTCGGCGATTCCGCATATTTCCGTCAGTTCGGAAGGCTTGAGGGTGAAGGAGGGAATGGGAATCGGCTTTTGTTGGTACAGTCTGGAAAGACCGAACAGGGCCTGGAAGGAGGGCATGGTGGACAGGTCGGGGAATTTTTCCGTCAAGGCGTCGGGGAGGCTGATGAAATTATACAGGATGAGGTTGTCCACGTCCCTGAATCCGTGCGCCTGTCCGGGATGCATGACGAACACCATGCCGCTGGACAGTTTCTGTTCCCCGCCTTGCCAGAAATGAGTCCCTTGACCGGAAACGGTGACTACCAGTTCATAGAAATCATGGGTATGGAGTGAATAGGGAATCTCAGGATTGCGTTTGATGATCCGGAAGGGCAGCGCAGGGTCGGTGAGATAATCAACTGCAAAAAGGGTCATGAGTTTCATGATAAAAAAGTGCTATATTATGACCAATATGTCAAGGCGTATGTCCAAAAACGGTTGTACTATGATTAAACAAGAAAAGATAAAAAAATATTTGCCGGACTTTATCTGTGTTTATGAACGGTCTGTTCCGGCTTGGAGGAAGTGATGTCAAAGGATTGTTTCAAAGGTGCGGTAGAAGCATATGCCTCCGTCGGCGTTGATGTGAATGCTGCTCTGGACAAGCTGGCGACCATCCCTATCTCCCTGCATTGCTGGCAGGGCGATGATGTCGGCGGCTTCGAGGAAGCGGGTGCGGTTCTTTCCGGAGGGGGCATCCAGACTACTGGTAATTATCCCGGTAAGGCGCGTTCCATTGCCGAACTTCGTTCTGATATGGATAAAGTCATGGAACTTGTTCCCGGCGCAAAAAGGGTAAGCCTTCATGCCAGTTACGGCGAGTTTGGAGACAAGAAAGTGGATCGGGATGCCATAGAACCCCGGCATTTCCAGGGATGGGTCGATTGGGCCAGGGAACGGAAGATTGGCCTTGACTTCAACGGTACGTATTTCAGCCATCCGCTTGCCGCCGCCGGCTATACGCTTGCCAGCAAGGATCCCGCGATCCGTGCGTTCTGGCTTGAGCATGGAAAGCGTTCCCGACAGATTTCCAATTGGATAGGCGAGCAGCTTGGTTCGACCTGTGTGCTGGACACATGGATTCCGGACGGAGCCAAGGATACGATTGTGGACAAATACGGGCATCGCCGGATTCTTGAGCAAACGCTGGATGATATGTTTGCCGTGGAATATCCCGCGGAGAACATGGCGGACGCCCTTGAGACCAAGCTGTTCGGCATCGGCAGCGAATCCTTTGTCGTCGGCTCGCATGAGTTCTATATGGGATATGCGCTGAAGAACAAGAAGATGCTCTGTATCGACATGGGGCATTTCCACTCGGATGAAGATGTCTCTGACAAAGTGTCGTCCCTCTTGCTTTACTTTGACAAAATGCTGTTCCATGTCAGCCGTCCCGTGCGTTGGGACAGTGACCATGTGCCGCTTTTCAATGACAAGGTGAAGGCTCTGATGGAGGAAATTGTCCGGATGGGGCGGCTTGACGATGTTTATATAGCTCTTGATTTCTTCGATGCTTCCATCAACCGTATCGGCGCATGGGTCACCGGAGCCCGTTCTACTCGGAAAGCCTTGCTCTGGGCTTTGCTTGAACCGCGCGCGGCGTTGCTTTCCTATGAAGATAAAGGTGACTATTACGGACGTCTCGCCTTGCTTGAAGCACGGAATGTCCTGCCCTTCGGTGCCGTTTGGGATGAATTTTGCTCCCGCCAGGGAGTACCCGGAGACCTTGCGGTGATTTCCAGCGTCCATGCGTATGAGGATACCGTCCTCAGAGGGCGGATGTGATGGATCTTTCCAGCTTGATTGCGATAAGCCGCAGGTATGGCAGGGACAAAGATTATGTCCTTCTTGGTGGCGGCAACACTTCTGTCAAGGACAAGGACATCATGTACGTGAAGGCTTCCGGCCATGCGTTGTCGGACATTGATGAAAGTGGATTCGTCCGCATGTCCCTTCCCCGCCTTGCCCGGATATGGGACAAGACATATCCCGCGGACAAAGACGAGAGGGAGGATGCCGTCCTTGCGGACATGATGGCCTGCCGGTGTGAAGGGGAGACTGCCCGTCCCAGTGTCGAGGCACTGTTGCATTCCTTGATACCCTTCACGTACATAGTCCATCTCCATCCGGCGTTGGTCAACGGCGTGACCTGTGCCCAGGCAGGCAAGGCGTCCGCGGAAGCCTTGTTTCCCCAAGCCCTGTGGATACCTCTGGTGAACCCCGGATACATCCTTGCCCAAGTGGTGCGTGAAGAAATGGCGGTTTATAAAAAAGTCACGGGGACAGTGCCGCAGGTCGTCCTGTTGCAGAACCATGGAATCTTTGTCGGCGGAAGAAGTCCTGAGCAAGTCGAAGCTGCCTATGACGCGGTGATGTCAAAGCTCGCCCGCCATATCACGCGCCTGCCTCATCTCGATGCGCGTAAGCCGGAAAAAGCGAAAGTCGCCAAGGTTTTGGAAGGGTTGTCCGCCTTTTATGGAAAAGACACGCCTTTCGCAGTGTTGCTCAATAAGGAGCTTGAGACGAAGATCAGCGACAAGGACTCCTTCTATCCTCTCAGCTCAGCCTTCACGCCGGATCATATTGTTTACAGTGGGTTCAAGCCCCTGTGGATCGGGAATGAAATCTTCAAGGCGCGGGTGGATACCGCTGCTGCGGTGAAGGCTTCCGTGGAAGCGTTTGAGCAAGAACACGGAGTACGGCCTAAAGTGATTGTTGTCCAAGGCGTCGCGGTGTTCGCCATCTCCGACAAAGCCATGGATTTGTTTACCGACACCATCAAGGTGGCGGCGTATACGGAGAGCTTCGGTGGGCCTCGTTTCATGGATGATGACCAGATTGAGTTCATCCGTACATGGGAAGTGGAGAAATACCGGGTTTCGGTCACCACATGAAACGCCATGGAAGGTGTGTTGATTGCTACAGGTACATGGGTTTTGCTCTCTGATGAGAGAAGAACATAAAAGGGATATTTTTCCCATAAAGGAGAGTTTTATGAAGAAACTATCACTGATTCTGATGGTTTTGTTGCTGGCGGCAGGCGTGGTATTTGCGCAAGGTGCCAAGCAGACCACGCGTGAGAAGTATGACATTGTCATCCTCGTCAAGAGCATGGGCAACGGATTCTTTGATGCCACACACACTGGTGCCAAGGAAGCTGCCGCTGAACTGGGCAATGTTGAAATCTCATATCTCGGACCAACACAGGCGACAGCCGAAGGCCAGATTGAGATTATTGAGTCCCTCATTGCCCAGCGGGTCGATGGCATAGCCATTTCCGCCAATGATGCCGATGCCCTCATCCCCGTGACCAAGAAGGCCATGGCTGCGGGCATCAAGGTCATTTCCTTTGACTCCGGCATTAACGCTGGCGGACGCATCGTTGACCTGGTTCCTTCCAAGGAAGAATTGATTGGACGCCAGCAAATACAGCTTGCTTCCGAGCTTGCCGGTGGAACGGGAGACATAGCCATTCTGTCCGCTACAGCCCAGGCTACCAACCAGAATGCCTGGATTCGCTGGATGCATGAGGAAGTGAAGAACCATCCCGGTCTCAAGATTGTCGAGACTGTCTATGGTGATGACGCTCCGGACAAGAGCTATCGTGAGACTAACGCCCTGCTGAACAAGTATCCCAACCTCAAGGTCATCATTGCCCCGACGACAGTCGGAGTCCTTGCTTCTGCCCAGGCGGTCAAAGATGCCGGAAAGAGCGGCATAGTACAGGTGACCGGACTTGGATTGCCCTCCGAAATGAAAGGCTCCATCCTGGATGGTACGGTGAAGCAGATGGCTCTGTGGAACCCCATTGACCTGGGATATACCTCCACCTTCATTCTTGAGGCTCTCATTTCCGGCAAGAACACCGGTGCGGTCGGCGACGTATTCAAGGCTGGACGCATGGGTGATGTCACCGTCGAAGCGAACAATGTTGCCGTCATGGGAACTCCTTATGTTTTCAACAAGGACAACATCGAGCAGTACGCGGCCATTTTCTAGGATGGCATGAGCATCTGTCGGACATGCCCCTGGCATGTCCGTTTCCGCCAAGGCATGCGCCTTGGCGGTTCTCCGGATGGCTGGTTTACCGGACATCAGGAGAACTGTTGTGAAAATATATGAGGAGGAATGATGTCACAGGTAATTTTAGAGGTCCGCCACCTGATGAAATTCTTTCCAGGCATCAAAGCTCTTGATGATGTCCACATGGATGTCCGCGCCGGAGAAATCCATGCGCTTATCGGCGAGAACGGAGCTGGAAAGTCTACGCTCGTGAAGATACTGACCGGTGTCTACACGCCGACAAGCGGGAGCGTGATATTGGAAGGGAAAGAGATGAAATTCTCCAATGCCCTTGATGCCCAGCAGGCAGGGATCGTCGCCATACATCAGGAGGCTTCGATGTTCCCTGAACTGAGCGTCACCGAGAACATCTACATGGGTCATCATCTGTACAGTCCCCATTCCAGGAGACTGGACTGGAAGGCAATGCACAAGGAAACCCGAAAATTGCTGGACAGCTTACAGCTCGACATAGCCCCTGATACCTTAGTCAAGAACTTGGGAATCGCCCAGCGGCATATGGTCGAGATTGCCAAGGCATTGTCCCTTGATGCCAAGGTCGTCATCATGGACGAACCGACCAGTGCCCTGACGAGCCGTGAGGTCGAGGATCTTTACCGCATTGTCCGCAAGCTGAAGGAAGAAGGTAAGTCCATTATCTTCATATCCCACAAGTTCGAGGAAATCTTTGAGATATGTGATACCTATACTGTTCTCCGCGATGGACGCTACATAGGTTCGGGATACCTGAAGGATACCGACAGGGACAGTATCATCAGGATGATGATAGGTCGTTCTGTTGACCAGATGTTCCCCAAGAAGGAGCTTGTTGTCGGGAAACCGCTTTTGGAAGTCAAAGAGCTTTGCCAGACAGGTAACTTCACCAATGTCTCCTTCACCTTGCATGAAGGGGAAATTCTCGGATTCTTTGGTCTGGTCGGCGCGGGCAGGTCGGAAGTGATGCGTGCCATTTTTGGCATAGATCCCTGTTCCTCCGGCTCCATCATGATGGACGGAGAAATTTTTTCCCCTTCTTCTCCTGGAGTGGCCATGGCCAGGGGAATTGCTCTTGTGCCGGAAGACAGGCAGAAGCAGGGGTTGATACTTGCCATGAGTATTTCCCGTAACATTGCCCTCCCGTGTTTGGCGAGCTTGTCCCGTCACGGGGTGGTCAACAGGAAGAAGGCCGCGGCTTACGCGGAGAAATATGGTTCGCAAATGGAAATCAGGGCAGCCGGATGGCATGTTGATGCCGACACTCTTTCCGGAGGAAACCAGCAGAAGGTAGTCCTTTCCAAATGGATCGGCACTCAGCCGCGCATCCTCATCATGGACGAACCGACCAAGGGGATTGATGTCGCAACCAAGGCCGCAGTTCATGAATTTGTTTCTGAAATGGCTTCACAGGGCATGGGAGTCATCTTGGTTTCTTCCGAACTGCCGGAGGTGCTGGGAATGAGCGACCGCATTGTGGTGATGCATGAAGGGGAAGTGACTGCTGTCTTGGATCGGGCGGACGCCGGTTCCGAGAACGTAATGGCCGCGGCCATTGGTGAAGTCCAGGAGGCCGTACGATGAATAGAAAGAACTTCAAGGAGACGGTGAACTCCACGTTCAGCAGTCTTCTGAAACGACGAGAGGCCAGCTTGGTCATTTTGCTCCTTGTCTTCCTCGTGCCTGTGCTGATTCAGTCGCCGAACTTCCTGTCGCTGGAGAACCTGGCACGGATATTCAATGATATGTCCATTCTGGCTATCGTCGCAATCGGACAGTTCCTGGTAATTCTTTCTGGAGGCATCGACCTGTCGGTCGGTTCAGTCATAGCTTTCACCGGAATGTCCGCCGGTATGGTCAATGAAGCAGCCCCGGCGGTTCCCGTCCCCATGCTTCTCATGATCAGTGCGGCCATCGGCCTGCTGATGGGCATGTTCAACGGCGTCCTGGTCGCATGGGGGAAGATTCCGCCAATCATCACGACGCTGGGAACCATGAGCCTCTACCGGGGACTGACCTTTGTCCTCAGCGGAGGGACATGGGTGACTGCCCATGAGATGACGCCGTCCTACATAGGATTCCCGCGCATACAGTTCCTTGGAATCTCAGTCTTGGTTTGGGTTGCAATCATGGTTGTGATCATCATGTACGCTTTCATCCGTTATACCCGTACCGGACGGGCTTTCTATGCAATCGGCGGCAATCCTGTCGCGGCCAAGTTCGTCGGAGTCAATGAAGCCAAGACGCGCTTCATCGTCTTCATCATAAGTGGGCTTCTCGCTGGTCTCGCAGGTGGTTTGTGGACTGCCCGCTATGCTTCCGCTGTCAATGAGATGGCCACCGGTTTCGAGATGCAGACTGTCGCTTCCTGTGTCTTGGGAGGCGTGGCTTTCTCTGGAGGAGCAGGCGGCGTTCCGGGAGTCGTCCTGGGAGCGCTGTTCCTCACCATGCTGAACAACGCGTTGCCTGTCATCTATCTTTCCCCGTTCTGGCAGACACTCGTCGAAGGTCTTGTCATTCTCATAGCCTTGGTGATCAATACCGTAGTCGATCAGCGCAAGACTGCGCGTCTGCTGGCCCAGAGGAGGGTGAAGAAATGAGTACGAATGAGAAAGAGTTGGTTGCCCGGAGTCGTTTGGTTGACGAGTCGGGTCTCAAGGAACAGCTCATCCGCATATTCACCCAATGGGAAGTGCTGCTGGGCATCATCTTCATTCTGATGGTGCTGTTCTTCACCGGAAGGACTCCATATTTCCTTGATTGGTTCAATTTGATGAACGCATCCTTCCAGTTCTCGGAGAAGGCTATCATGGCTTTGCCCATGGTGTTCATCATCATGTGCGGGGATATCGACATATCAGTGGCATCTATTATTGCGTTGTGCGGGTTCTTGATGGGCATGGTTGCCGATGCCGGAGGCTCGACAGTCCAGATCATCGTGGTTGGGCTTGCCACAGGGACGGTCGCGGGGCTAATCAATGGTCTTCTGATTACAGGATTCCGGATGCCGGCCATAGCCGTCACCTTGGCGACCCAGGCCATCTACCGCGGCATAGCGAAGGCCATCATGACCGAACATGCCTTCACACGGTATCCGGAGGGATTCGGGTACTTCGGGCAAGGGTATATCCCCGGTACGGTCATCCCGTTCCAGCTTGTGCTGTACCTTGTGCTTGCGCTGATCATGGGTTTTATTCTTCACAGGACGATGTTCGGTTGGAATCTGTATGCAATCGGGAACAGTCAGGAAGCGGCGCGTTTCTCTGGCATCAATGTGCAGAAGGCACGTGTGATCAACTACATGTTGATGGGTTTCTTTACAGGAATAGCCAGCATATTGCTGCTTTCCCGCATCCTGAGCGCCCGTTCCAACATAGCCACGGGTTATGACATGGAGGTCATCACTTTGGTCGTCCTTGGCGGAGTCTCCATCAACGGTGGCAAGGGCAACATGGGTGGCGTGGTGATTGCCGCCTTCCTTGTCGGATATCTCAAGTTCGGCATGGGACTGCTCAAGCTGTCCAGTACGGTCATGTCTATCGTCACCGGCGGTCTTTTGATTGTTGCTGTCCTTCTGCCCAGGCTGCTTGATGTGTACAAGCAGAACCGCAAGTTGCGCATGCAGCAGAAATCCATGGTTTCCGCCACTCATGGACATGAGGTAGAACACGGAAAGGGGGAATGATGGAAAAGCGCGCAGCGTTCATAATGAAGCTCAAGCCGGGATGTGAGGCGGAGTATACCCGCAGACACAATGCCATTTGGCCTGAACTAAAGGAACTGCTCAGTACGAGCGTCTATGATTATTCCATTTTCCTTCACCGGGAATCTTTGACACTTTTTGCTTTCCAGAAGCTCAAGGGAGATGGGGGAAGCCAGGATCTTGGAACCGACCCCATTGTCCGCAGGTGGTGGGACTACATGGCGGATTTGATGGAGGTGAACCCGGATAATTCCCCGGTGTCCATCCCTCTGGAGGAAGTCTTCCATATGGAATGACTCCGAAAAGTGTGCAAAAGCACGGATTTTCGGAGTCATATATGATAATCAGCAGAAAAGAATATGTGGAAAACCTCATTTAACGGGAAAAAACTTTCTGGGCATCGAGACTTTCCGAAATCCCGTATTGAATATGTGGTTGACACGAGAAGTGGAAAATTCAACCCCAAAACTCAGGTGGAAAATTTCTGTAGATAAACTGGATGAAAAGCAGTTCCACATCTTTTCCCTCTTGTATTTGAAAGCAAAAAGTAATAGTATCGAAAGTGTTTTGAAAGGAAAATGCAAGGAGACCCATAGGATGGTCGGATTGGACAAACGGGAAGGACAGATACTTGCGTTATTACAGGATGGCGAAGAACATTCCGTTGCCCGCCTGAGCGAACTGCTCGGCGTATCCGCCGTCACCATCAGGGCGGATCTCAAGTCCCTTGAGCTCAAAGGCATGGTGATTCGCTCCCGTGGCACAGCTATCCCGGCCTTCCATCCTCAGCTCATGGAAAAGCAGGGCAGGAATACCGCTGAAAAGGAAGCAATCGCCCGTCTTGCCGCGACCTTTGTGTCTGATGGAGATTCCATCATGATTTCAAACGGTACGACCTGCGCCCTGATCGCCCGCTATCTATTCGGAAAACGCGACATACAAATCGTCACGAACTCAACCTTGGTGCTGCCCTACGTCAGGGTCAACGGAAACATCTCTCTGACATTGGTCGGCGGGGAGTTCAGGCCGCAGGCTGAGGCTCTGGTCGGGCCTTCCGCTGTCAAGCAGATAGAGGATTACCATGTCTCCACCGCATTCTTCGGAACCGACGGCCTGACCCTTGAGTACGGTCTGACCACTGCCTTGGTGGAAAACGCCGATATCCTGCGGCGCATGTGTTCCCAGGCGGGACGCCGTATCCTGACAGTGGATTCCTCCAAGCTGGGCAACAAAGGCTTCGTGCGCATCCTCCCGTTGACGGATGTGGACATACTTATCACGGATTCCGGAATGCCGGAAGAAACCATACGCGACATCAGGGAGATGGGCGTGGACGTGCGCATAGCACGCTGACATGCCTGCTTCCGGAGTCGTAGGAAAAGAAAGAAGGAAGGAAAAGAATGGCGGAACAGATTCTGATGCCTAAGCAGGGCAACTCGGTGGAGTCCTGTATCATCCTGGAATGGCGCAAGAAAGTCGGCGATGCAATTGCCGTCGGCGATATCATCTGTGAGGTCGAGACCGACAAGGCCACGATTGAAGTCGAGTCAACTGTTGGGGGCATGTTACTTGCCCTGCTGCGCAAAGAAGGTGAAGACGTTCCTGTCATGCAGCCCATTGCCGTTGTCGGACAGGCAGGAGAGAAGGTGGATGCGGCTGTCTTCGGCGGAGAACCTTCCGGTAAGGAAGTCCCTTCCGTCCCACAGGAAAGTTCCTCATCGGCGGTTCCCTCAACATCTCCCACTGCGCCTCCGGTCACTACGTCATCTCCGGTATCTTCCACACCAGCCCCTTCCGCCATGTCCGACCAAGGTGCCTCACCCCGTGCGCGGAACCTCGCCTCACAATTTGGCGTGGATGTTGCTTCCCTTGCTCCGACAGGACCCAAGGGAATGGTCATTGAGCGTGATGTCGCCTCCGCTGTCGCCGGACATGAGCCAGTATCCCCGGCGGCCTTGTCCACGCGCCAACCTGGTATTCCCGTACCTGCCGCCGGTTCGGGAATCGGAGGGAGGGTCTTGGTCGCCGACCTTTCCATTCCCGTGATTTCTTTGTCCGGTTCTTCGGACGCATCTTCGCCTTCTTCTCCTGCTTCTTCGCTCGCTTCCGTCGCCGCATCCCACGAATATCCGGGACCCGTGGAAGAAACTCCGGTCAAGGGCATACGCAAGGTCACGGCAAAGAGGATGCATGAATCACTCCAGAGTACCGCGCAGTTCACCCTGAACATGTATGCGGACGCTACGAACCTGAAAGCCCTGAGAGCCCGCTTCAAGGAAAGCGACCCCTCCCTCGGTTTGCAGAAGATTACAATCAACGATCTGGTCACCTTTGCCCTGGTGAAGACGCTGCCGGAGTTTCCGGCGCTCAACGCCCATTGGCTGGGCGACAAGATAGCCACATTCAGGAACATCCATCTGGGCATTGCCGCAGACACTCCCCGTGGACTCCTTGTGCCCGTGCTCCGCAACGCGCACTCATATTCCCTGGCCGGACTGTCACGGGCGGCAAAGATTTTGGTCGCCGCGGCACAGGAAGGCAAGAGCAATCCTGACGACCTGACCGGCGGCACGTTCACCATCAGCAACATCGGAGCTTTCGGCATAGAAAGTTTCACCCCTGTTGTCAATGTGCCAGAGGTCGCCATCCTGGGAGTCGGAGGAATTTCCTTGCGTCCCGTTGAAGATCCGGACGATGAGGAAAATGTCCTGTTCGTGCCGCACGTAAGCCTGTCGCTGACCATTGACCATCAAGCGGTGGATGGAGCCCAAGGTTCTAAGTTCCTGAAGAAACTGGCAGACAACATAGCAGCGCTTGATGTCCTGCTGGCGTTGTAGGAGGAGAGGGAATGACACGATATGACCTGATAGTAGTAGGAGCTGGCCCCGGTGGATACATAGCTGCTGAACGGGCCGGAGCCTTGGGAAAAAAAGTCCTGCTCATTGAAAAGGACCATATGGGAGGCGTCTGTACCAACAAAGGGTGCATCCCGACCAAAAGCCTGCTGAATTCCGCCAAGCATTACCTGCATGCCAAGGAGTCTGCCCGTTTCGGAGTCCATGCCGAAGGCGTGAGCTTTGACATAAGAGAGGCGCACGCATGGAAGACGGAAACCATCGAGACCTTGAGAAGTGGCATCTCTTTCCTGATGAAAAACAACAAGGTCGATGTGGTCGCCGGTACTGCGCAGTTCATTGACCCCCATCATGTGAAGGTGGGAGAGACAGAGTATGAAGGCGACTACCTCATCCTTGCCATGGGTTCGTCTCCCGTTGTGCCTCCCATTGCAGGCGCAACCCTTCCCCATGTGCTGACCAGTGATGGCATTTTGGAAATGAAGACGCTTCCCAAGAAGCTGGTGATTGTCGGTGGTGGTGTGATCGGCATTGAGTTCGCCTCATTCTATTCCATGGTAGGCGTGGATGTGACGGTCATCGAGATGATGCCCGAAATCCTCCCTATGATGGATGCCGAGTTCGCCACCTTGATGCGTCGTGAAATGAAGGGCGTTTCCTTCAATCTCGGCTGCAAGGTCATTGGCATCACGGAAAAAGACGTGCGCTTCACCACTGCCAAAGGCGATGAAAAGAGCGTGGAGGCTGACACTGTCCTCCTGAGCATCGGACGACGGGCAAACATTGCTGGGATAGAACCCCTCCATCTGGAAACCGACCGACAAGGCATTGTCGTGGACGAAAGGATGAAGACGAACATCCCGACCATATATGCCATAGGGGATGTGAACGGCCGCTCCCAGCTTGCCCATAGTGCTTCACGGATGGCTGAAGTCGCCGTATCGAACATCTTCGGGACGACACACCAGAGGATGCGCTATCAGGCTGTTCCCTGGGCGGTGTATGGCAATCCGGAGGCCGCCGGATGCGGACTGACCGAACAGGCCGCCGCAGCGGAAGGACGCAAGATACTGACCGCCACCACCCAGATGAGAGCCAACGGACGCTTCCTTGCCGAACAAGGTAAGCGGGCGGGAGGCTTGGTGAAAGTCATTGCCGATGCGCAGACCCATGCAATCCTGGGAGTTCATATGCTGGGAACCTACAGCAGTGAAATCATCTGGGGAGCCAGCGCACTGATAGAGGCCGAGCTGAGGATTAAGGATGTCAAGGAACTCATATTCCCCCATCCCAGCGTAGCCGAATTGATTCGGGATACCGTGTTCGCCATTGACCACACGCTGTAAAAGCAAGGAAAAACGTGGGAAGCAACGTGGAAGAAGTGTGGTAGTAAAGACGTAGACCCTTCGCCCAGTGAAAGCGGACGGAAGAAAGTCACGCATCGCAAGCAGGATATTGGATGTGTTCCAAAGGAGAAATACGTAATGAGCAAGCAGATTGCATTCGATCCCGTTTCCGTTCGCCAGAAGGAGATGGTAAAGCTGCCGGAGATACCTGTAAACCAGTATGAGCCGGACATCAAGAAAGAAATCAAGACATGGGGCAAGGAGCGTCTGACGCGCGTCCTCCGCGACATGATGATCATTCGTGAGTTCGAGACCATGCTTGATGTCATCAAGAAGGAAGGCGTCTACCAAGGGGTCTCTCACAACCACAAGGGGCCAGCTCACCTGTCCGCCGGACAAGAATCTGCCGCTGTCGGCCAGGCTCTTGCCCTGACGCCGGATGACTTCATCTTCGGCTCCCACCGCAGCCATGGTGAAATCCTTGCCAAGTGTCTCTCCGCCGTCCAGCAGATTGATGATGCCGGACTGACACAAATCATGGAAGACTTCATGGGCGGAGCCACCTACAAGGTGGTCAAGGAGCATTTTGCCGGAACCACCGTCAAGGAGACTGCGGAAAACTTCGTACTCTATGGGGCTCTTGCCGAGATATACGCCAAGGGAACCGGTTTTTCCGCAGGGCTGGGAGGGTCAATGCATACCTTCTTTGCCCCTTTCGGCAGCATGCCGAACAACGCCATTGTAGGAGGATCGGGAACCATTGCCTTCGGCGCCGCCTTGTTCAAGAAGATAAACCGCAGGAAGGGCATAGTCATAGCCAACCTCGGTGACGGCTCCATGGCACGCGGCCCTGTCTGGGAAGCCATGGTCATGTCCGCCATGGATCAGTACAACACCCTCTGGAAGGAACTGCCCGGCGCTCCTCCTTACATGATTAACATTTTTGATAATTTCTATGCGATGGGAGGCCAGCCTATTGGCGAGACATCCGGTTTTGGCCTTCCTGCAAGAATCGGGGCGGGAGTGAATCCCGATGCCATGCACACCGAGCGCGTGGACGGTTTCAATCCACTTGCAGTTGCCGATGCGACTGCCCGCCAGAAGAAGCTGCTCCTTGCAGGCAAAGGTCCCGCCATGTTGGACACCATCACTTATCGCTACAGCGGTCACAGCCCATCGGACGCCATGACCTACCGAACCAAGGAAGAACTGGACGCCTTCCGCGCCCAAGACCCGATAACCGGCTATGCTGATTACCTTGTGGCGAACAAGCTGCTCACGAAAAAAGATGTCGAGAAACTCGACGCTGAGATCAAAGCCAAGATGCGCCGCAACATTGAAGTTGTCGTCAATCCCGTGCTTTCTCCCATGGTGGATGCACAGTTCGTTGAGTCGGTGATGTTCTCCAACGAAGTGAAGGAAGCTCTTGCGGATGGGACTCCGGAACTGTCCGAGCCATTGGCGGATAACGCACGGGTCAAGCAGATTGCTCAACGTCACCGTTATGCCTTTGATGAAAACGGGAAACCGTATCCCGCTGCCCGCCAGTACCAGTACCGCGATGCTATCTTTGAAGCGGTCGCCCACGCCTTTGCTACCGACCCTACGCTGGTAGCCTATGGTGAGGACAACCGTGACTGGGGTGGGGCTTTTGCCTGCTACCGTGGCTTGACCGAACTGCTTCCGTACCATCGTTTCTTCAACTCTCCCATCTCCGAAGCCGCCATTGTCGGAAGCGGAGTCGGCTACGCCATGAGCGGAGGCCGTGCCATTGTCGAGCTGATGTATTGCGACTTCCTCGGTTGCGCAGGTGATGAAGTGTTCAACCAGATGCCCAAATGGCAGGCTATGAGCGCAGGCGTGCTCAAGATGCCGCTGGTACTCCGCGTTTCCGTCGGAAACAAGTACGGAGCGCAGCATTCGCAGGAACTGACTACCATGGTAGGGGCTGTCCCCGGCCTTAAAGCTGTCTATCCAGCCACGCCGTATGACGCGAAGGGCTTGATGAACTGGGCTTTGCGCCGTACCGATCCTGTGGTGTACTTTGAAAGCCAGAAGCTTTACGGTTTCGGTGAACAGTTCGAAAAGGACGGGGTACCAGAGGGGTTCTATGAATTGCCGGAAGGGGAGCCAGGTTTCCTCCGTGAAGGTGGTGACATCACCTTGATTGGTCTTGGCCCCTCGGTGTATACCGCCATTGATGCCGCCGACCGCCTCAAGCAGGAATTTAACCTTGAAGCGGACGTGATTAATCTGCGCTGGATTAACCCACTCAACTACGAGAAGATCATTGCCAGCGCACGGAAGACTGGGCGGGTGGTGCTGGTCACTGATGCCTCCGAGAGGGGTAGTTATCTGCACACTGTATCCGACAATATCAACAGGCTTGCTTTCGCTCATCTCGATGCGCCTGCGATTGTCGTCGGAGCCCGCAACTGGATTACACCTCCGGCGGAAATGGAGGATTACTACTTTGCCCATGCCGTCAATGTGCTGGACGCCATCCATGAACAGATACTTCCTCTGCCTGGATATGTACCCGTACATTCCTATGCGGATGGTGATTTCCTGCGGACATCCCGCGCGGGGGTCTAGAAAACATGAACGGGAAAAACATGGCGGAGGAAAGCATGAATAGGGGATGTATGGACAGAGAAAAGCTGGAACAGGACATCAATTCACCGGATTATGCCATCCGCCGTCGTGCCGCCCGCGCCATAGGGGCTTTGATTCGTTCGGGTGAGATGAAGCGTACTGTCCTGAAGGAAGTGAACAACCATGTGCATACCACATGGTCGTTCAGTCCCTATGAACCATCGGCTGCCGCGTACCATGCATGGAAAGCCGGGCTGGGAATAGTGGGCAGCATTGATCATGACAGCATAGGAGCCGCCGGGGAAATGCTTGATTCCGCCCAGGACATAGGCATGGCCAGTACGGTTGGCTTTGAGATGCGGGTCAGCTTCCTTGATACACCTCTCGCTGACCGGAAGATTAACAACCCTGACTCGCAGGGCATAGTCTACATGTGCGTCCACGGCGTACCTCGCCAGAGAATAGGGGAAGTCTCCGACTTCCTGGCTCCGGTGAATGTCATCCGTAACAAGCGCAACAGGGCGCAGGTCGAGGTTCTCCAGTCCCTGGTGGGCGCATACGGCTTTGATCTTGACTTTGACCGTGATGTCGTGCCGTTGTCCCACAGCACGCAGGGAGGCAGCATCACGGAACGCCACATCCTCCTTGCCATGGCCATCCAGACAGTGGGCATGAAGGGTAAGGGGACAGGGACGGTTGACTTTCTCTGTACTTCCCTTGGCATCAACGTGCCGTCCAGGATACAGGGGTATCTTCTTGACGATGCCAACCCGCATTATCTCTATGACCTCATTGGCGTCTACAAGAGCAGCTTCCTGCCCCGGTTCTTCATCCAACCCGGACGTGACGAATGCCTTGATGTACGCCAGGTGGTTGATTTCGGACGCCGGATTGGTGCCATTCCCGCATATGCCTACCTTGGTGATGTCGGGAGCAGTGCTACCGGGGACAAGAAAGCGGAGAAGTTTGAAGACGACTATCTCGACGAGCTTTTCGACCTTCTGGTGGACATTGGATACCCTGCCGTCACCTACATGCCTCCCCGCAACACCAATGCCCAGATGATGCGCATACAGAGGCTTGCCAGGGAAAGAGGCTTGATGGAGATTAGCGGGGTGGACATCAACAGCTCCCGTCAGTCATTCAACTGCCCGGAACTCCTTGCTCCCCAATGCCACCATCTGGTTGATTCGGCATGGGCATTGGTCGCCCATGAGAAACTGGCCGGTTTCAATGAGGACTGGGGGCTTTTCTCAACATCGTCCCCGCTGGCTGACAGAAGCCTTGAAGAAAGGATAGGCGTGTATGCTGCCCTTGGGCGTGCCATGGATCCCTTTGAGGTGGAGAGCATCATCAAGGAAGCGGAGAAGATTTTCCAATAGTGAAAATGATGGGAAGGAAAGGACATCAGGGCAAGGATACCAAGATAAAAACAGGATGTGCGCCATGGCGCAAGGAGACCGCATGAGTAATTTTGAAGCAGAAGGATGTTTTGTCTCTCCGGCCCTGATAAGGGGACTGACCTTTGACGGGGAAAAGGGGCTGTTCGTTCATTCCTTGGAAAACCAGGAAAAGCAAAGAACCCAGGAAAAGCAGGGAAAGCATGAAGGCAAGACTGACCTGGTATTGCCTCCTGTCACGCAGGATGACGCGGAAGCTACGGTGAAAGCATGGAAGACTGCCTATGATGCCTATGTTTCCACATCAGGGACATATCCCAAGATTGTGGAGGTTTCTGGCACAGGGTTTTATTCCCTTGGTTCAGGATATGATGAAGCGGCGGACGCATCTTCTCCGGTGAGCAGTCGTGTCGGACACCTTTCGTCCGTACAGCGGGCAGATGTGGTCAGAGGCAAGATAGGCCTGGTCACAGGCGGAGCGCAAGGCTTTGGCGAGGGCATGGTTCGCGGCCTGGTGGAGCTTGGAGCTTTCGTCTACATAGCCGACCTGAACCTTGCCGGAGCGCAGGCACTATCTGATTCCCTCAACGCCGCCGCAGGCAGGACGGTGAGCGCAGCTCTGCCCGTGAATGTCAGCGACGAGGATTCCGTTGAAGCCATGATGCACGAAGTCCTTGCCCGTACGGGCGGACTGGATGTCTTCATCAGCAATGCCGGCGTCCTGCGGGCGGGAAGCGTGAAGACAATGGCCTTCCGTGATTTCACGTTTGTCACGAATATTGACTACGCTGGTTTCTTCCTGTGTTCCAAGCACGCTTCCCGCGTTCTTGCATGGCAGAACCTGCCATCATGCGCCTATTATACCGATATCATCGCCATAAGCAGCAAGTCAGGGCTGGAAGGCTCAAACAAGAACGGTGCTTACGCCGGAGCAAAGTTCGGGACGATTGGATTGGTACAGAGTTTTGCTCTTGAACTGGCGGCTGATAATATCAAGGTCAACGCAGTCTGTCCTGGGAACTTCCTTGACGGACCGCTATGGAGTGATCCTGAAAAAGGTCTGTTCGTGCAGTATCTGAGGACAGGGAAAGTTCCCGGAGCCAAGACGGTGGACGATGTACGCCGGTCGTATGAGACGAAAGTTCCTCTTGGCCGGGGATGCAGGACGGATGATGTGATGAAGGCGATTGCCTACATCGTCGAACAGAAATATGAAACGGGGCAGGCTGTGCCAGTCACCGGCGGGCAAGTAATGCTCAATTAGGAATGCCCAATAAGGAGAAATGCATATGAAGACACGTGCTGTGCGGCTCCATGGAGTCAATGACTTGAGGATTGAGGAGTTCGAGCTGCCTCCTATCAAAGATAATGAAATCTTGGCGAAGGTCGTGACCAACAGCATCTGCATGTCCGACCATAAGGCGGCGGAACAAGGAGCCGCGCACAAGCGCGTACCTGATGACGTTGCCAAGAACCCGATTATCCTGGGACATGAGTTCTGCGGGGAAATCGTCGAAGTGGGCAAGCTCTGGCAGGACAAGTTCAGCGCTGGCGACCGTTTCTCAATTCAGCCCGCCCTTAACTACAAAGGCTCTCTGGACGCTCCCGGATATTCCTATCGCTGGATTGGGGGGAACTCCCAGTACATAGTCATCCCTTCCGAGGTGATGGAGATGGACTGCCTGCTGCCGTATCGTGGCGACGCCTTCTATCTCGGTTCGCTTTCAGAGCCGGTATCCTGCATCATAGGAACCTACAAGGCAATGTACCATACGACAGGCGGCAGCTATGTCCATGATATGGGGATTGTCGAAGGCGGCAACCTTGCTATTCTGGCAGGCGTGGGTCCCATGGGTCTCGGTGCCATTGATTACGCCATCCATAATGATGTCCGCCGTCCCGGCCTGGTTGTTGTGACCGACATTGACGATGCCCGCCTGAAAAGAGCGGAGTCCCTCTATACCGTACAGGATGCCAAGAAGCACGGAGTGAAGCTGGTCTATCTCAACACCAAGGATGTGCCCGATGCCACGGCCGCCCTGATGGATGTGACTGATGGCATAGGCTATGATGATGTGCTGGTCATGGCTCCGGTGCGTGCCCTGGTAGAGCAGGCTGATGCCATCCTTGCCAAGGACGGTTGCCTGAATTTCTTCGCAGGACCGAACAAGACTGATTTCAGCGCGGCACTCAACTTCTACAATGTCCACTATGCTGCCCATCACCTTGTGGGAACCAGCGGCGGCAATACCGAGGACATGAGGGATTCCTTGGCTTTGATGGAGCAGGGAAAGATTAACCCAGTATCAATGATTACCCACATCGGCGGTATGGATGCCGTCCCACAGGCTGTCATTGACCTGCCGAACATTCCGGGAGGCAAGAAGCTCATCTACGTGGACATCAAACTCCCTCTGGTCGCCATTGATGAGTTCGGCGCACGTGCCGGGACGGATCCCCTTTTCAAGAAATTGCACGAGCTGGTCACGAAGAACAATGGCCTGTGGTCCCCTGAAGCGGAGAAATACCTTCTGGCCAACAGTCCCCGCTACTGACCTTGTGTGCTTGTCCGCGGCATCTCCGGCAGGGGACGTCGCGGTTTTTCTTTTTCCTTGAACCAATTCACTGTACACTGGACGGAGAGGACAGCGGGAGACGCCGGATGAAAAGAGAGGTATGCCATGAAAGGTAGGAAGCTGTATGTTGCCGTGGATCTGGGAGCATCCAACGGACGTGTCATCGTAGGAAACTTGGCTGAGTTCGAGGTGATGAACCGGTTTGAGACTGCCAATGATACCATGCTTGGAGAGTTCCATTGGAATATCATGGCAATATTCTCCGAAGTCAAGAAGGGATTGAAAGAGGCTTTCACACGCTATGGTGAGCGCATCATATCAATCGGCATAGATACATGGGGTGTGGATTACGGCCTTCTCGACTCGCATGATTCACTGATTGGCCTTCCGTATCATTACCGGGACAGCAGAACCGACGGCATGAGCGCGGAAATCTGTGCTTCCTTCCCCGGAGGACGTGACGCCTTGTTCAGCCGTACAGGACTTGCCTTCCAGCCGTTCAATACTCTCTATCAACTTGCCGCCATGAAGAAATACCGGCCTGATGTCATGAAAGCGGCACGTTGCTATCTGTCCATCCCCGACCTTCTGGCCTTCTGGCTGACCGGCATCAAGAGTAATGAAAGAAGTCATGCTTCGACCACGCAACTCTATGACCCCCGCGCACGTGACTGGGCATGGGATGTCATTGACCATGTTGGCCTTGAGCGTTCCCTATTCTGTCCCCTGACCGACAGCGGAACCGTCCTTGGTCCTCTTACCGAAGCACTGCGCCATGAGCTGGGAGCTTCCCCATCCACAGTGGTGATAGCTACGGCCTGCCATGATACGGCAAGCGCGGTCGCTGCCGTACCTGCGGAAAAAGGGGAGACGTATGCGTACATTTCCAGCGGGACATGGTCGTTGCTTGGCATTGAACGTGCTGAACCCTTGATCAATCCCCACGTCATGGCTGACGGTTTCACCAATGAGGTGGCCGCCGACGGCAATATCCGACTCTTGAAAAACATCATGGGCATGTGGATTCAGCAAGAATGCGTCAGGTACTGGCGTTCCCAGGGACAGGACATCTCATGGAAGGAACTTGATGAGCAGACGGAAGCGGCCGTGGCCGGTTATTCAGGAGCCATAGATCCCGACGATTCCCGTTTCCTTAAACCCAACACCCATGATTCCCTCATGGTGGATCGCATTGCCTCATGGTGTCGTGAAAACGACCAGCCCGTGCCTTCCGGCAAGGGGGAGTACATGGTGGCAATCTATCGCGGTCTGGCGGATGTCTACGCAAAGTCCATCACCAGCCTTGAGAAAATGGCGGGGGTGAAATTCTCCAGTCTCTATATCATAGGGGGAGGGAGCAAAAACCTCATTTTGGACAACTGGACGGCTGAAACTACGGGCATCACTGTCCATGCCGGTCCTGTCGAAGCCACCGCCCTTGGAAACATCTTGGTTCAGATGAAGGCCGTCGGGGAGATTTCCTCATGGGATGAGGGACGCATGTTGCTGAGGGAAACCCAGGACATGAAGACGTATGGCAAGCTGTAAGACCCCGGTGTCTATGACCTAAGTTTCGGGAAGACAGGGAGATGACTTCTTTCTTCTATGTTTTTGTAAACGTTTACATTTTTTTATTGACAAATGCCCAAGCTGCTGGGATACTTCTTTCAAAGGGAGGCGGTCATGGGTGAGATTGTTCTTTCCATGAAGAAAATTGACAAACGCTTTTCTGGCGTCCACGCCTTGAAAGGAGTGGATTTTGAGCTTCGCGCGGGCGAAATTCACGCCCTGGTTGGAGAGAACGGCGCCGGAAAATCCACCTTGATGAAAGCCTTGACCGGAATATTTCCCAAAGACTCTGGGGAGATATGGTACATGGGGCATCTTTTCAATCCCGCCAGTCCCCGTCAGGCTCTGGACGCAGGCATTGCCATTGTCCATCAGGAGCTTAACATGATGGAGGATCTGACCGTTGCCCAGAATATCTTCATAGGCAGGGAATCCATGAGAAATTCTTGGTTCCTTGATGAGAAAGCCCAGAACGAGCGTGCGGAAAAGCTCCTCAGCCAGCTTAATATGGACATTGATCCGGCAGCCCGTCTTGCCGACCTGACCGTCGGCAAGCAGCAGATGGTGGAGATAGCCAAGGCCGTGTCGTACAATCTCCGCATCCTTATCCTTGACGAACCGACCGCGTCCCTCACTGAAAAAGAGATTGAAGACTTGTTCGCCATCATGCGCTCCCTTTCCGACAGAGGCGTAGGCATGATTTATATTAGTCATCGTCTTGATGAGATAGGCATGATTTCCCATAGGGTCACCGTCCTGCGCGACGGCGAATGCATCGGCACGCGGGACACCGCCGCGCTGACAAAGAAAGAAATGATTGACATGATGGTAGGCCGGGTCATCTACGAGGAACCCAAGACGCACAGCACGGTTGCCCATGACGCTCCGGTGGTGCTGGATGTCAGTGGACTGAAGGCTGGCCGCATGGTGGATGACGTGAGTTTCACTTTGAGGAAAGGCGAGATACTGGGCTTCTCCGGTCTTATGGGAGCAGGCCGCACAGAGACAATGCGTGCCCTCTACGGCGCAGACCCCGCCGAAGGGGTCATTAAGATAAATGGCCGGAAAGTACATATCTCCAGTCCGATTGATGCCGTAAGAGTTGGAATAGGCTATCTTTCTGAAGACAGGAAGCGGTACGGACTGGCCTTGGGGCTTTCCGTCTCCCACAACACGCTGATGGCTTCCTATGAAATGCTCAACCCTCGTTTCCTGCTGGACATGAAGCGTCTGGAAGGCATGACCGGTGAATATGTACAGCGGCTTCAGGTCAAGACTCCGACGTTGGATCAGTTGGCCAAGAATCTGTCCGGAGGCAACCAACAGAAGGTCGTCATTGCGAAATGGCTGTTGAAGAACAGTTCCATCCTTATCTTCGACGAGCCGACCCGCGGCATTGATGTCGGAGCAAAAAGCGAGATATACGCCTTGATGAATGAATTGGCCGGACAGGGCAAGGCAATCATCATGGTTAGTTCCGAACTGCCGGAAATCCTGCGTATGAGCGACCGTGTAGCGGTGATGTGTGAAGGCCGCATCACCGGTATCTTGGATATCGCCGAGGCAACGCAGGAAAAGATCATGGAGCTTGCTACAAGAGGCTGGGGAACCTGAGAAGACTGCCGCCCTCCGGCAATGCCGGGAGGCGAGGACGACGGGCATGTCCCGCGCCGCATGGGGAGGAAAGAAGGAATATGAATACCGTTGGAAAGAAAAGCCTGACCAAGGCAAGGGGTATTGACAGACAGAAGTTGCTGGCTCCGCTTGCCTTGGTAATCATCTATGTATTCTTTGCTTTCGTTGGCCGGAACTTCCTGACCTATACCACATTGCTCAATATCCTCGATTCTTCATATTATATCGGCTTCATAGCCATCGGCGTCACCTACGTCATCATCACCGGAGGCATTGACCTGTCATGCGGCACGGTGCTGATGTGCGCTGCCATCACCGGCGGCACGGCGTTCAAGACATGGGGGTGGCCGATGTGGGCATCCCTGTTGCTGATCATCTTTGTCGGCTTGATTTTCGGAATCCTCAATGGACTCTTGATTTCCCGTCTGAACCTGCCGCCGTTCATAGCCACTTTGGGAACCCAGATGATTTCCTTGGGAGTCGGTTCCATTGTTTCCAACGTCCGTAGCGCGACGTTCCCGCCCCGTGGCGCGGCAGACAGTTGGTTCAAGGATTTGTTCAAGTACATGTCCCCGGACAACGTGTCGTTCCCCACCGGAGCTTTGGTTCTGTTCTTCGTGGCGTTTCTCGCCTATGTCGTCCTGACCAAGACAAAGATGGGACGGTATATCTTTGCCATCGGCTCTAACAAAGAAGCCGCCCGTCTGAGCGGCATTGACGTGAAGAAATGGGAAATGATGGCCTATGTGGTCAGCGGACTCATGGCAGGTATTGGCGGCATAGCCTTTGCCGCCGTGTATACCACGGTCATGCCTGCCCAAGGTTCAGGATTCGAGCTGTACGCCATAGCCGGTACGGTCATAGGCGGTACGTCCATGTCAGGCGGTTCAGGAACCATACTGGGTACGATGATTGGCGTGTTCATCATGAGCATACTCCGTGTCGGTCTTCCGTCCATGGATCTTCAGGCGCATTACCAGACACTGTTCACCGGCATTGTCGTTGTCGGCGCGGTTCTCTTGGATATTTACCGCAACAAGAAAGCGTCTGAAATCAAGATACTGACTCCCGCGGGCCGGTACAGGGAGGAGATGAAAGGGAAGATTGCCTTGTTGAAGGAAAGTCTTTCCGGGGAAACGGGCGATGCCGGGCGAATCCAAGAGGAAATTGTCCATCTCAAGGCGGAAATGAAGAAAACATATGCACAGCTTGTGAAGGAAGAAAAAGAGGCGAAACTCCGTCAGGCGGAGGAGGAAAAGGAGTTTCTGAAGACAGTGAAAGAAAGTTCTTGAACGCAGGTACAATGAAAAAGGAACCGGAAGCGGTATGCGTCCGGGATAATTAAGGAGGGTTTTATGAAGAAAGTGCTTACTGTACTTTTGATTTTCGTCATGGCGATGTCATTGCCGTTGTTTGCCCAAGGGTCAAAGGACAGCGCCAGCAAGAAACCGTACATCGCCGTTGTATCCAAGGGCGAACAGCATGATTTCTGGCAGCAGGTAAAGAAGGGTTCCGCGGCTGCGGCGACTGATTTCGGCGTTGACATCACTTTTGAAGGGCCTCCTTCGGAAAGTGACGTACAGCGTCAGGTCGAGATGCTCAACAGTGCATTGGCAAAGAATCCTAATGCTATTGCCCTTGCCGCGCTGAACACTGGCAGTGTCCTTGACCAGCTCAATGAAGCCATGAGCAAGAAGATTCCTGTGATTGGTTTTGACTCAGGCGTGCCTGAAGCTCCCGCTGGTTCCATCTGGGCGAATGCCTCGACGAACAACTACAATGCCGCAGGTCTCGGCGCGGAGAAGTTGTTTGAAGTCATCAAGCCACTCATTGAGAAGGCTACGGTCGCCGCTCCTGTCCGTATCGTCGTCCTGAACCAGGATGCATCCGGCGAATCCCTGCTGAGCAGAGGACGCGGCTTCCGTGATGCCATGGTCAATCTGATCGATGGGCAGACTTCCCTCACCAAGGCTGACATAGCGGTCGTCGGCAACCCTGCCTACATTGCTACCGACAGCCCCACAGGTGGACGCAAGGTCTTCATTGAAATGATGGTTCCCGCTTCTGCTGCCCTGACTGACGCGGCGAATACGGCTCAGGCTGCCCTGAACAGGATAAAGAGCGACAATATCGTCGGTATTTTCTGCTCCAACGAAGCAACGGTGAAGGGTCTGCTTACCGCCACCAATGACGGTATCGCTCTCGCCAACACCTACAAGGGACTGGTAGTCGTCGGGTTTGACGCTGGCGCAGCCCAGAAGAACGCTGTCCGTGAGGGATACTTCCTTGGTTCCATCACGCAGGATCCGTATTCCATTGGATACAAGGCCGTCGAGCTTGCTTACAAGGCATTCAAGGGCGAGCCAGTCGCTGATGTGGATACCGGCGCCAAGTTCTACAACGCCGCGAACATGGACAATGATGACATCAAGGGTCTGATCTACGACTGATCCTGGTTTCTCTCTATTCTTTTCTCTCTAGTCTTTTTGCCGGCCTGCGGGCCGGCTTTCTTATGTCCTGGCACCATGGTGGATATCAAAAGAAGAAAGGACTGATTCACGTACTGAAATGTACGCAAGGAGAAACAGAAACTATTGCACACATGAAAACCATGTAGAATTTTAATGTGACTAAAAGAATTTTACTGGAGAAACAAAGAATATAATAATCACTTTTTCCAATTCTTGTAGACATGATGTAAGTGTATAAAAACTTATTTTTTAAATGTATCCAGGTTTTATTGACTAAACCCGTTCAGTATGGTCGGATGTTCTTTGGCACCTCCGGATCATTATATTTCCGGAGGGACTGTGCCGTGTGAGGAGAATGTACATATGAAGACTCAGAACAGAAAGAAAATCATTGTCGTCGGAGCAGGCAGGGTAGGAGAAGCGATAGCATATACCTTGGTTTTGGGACGGCAGGCTTCAGAAATAGTCATGATAGATATAGACAAAGGCAGAGCGGAAGGAAGTGCCCATGACATTGGGCATGGATTGGCCTATCATTCCCAAGTCACCATCCGGCAGGGCGGGTATGAAGAATGTGCCGATGCGGCCATCATCATTACGGCGGGACTTGCCCGCAAGCCCGGTCAGACGCGCCTGGATCTTGCCCGAACCAATGTGGCCATCATCAAGGATATCACCCGCAATGTCATGAAATATGCGGAGAACCCAATATTTGTCGTCACATCAAACCCCGTGGACATCATGACCTATGTAATCCAGAAGGAATCGGGCGTCGCTTCTTCACGTGTCATAGGCTCCGGCACGGTGCTTGATACCGCCCGCTTCCGCTATATCCTGGGCAAGAGATTCAACATCAACATTGAGGATGTGTATGCCTACGTGCTGGGAGAACACGGTGATTCCCAAGTCTTGGTATGGGAAGGAGCTTCGATTGCTGGCATACCCCTTAAGGATTATGCCCGTCAGGCGGGCATAGACCTGGCGGCTGAAGCACCCCAGATAGAGGTGGATGTAAAGACTGCCGGGGCGCAGGTCATTTCCCAAAAAGGAGCGACGTTCTACGGCATTGCCCTGAACACGGCCAAGATTGTCGCCGCTATCATGGATAACGACAATGCCATTCTGCCTGTCGGACATGTGCTGACCAAGGAAGTCTATGGCATCAAGGACGTAGTGATCAGCGTGCCGTGTGTCATCAATGAAGGCGGCATAGTAAGAGCCTTGGAAATCCCCCTTGCGCCGGAAGAACTCAGTGCCTTGCGGAAATCCGCGGACATGCTTAAGGCTTTCACCGGGGAAGTCATGGCGGAGGACGCCTGACGGAGGAATCCGGGTATCATTGGTGAAAAAGACATCTCCGTATTTCTGCGCATGGGCATCTCATGTGCAATCAGGCAATTGTTCAAACCGTTTCATCCGGATTGTCAGGGGCATCAGGAGAGTGAGCAGGTGGAGAAGGCGGCAAGACATCAGCCAAAAGTTTCAAATAAAGCTCGCTGCGGTGCGTAGCGCCTGTTTTTTCATAGACGTGTGACGTGTGGGCTTTGACAGTATTGGCGCTGATGAAAAGTTCCTTTGCAATTTCAGAGTTGCTCTTTCCTTCCATGATGAATTTTGCTACCTGTTGTTCACGGGGACTCAGATTATAAAGCACAACAGACTTTGCCAAGGCATTATTAGCCTCATCCATCATGCGTCTGGCTTGGATGAGGGGAGATAGCGTCAGACTGTACGTTATCTCGAATGTATGGAGAAATATAAAAATAACAATATAGAGAAACAGGGTCAGCGGTATCTTATCCTTCATGAAGAAAGGAAGATGATTGAATATGTGTAATCCGAAAGGAACGGAGAACATATTTGCAATAAGAACGGTGGAAATCAGGATGCCCAAGGAAACCACCGTACAGGCGATGGCGATGAGAATGAAAGATTTCCGCGCCCACAGCCGTTCTTTTAACATGTATTCGCATGCTGTGCCGAACATGAAAGCTATCACTAGTATAGTTATGATATGCAGGGATGTGTTGAAGATTGGAAAGAAATGCGAGGGAATCATGAAGACCAGAAAAAGGGTGAAGTCGAAAAAAAGCACGGAAAAAACGACCGAGAGTTTGTGGTCGGGAAGATATCCATGCCGAGTAGCCAGCCAGAGCAAGGATAAGATGGGCGGGCCATAGCTTGCAATGTAGGAGAGCCGCAAGAAGGAATCCCATGACAACTTTGGGAAAAGCTGGAATATAAGAGGATTGGCAGAAATAAGCAGTCCACTGAGCGCGATGTTCCAGAAATAAAGAAAGATGAAAAGAAGTGACGCGTCCTTTCGGCTTAAGGCATGGAATAACAGGAATGCTCCCATCACCATAAAGATGAAGACAAAGCCCAGATCCATGGTGTTCTGCCACATCAATTGCTTGAAAATATCAGAATAGGATCCAAGTTTCGGTGGTATGATGCAGTGGCTGTATGAATCTTGGCTCTTATGAACCTTGATGGTCAGTTCGTCATTACCAGTCACACCTTCCAGTCGTTTGACAGGGGAGGTGTTCCATAGCGGAGTGGAATCTCCGCTTCCGAAAACTTCTCCATTGAAGTACGCGACATGTGATTCCGGCAGTCGCGGCATGTCAAGCCAGTAATCCCTGAGAGGATCCAGACCTTTCAGAACGAGGCGGTATGTTCCGCTTTCATGCTTTTTGCTCCACGTGATGTACGTGGCCGCGTTTTCTGTGTCCGCATCCGGGGAATCCAGGATGAATTCCCATTCCCCATCAAGGAAGACAGTATTTGAGGCAAGATTGCTTGCATCATATCTCCCTTCCATGAAAAGATAGGTGTCGGGGACAGGGGAGGGAGTGAAATACAACAGGATACACACGGCAAGGAAAACACCGGAAAAGAAGCATGTCTTCCTTGTTATGATATTAGGCTTTCCTTCAAGCGAAAACTTGTAATGTGGTTCCTCAGTGCGTTCTTTTGATTCATCCATAAATTAAGATAGCTCCTATTTCCGGCATGAATGGATGGAAAATCTAAAAGGAGTCTTTAATCCAAAACATCCGATGTCAGTAAGGAGGACAAAACCACGTTCCTCCCGGTAAGAAGCCTAATCTAACAAATGAACTTCTGTCAAGCAAAAGACTTTTTCGGGCATGGTTTAGACATGTTTCAAACAGCTTGTCAACACTTTCCGGAGTTTTTCAATGGTTTTCGGCATTTTGCAACGGTTTTTCATCGTGATCGGGTTTGTAGCAGTTTAAGCGTTCAAAATAGTATTTTTTGGTTTTAATGGTAACTATAAGCGTGATATCCTGAGTTTCGCAGTTAAAAAAGCGAAAAAACATCCGTACTCATTCTAATGCAAGGGGTTACTGACAAGATGCTATAACATTCATGTGTGTGGCATCAGGTCTTCTTCACTGCCGCAAAAAGTGCCCTCACATCGGCTTTCGCGTAATACTTCCGGCTCATGTCGATGTCCAGGGCTGCGCCGATGTCCTGGATGACGGGGTCGCAGTACAGGTTCATGAAGCATTGCCCTTCGATGTCGCCCAGCAGGGCCTGGCGCAGAGAATCCACCATCCGGCCCACGGACATGGTTCCCCCCGTCCTCTTCTCCAGAAGCCGCAGGAGCAGCAGGGAGACGAAACAGGTGAGGAAATGAGCCTCGATGCTGTCGCGGGTACGCACATAGACCGGACGGGCCTCCAGGTGCGTCTTGGTGATGCGGAAGCATTCCTCGATGCGCCACAGGCCCCGGTACATGTCGATGATGTCCACGTCGTCCACTGGTCGGTTCAGCTCGAAGAGGTTGTCCCTGCGGAAACGGGCCCGCCCAGCGAAGGGGGGCTCCCCCTCCTCGGTGCCTACCACGTTGGTGCAGATAAGGTAATAGCCGTCCAGCGCCTCCTCCCGCTGTAGCAGCTCCGTATCCAGGGAGACAGAGAACTCAGGAGCTTCCACGCGCTCTCCGGAGGCCCCGTCGAAGATGCTCTTCTTCAGGAACCGTCTCCCCGCATGGTTGTTCAGTACGGTGTTCTGCCCCCCGCCCGCCGCCTGCTGGGCTTTCTCGATGCTCTTCATCCTCTCGTGGCGTGCCTTCTGCTGGTAGGCGCGGCTGAAGAACACCACCTGCCTCTCGTTGACCGTCACTTTCCTCTTTCCGCCCGTCGCGGAATCGGTCACCCAACGCTCGACCGGAGTCAGGCGGCTCTTGTACCTGAAATCTCCATCGGCGGCACCATGGACGTAGCCCTCCTGCTTCAGGATGAAGGCCTGCAGCTCCGCGGTGCAGGTGCGCACCGACGAGCTGATGACGTACCCGCTGTGCCGCAGCAGGATGGAGGCCACGTTCATCCCGCTCATCATGCCCCTGTCCGCCACGTAGATGGTCCGGCCCGTCTGCTGCAGGGGGCGGAAGGTGGCCACGTCGGTGGTGTTGCCCGGGAACAGGCCGTAGGAGAGGGGGATGCCGTCGGCGTCCATGAACAGACCCATCTGCACGATGGGATCGGGCCGGTGTTCCTTGCTCACCCCCCGCCGTCTCAGCTCGTCCTCGGCGTCCACCTCCCAGTAATAGTTGGTCACGTCGTAGTACAGCAGGCCCGTGTCCCGCCCGTACTGCCGCTCCACCATCCGCCCCAGATGGTCTATGAGGGCGTCCTTGTGCCGGGAGAAGAACGCGAGGGAGCGGTACACGTCGTCGGCGCTGAAGGCCACGTCCCCGGCAAGCCTCTGGCGCGCCTGCCAGGTACCCAGCTTGCTGTCCGGCGCCAGGATGCGCGAACACACCAGCAGCCGGAAGATGCTGTTGTGGTTGAAGAGCGCCTTGGTGTAGCGCCTCCTGTTGTTCCAGAAATAGTCGATCTCCAGCTCGTGGTAGAGCTTCAGCAGCGGCAGGACGCCGTAGCTGAGGATCCTGTCCGCCCTCACCTCCGGGTCCGTGCAGTCCGTCCCCTCTCCAGGGGCGAAGTGGAAATGCTCGGCCGTCGAGACGCTCAGGGACACCTGCCGCTCCTTCTCTTCCTGCGTCAGCCGTCTCGCCTCGGCCTTGAAATGGCTCACCGGGTCATCGTAGAGCGCCTGGAGCTCGTCCAGATAGCCGAGCCACTGCACGAGGGAGTGCTTCACCGTGCCGTTTTTGCGATGGCCGGAGTAATAGGCCAGGCGTTTGCGTCCGCTCTTGTTTTCGGGGACTATCTTGATGAACATCGGGCACCTCTTCTGAGGAGAATCATATCATACCTCACAGTGCCACACAATGCCAAACTGATGAATGTTTTCAGGAAAGTGCAAAAAAAACTTCTTGCTACTTCCCTCACAAGAAGTTACTTCCCTCCTTCTCTGTCATCTAACTGCGAAACTATGGAGTTTTTCAATGGTTTTCGGCATTTTGCAACGGTTTTTCATCGTGATCGGGTTTGTAGCAGTTTAAGCGTTCAAAATAGTATTTTTTGGTTTTAATGGTAACTATAAGCGTGATATTACCCATTTGGGTAATGCCTTTTTTATTAAAATAGTACTTTTGGGTAATAGCAGATTTACGTAATGTGGGTTATTTTAATGTAGATACTTATCATATCTTTTTGATGAGTGGTGTATTGCTCCCAATAATTGGGAATCATGCTTCCTTACGAAGCTTGGTTCCCCCATAGGGGAAAGGGAAAGAAAATGAAAAAGAACATCTTGGTTCTTTTAAGCGTCTTGATAATACTTCTCGCGTTCGTTGCATGTGATGGCAACAAGCTAACTGTTTCTAACGAAGTGCGGTTCTTCACGGGGATTCGTAAGGCCGCTGCTGATTCCATATGGGCGCTTAATGATGAAATAGGCATCTGGATGTTGGATACTTCTGGGAAGACATATGACGCTATCCCAGAGCGTTACAACAAACGGTACAAGGCTGATACCTCTGGTTCGATTTCCGGCTTCATTCCTTATTATGCTGATGCCAGCAACATCCTGCGTTGGAATGACCTTGTCAATGATGCCGACAAAAAGTTCGACTTCATTGCTTACTATCCTTACCGAACAGATGACCAGATATTCACGGTCTCGGGTACTACGGCTTATCTTAAATTAGATGTCAGTGCTACGAACGCGCCACAGGACAGTGGAAAGGCTGACGTGTTGTGGGGACGTGTGGATGGTATTGAGAACGGTGCGTCAAGCGTATCCTTTAATCTTTCCCACAAGCTTGCCCGTCTGATTGTCTATGTCAAGGAGAGCGTTACTGTCAAAGAAACAGATTTGGTTGATGATTTTTCCATTGAGATTAACGGCTTGCATACAACAGCGCAGTTTTGGCTTGAGAACGGACAAATCTGGTTTCCCACTGGCGCTGATAAGAAGATCATCATGAAGGATATTTCCGACACGCTTACCCAAGAAGAAAAGGATGCAGGGAAGGTGAGGAAGTTTGAAGCGATCGTGATGCCAGAGGCACACTCTGATGCTCTTCTGAATAGATTTTCTTTAACTTTTACGAATACGCCGGATATATTTACATGGGAGGCAAAAGAGTTGCTATCCGCTCAGCGGCCCAATGTTAAATTTGAAAGCGGCAAGCAGCATATATATAACATAAGGCTGGATGCATATGCTCCTATTACCGTGATTGACATTACAGTTGAGGATTGGATTCTGGTAAACGGGGGAGATGCCGTTGCCATCGTAGATTGATTATTAAGGTGAAGATGGGAAGTCGCCATGAAGTGGTCTTATGTGCGTTCTGACCAGAAAACATTTCGATATTACTGGCTGCCGTAATGTTCACGTTGCCTTTAATCTTTTGTATCATGGCACTTGTGTCATAACGCTGGAGAACATCCGTGACAAAAAGACAATGAAGGTGTATGATGAAGGCGCAAAAAGAAAAGGAGTTATCTGATAGCCCATGATGAATACAGGACAAAAACACAGAAAGGGCAGGTTCTTGACAGTGCTGGTCTTTCTCTTACCCCTTTTTCTTGTCATAGGTTGTGACCCCAATGCCCGGTTCACCTATGGTGATGATCCTGCGCTCATTTCCATTTCCGCATCCATTGTTACTGCTGACAACAGCCGGGCTGTCACGTCGGCTGACCACACCACAACATTTGAAGAAGGTGATACCATTGGTGTCTTTGCTTTTAAACGAACCGTGGATGGTGAGAAGACTACTGCGGCGACTCATGTTTACATAAACAACGTATCCTTTACATATACTAATGTGAACTCACAGATGAAATGGGTGGCACCAACTTCGTACTCCTATCCCACCGATGGAACCAAGCTTGATTTCTACGCCTATTATCCGTATAACTCTAGCTATTCAGTGCCTGCCGTGCCCGTACCAATAGCTTTCACCGTGCAGACAGACCAGAAACAAGACGGGAATTATGAGGCGAGCGACATAATGAGTGCCGCGACGCATCTGACAAAAACGGAAGGGCTTTCGGTAGGAGATAAGGTAGAGCTGAACTTCAAACATAAATTCGCCTTGGTCGAAATACAATTCATCGTTCCTGATTCCATAGATTCCTATGGTAGCCTACAGATTGGCCCGGTCGACAGCAGCGGAACCCTAACTTTTTATAATCCTGCAAATCCTGAACATTCCAACGATAGTCTTACAGCCGTGACTTTCCAAACCTTCTCCATCACGGACGAAGCCTCTTGGGTAGATGCTGCTGATGTCTCCCATTCAAATGTGCGTGTCTTTACCGGCAGGGCAATCTTGCCGCCCCAGATTATTATGGGGAATACACCAATTACGTTGTTCGACGGGACAGGCAATGAGGTGGCAAGAGGGAAGATTGAAAGCACTGTCACCCTTGCTAGCGGAGCATATGCGCTCATCAAAGGTTCCTTGCCTGTGGCGGCATCGTCAGTATCTGACCAGTACGGCAATGTATATACTTTTGTTTACGATGCGGGAGATGGTCATGACATTGGGTATGAGCTGACCCAAAATGTGACTGATTTAACCACTACTGCTATTACTACTGCAATGGGTGCGGGGAATTTCATCAATATTCCCCTTAAATTCACGGAAGATAACGGCACGGGTAGTGATACAAATAAATACTTTGGATATGTCAAAACCATCACCTTTGATGGGGTTACCGCTGCGACGAACCCTTGGGAACTGCGTCTTCCGCATTCAGTGTCTATCATCAAGAGTATCCACGGAAATTCCAAACTGCGCATGATTTCCATAGGTGACCCAGCCAATGAAACGGATCTTATTGAAATCAAGGACTTGCAGGGAAATCTTTCGCTGGATACCATCAATCTCCATTTGAAGAAAGGTTCAGCCGGGACTTTGCCCAAATTGGAGTTAAATGTACTTGCAGGTTCCAGTGCAAGCAGCGTAGACGGAAAACTGATTATCAATGTTCCTGACGATGCTCTTGTCATTGCACGGATAAATGAAGCCATGACACTTTCTTTAATTGGCTGGGGGGGTACTCCCAGCAAACCTCTGGCTTCAGGGATCCATAATGCAATTACCGTCACAGGTTTCGGAGGCATCGATCCTAGCGTGACAGTCATCTTCCAGGCGGTGCTATGATGAATAATACACATACTCTGTTCAGACGTATATCCGTGTGTCTTCTTGCAGTCTTGCTCGTGAGCCTGTTTGCATGCAACGTGGAATATCGTGTGAAAGTTACCTTGGTCGCCAATGTCGCGACAAACAGCGGAGAAGTAGTCCCTACTGCCTTGGGAGGCACGGCCAATCCTGTGTGTATCAATACTTCGTTCAGTCGAAGTGAGTTCGTGTCTATATATGCCTCAGATGTATATGTGAAGATTACCTATTCTATCGGGAAACCGGCGGTATCGCAGAAGCTCGGAGATTTATATACGAATGGGCACATCGAGTGGGTTGATCCTATTGAGAGTTCCAATTCAGGGCAGATAACTTTACGGTATACTGATGAGCATGGCAGTGCCGACTTTGTAGTCTTTTATGCAGGCACGGATATGTCGGTATACTTTACCGGAGAAATCGGGGACTGGAAGAATGGTGATGGCATAAACGGTGGCTCCACGCCCTAATTACTTCCTGAAAAACACAGAATGAAGACTAAGACGTGAAAAAAGGGGAGAAGCGGTGGCTTCTCCCTTTGATGTATCTGTGACTGGATTCGTTTTGTCTCAATGACGAGCCAGATTGAACGCTTTTGCAATCTCCAGGACAGGGAACGGGAACAACGCCAGACCGACAGCCATCAGGTATTGACCACCTGTCAGGGCGGTCAGCTCAAAGATTCTGGTCAGTGGCGGAACGAACAGAACCAAGGCAAGGAGCGTTGCGCTGACCGCGACCGCAAGCAGGTGGTTCGGATTGGAACGAACACCTACTTTGAACAGCGAACGCGCGCTTTTCATATTGAAGGACTGCACGAACTGGCTCATTGACAGAACCATGAAAGCCATGGTGCGCCCACCGGCTATTCCTCCCTCGGTTCCTCCACCGCCCAGATAGAAGGCTATCAAAGTCAGGATGGCGAGCATCGTGCCTTGGAGCGCAAGCTGGAGGCCAAGGCCATTGGCGAATATACCCTCGGAGCGAGACTTCGGTTTGCGATCCATGACATCCTTCTCCACAGGCTCCACGCCCAAGGAAATAGCGGGAAGACTGTCAGTGATCAGGTTAATCCATAACAACTGCATGGAAAGCAGAGGCGTCTGCCTCCAGATCAACATGGCAAAGAATACAGTAAGCACCTCACCGATATTGCAGCTCAGCAGATAACTCACCACCTTCTTGATATTGTCGAAGATTCCGCGTCCCTCGCGCACGGCATGCACGATGGTCGAGAAATTGTCGTCCGTCAGCGTCATGGCCGCGGCTCCCTTGGCAACATCCGTGCCAGTGATGCCCATGGCGCATCCAATGTCGGCGGCTTTCAAGGCAGGAGCATCGTTCACACCGTCACCAGTCATAGCCACGACCTCGCCTTGTTCCTGCCATGCCTTCACTATGCGGATTTTGTCAGTCGGAGAAACACGGGCGTAGACGGAAATATGGCGCACTCTCTTGTCCAGCTCCGCATTGCTCATTGCCGCAAGTTCCTTGCCGGTCACGGCCTCATCGCCCGCAGCCATGATTCCCAGATCCTTGGCTATGGCTTGTGCCGTCGCCACATGGTCGCCTGTAATCATCACAACCTTGATGCCAGCCTTCTTGCAGAGAGAGACGGCGTCCCGCACTTCAGGACGCGGCGGGTCAATCATGCCCACCAGCCCCATGAACGTCAAGCCATTCTCCAGCTCATCACTGGTTGGCTGCTCCGGTACGGTGTCTATCACCTTATAGGCGACGCCCAGCACACGGAGAGCGTCGGAACTCAGCGCATCGACAACCTTACGGGCTTTTTCTACATCTCCGGATACCACACGTTCAGCAAGCACATCAAAAGCACCTTTGACAATGACGATATTCTTGCCATCGATGCTGTTGACGGTGGTCATCAGCTTGCGCTCGGAATCAAAAGGCAGCTCCGATAAGCGAGGATATTTCTCATTAAGTATCTTCTGGGTCAGGCCGTTCCTGTGCGCGGCAAGGACAATGGCCGTCTCTGTAGGATCACCGATATGATGCTCCGTCCCATCGCTGCCTATCTCGATTTTTCCATCACAGCAGAGACTGCTGTACTGCAACAGCGCACGGACTGCCTCGCTGTTGGACGTGGTGATGTTTTCAAGGGCATCGACAGACGCCGCATATGCTTTTGTCAGGGTCATGCGGTTCTGGGTGAGGGTTCCTGTCTTGTCAGAACAGATTACCGACGCGCTGCCTAAAGTTTCAACAGCCGGAAGACGACGGACAATGGCATTGCGCTTGACCATCCGTTGTACTCCGATTGCCAAGACAACGGTGACAATGGCAGGCAAGCCTTCGGGAATAGCCGAAACCGCAAGGGAGACGGATGTCATGAACATCTCCAGCACGGGAATATCATCAATGATGCCAATGACAAAGATGACCGCACAGGCAATCAGAGCCATGATGCCCAGGGACTTGCCCAACTGGGCGAGCTTCTGCTGAAGCGGCGTGTCCAGCTCATTTTCCTCACTGAGGAGGCTGGCTATCTTGCCCATTTCGGTTTCCATGCCCGTACCTGTCACCACAGCCCTGCCACGGCCATAGGAAATGCTGCATCCGCTGTAGACCATATTGAAACGGTCACCCAGCGCGGCATCAGGGACAACATGAGCGTTTGCATTCTTTTCCGCTGCCACTGACTCCCCGGTCAGGGCGGACTCATCACTTCTCATGTTGGCGCTCTCAATCAGGCGGGCGTCAGCGGGAGGCATGTCACCGGCATCCAGTACAATGATGTCGCCAGGTACAAGAGAAACGGCGTCAATGACCATTTCCTTGCCGTCACGCACGACACGGGACTTGGGTGCGGTCAGGTTCTTCAGGGCATCAAGTGCCTTTTCCGCCTTGTTCTCCTGCATGACGCCAATGATTGCATTGACAATGACGATGGCAAGGATCAGCAGGGACTCATATGGAGCATGCCCTTCGCTGATCGAGACCCCGAAGGAGACCGCCGCGGCAGCGAGCAGGATAAGGATCATGGTATCCTTGAATTGCTCGATGAACCGTTGCAGGTTCGTTTTCTTTTTCTTTTCCTTGAGCTTGTTGGGTCCGTACTTCGCAAGACGGGAAGTAGCTTCCGAGGCCGACAAGCCAGTCTTGGGATCCGTTCCCAGTTCTTTCAAAACGTCTTGAAGCTGATCATGGTGTGCAATCACGGGTAAATCCTCCTTGGGGGGTATTTCCCGGCAGACATAATAAAACGTCATTGCCGGATATTGATGCCGTAGTTATATGAGCGATCGACGCGAGGAACGTGTCCACGACCATCGAAGTCGCCACGCCGCTTATCCGGTGATAGTCCTCCAGATGGGCGGCAAAATTCATGATAGGTATGATAATAAAGAAAAAAAGCAACAGCGTCATCTCTCCGTGAGGGGTGTAATCCGGATCCGCGTCATGGAGCAGCGTATACAAATGATTGCCAAATTCCTCTTTGCCCATTATCAGGAACGAGAAAAGACTGACTTGGTATTTGCTGTCCGTTTTAAGGGATTCTGAAAGCATGATGCGCACTACGTCTTTCTGGCTTATGGCATATTCGGTGAGGTTCCGGCAGTAGGACGCCAGGGCATCCATGAAGATTCCGCGCGTCTGTGTGTCGGTGAAGCGCAGGCGGTCGGTCAGGATGTCAAGAGTGCCTTCCTTGATGGCGTTGACAATGTAGCGGGAACAGAAATCCATGGTCATGGCATCTACATGATCCGTCAGTTTCCGCACGATACTTCCCAAGAGGGCATCCTTACTGGGGAAATAATAGTAGATAAGCGCTTTGTTCACACCTGCCAACGCAGCGATTTCATTGACTGATGTCGCGTCAAAGCCTTTCTGTGAGAAAAGCTCGGTCGCCGCGGTAAGTATGCGTTCCGTGACATCAGGCGTCTTTGTTTCCATGATGGCACATGCCCCCTGTCTTTCTGTTATGGTTTTGACTGACCGTTCGGTTAAAAAGAATATACACTGTGTTATGCGCTGTCAATAAAAAAATGGGAAAGAGGAAAAATGGGAAGATGAGCAATCTTGCGGAGAGTCCTCAATGAGGGATTCTTGCATCCTTTTTCCCTGATTTCATGGGATTGAAAATAGGGTACTTAGCCAATCTCCACGCTTTCCCACTGTCCGTCCGTGAATACGTCATGGCAGGTATAACCGGCTTCTTTCAGACATCCGAATGCCTGCTCAAAGCCGAAAGCCACGTTCTTTGCAGCATGGGCGTCGCTGGTCACCACCATTGAAATGCCCACATCATGGCAACGCTTTCTCATGTAGGCGGAGGGGTAGAAATCCGTTGAATATCCACGGCTGACTCCACCGGTGTTCACCTCGACCCTCACATTATGGAGCGCCGCCGTCTCCAACATGGAATCGACCTGACGCCGATACCAGGGTTCATCTGGATTGAAATACTTGTTGTTCCTGTTATGCTTGGTGATCAGGTCGCAATGACCGAGGAAATCAAAACGGAAATCCTTGATCATCCTTTTTTGTAACTCGTAATAATACGCAGAGAAGTCCTGTATCCTGCCACTGAATTTCTCATGAAGCAAAGCCTCGAATTGCTCCACGGGGCCATCGATACTGAAAGGACGTGAAGCCGGATCATGGTACATGCTGTGGACGGAGCCGATTACATAGTCGAGCCTGTCCTGATATTCCATGCCCCAGAGGATGCTGGAACGATCCATATACTCACATTCCATTGCTGCATAGACTTTGATTGTTCCGGTGTATTCCTTGCCGAGCGTCCGTATCTCATCCAGATATACGGGGAATGCTTCCGCGGCGAGACAAGGGACATTGTGTTCCGGACACGGAGCATGGCTGGACATTCCCAAGGCAGCCATGCCTTGGGAAGTCGCCGCGTCAACCATATCCCTGATGGAATCATTGCCATCACAGTACAGCGAATGCGTATGGTAGGAACCACATTTCTGCATATTCATGCGGTCAGCATAGCCTGCCAATGGAAAAATCTCAAGCAAGACTCATCTGAGCAATTAGGACAATCTGAATGATACAAGTTCTTTTTATGAAAACAATTATCTATTTAATTAGTAATACTTCCCAACCATGATGCCATATCATCAAGCAGGTCAGGAAGGACAGTCGTCTCCAACAGAGGATATTCCATCGGCAGTCCAGTGGTGGCAGGCTGAAGGATATGGTTCATTTCAGGATAGATGCCTATGCTGACCGTTGCCCTGCTTTTCAACAATCCGTCATTCAGCGCGGTGACATTCAGGCTGGAGGGAACCTGGATATCTTTGCCACCTGAAACAATGAATACAGGAATGGATATTTCCGGCAAATAGTCCTGCGGATCAAGGCTGAGGAAGGTAACGTACCAAGGGCTGAGCAAGGTGGCAATCTGGGCATCCGCCTCATCTTCTCCCATGCCCACTGCCAACAGGCGGTGCCTGATACTATCGGCTTTTTCTTTCTGGGAAAGGGAGGGATCGACCGCCGTTGAATAAATTGCATTGTTGATTTCAGACGCAGCCATGATCGTCGCTTCCGGGAATCCTTGCGCTTTCATAATTTCCCGGCTTTGAGCCAGGATAAGATCTTTCCCGATGATACCTGGCCCATTGAGCAAGATGATGAACGCGACATCCTGACGGCGGGCGGCCACCATCACAGTGATTAAAGCTCCCTCACTGTGTCCGATGAGTCCGACGGCGGAAGAATCCACTGACTCAAGCGACAGCGTATGGTCAAGAATTGCTTCCGCGTCACGTGCAAAATCACGTGTAGTCGCCTGACTGAGCGTAGCACCGCCGCCGGAAGTCCCGACACCACGGTCATCCGCCCTGACTACAATGAACCCGGAGCGTGTCAGACTATCCGCGATGACCTTGAATGGTTTATGTCCGAATATCGTTTCATCCCGATCTTGCTGTCCGCTTCCGCTGATTAGGATGACGGCAGGATGCTTAAGCCCGTCATCTGGTCGGGTGATGGTTGCCCCAAGGAGGAAATCTTCTTGAGTTGTTATGCTTATTTCTTCCGATACATATGGATATGGAGGAATTGGTTCCTGATGCTTACGCAAGGGCGTTGAAGTAGCTTCCTTCTTTCTGAGAACCAGAGGAAGTGAGGCCCCTTGCGTGTATGTCCCGGAAATCACTATTTCCTCGTCTGTTTCTTCAACGGTCGCAGAGTATGTCGCCTGTATGGTGGTCATGTCCAGAAAGAGATATGTTCCATCAAACTCTGTACGGGTGATGGGGATTTCATATGCCATTTGCTGTGGGATGTTCAAGACTGCCATCCATGTGGTTTGGTCTTGTACAATCTGTGAAAAAGAAAATTCCATAAGAAGGGCAAGAGATCCGACCTCAAGCTCTCCATGCCATACGCCGGAGATATCCAGACTTGGCTTTTCCGGTTCCTCATCTTTTGCTGGCAGTACGGACATGGTTTTTTCTATGATTTTTTCCGGAGAATCCATTTCTGTGGATGGAGGAAGGGTTTTGCAACCGGATAATGCAAAGATGAAAGTGAGCATCAGTAATGTTATCATATGAGGGGGACTGATAGTTTTTTTCATAAGGATGGACATTGGGTTCTCCTTTTTTGCAGGGAAAAAACAAATACTAATCTTCCGTATACATATATTTTCTGGTTTCTTCGGAAATAAGCATATTCTTCTTGGAGAAATTCCTCAAGTATTTTGATATATCTTGCCGGAGATGTATAGTTATTATTCATTATAATATTCCTAATAAGGATTATTATAGTGATATATAATATTAACTTTATTGTAATGACTGGTTGGATATTGAGTTTCCGGTCGTTTACGGGTTCGGTGTCTTTTCTTTATGCTATGCGGCTTAATAAAAAGGATATAACAACAAAACAATCCTCCCCCGAAAAGACAAAGGACCCTTGCTGTTTGCCCGGTTATTTCAACAGCCAGTCAAGGACATTGATTTGCTTGATTCCGTTGTGAGAGGTCAGCGGCGTATGATCCATTGTCAAAAGATACTTTGGATTATGGTCGTTGATTGTATCAAGCGGAGCAAGTTCCCTCTCTAAAGTTTTGCCGTCCGTGTCAATGACGGTATAGGCGACTTGATAATATTCCTCACCTTCGTCACCAACAGCGACAAAATCAACCTCCGTACTGCCGACTTTGCCGATATAGACATCATATCCTCGACGCAGGAGTTCCAGGAAAACAATATTTTCAAGGATATGCCCCAAGTCGGCTTTCTTGCTTCCAAGCAGAGCATAACGCAGGCCGACATCGGCGGCATAGTATTTATCACCCGTTTTCAAATACTGCTTGCCCTTCACATCATACCGCCCGATTTTATAAAGTTTTTGCATCACTAATGCAAAAACTTTGTTTTTGAGCAGACTTATTGCAGCATTCGTAAAAGTTAGCACAGGAATTAAACAAGTACGCGGAATTACAGGAAACTATGAAAAACGTCAACACTTCCTGACCCAAGGCGGATACTTACGTGAGTTTGCGTGGGTGAGCGTACCCAGTATCACAGAGGAACAAGCGTATAAACAGGGTAACAAAATCACCACAGCCCATCTGTCGTCAGTTAAGGAAGCTCAATCTTATACTTGGTGACGAAGGTGTAGGGCTGGTATGTCTTCTTGGCCTGGCGGAGTCCGGGAATCCCTAAGTCCTGTTCCCTGTTGATATCCACGACATCCGGAGGAAGGCTCATTGCCAATGCTCTGTTGAGAAATTGGTAAACACCTTTGTAAGAGGGAATCGCTTTCTCCGTATGGGTGATGACGCGGTCGGAGCCGTCATACTCCACGAGCGTGAAAGCCACAGGTTCTCCGGGGCGTGCATAAACGGCTATGCCTTCCAGGTTCAGCTCTTTCCGCAACTCCAAAGAAATACGTACGGCTTCATAATCTTCCACCACATCTTTTCCCGCAGCCCATTGGTCAAGAACTGATATCATGTCTGCCTGCGGCGTATCAGCAACATCCACTATGAAATGTTCGGAATGCTCAGCCTCGAATTTCAGGGCGTGGGCGAGCTTCTTGTGAAGCTGTGGACCCTGGAGTGTGATGAGATCCTGTTTCCGGTATACGTAGTCCGCATTATCCCTATCCTCGGTGACGGCAAGATGAGGGAAGTCACGGGAAATATGACGTGTCCATTCCATGACATCGTCTACGGGAATGAAGGAAATGACCGAGACCTTCTTCATGATGGAAACCATCATCTCCCGCCCTGGATAGCCTGCGGGGAAAACGGCGAATTTCTCCATGTTGCCATCGAACCTGCGGTTGATGCCTGATATCATGTACTGGGTGTTTCCGGCGGAGTCAATGAATGAAGCTACATGCGTATCATGTTTCGAGGCAAAGGGGACAAGTGCCGACATGGACAGTTCACTGATCCTACGGCGATGGGTAAGCAGATAAGGCTGCAATATCTCAATATGATTCCGATCCGGGCGGATTGATTCGGGGTAAGAAGGTATGGTACACACGTCTGCTAAAATACTCAAAACCAGCGAAAATGGCAAATGCCCAGCCTCTTTCTGGTACTTTTTCCCATGGATGTTACCGGTGGCGCGGACATGCAGGACATGACACAACGGGAATGAAGTTATTCGGCGTCCCGTCTCATGGCGTTTCCCGTGCCAAGAAAGAGGGATTCCACCTCATGGACCTTTCCTAAGGAAGTGAACTCTGTCAGCCATATCTCACCATTTTTCGGGAAACGACGTGGATAGGTGGGCAGGGTATTTTCCAGGACAGCCCGCATGATTCTTAAGGTGATTGAATGGGACACGACCAGGATATTCCTGTCCATATCTTCTTTTTCAAGATCCTTGAGGAATAAGGAAACCCGTTCTGCTATCATCCTGTAGGATTCCCCGCCTCCTTGAGGCAGCCAGTCCCATCGGGCCATGGTATCTGGTTCATAGGACGGGAATGTCTTGAGAAGGTCATAGCTCATGCCGGAAAAAATCCCGACATCTTGTTCTATGATCCTCTCGTCTGGTTCGACAGGCAGGCCGTATGCCGCACTGAAAGGCCGGGCTGTCTGGAGCGTACGGGGAAGCGGGGAGGAAATGATCCGCTGGATTTCCACCATTGGCTTTAATCTGCTGGCTATCAAGACAGCGTCAGCTTTGCCTTCCTCGGACAAGGAAACGGGTAGACGGCTACCCATGATTTTCTGGCGATTTGCTTCGCTCTGGGCGTGACGAATGAAGTACAGACGACTCATGCTTTCTCCTGGGTTAAACTGTTTGTTATATATTTTCATCATAGATGAAAAATCTTTCCGTGACAAACCAACACCCTTGACTGTCAGATGGTTGAACCGAGGAAAGGCAGGTCGCAAAAGCGGCTTGCCACCTGTTCATAGATAATCCGGGCTATGAACAGCGCTCCCCATGAGCATAGGTGCGTGTCATCCGCGCATCCTTTGGGGTAGTTGGGCGATTCTTCCGGTTTCAGGTGGAGGAAGATATCCTTGCTTGTTTCTTCTCCCATGGCATCCAGAATATCCATGGTGACGTGGTTTATGTCGATATAGGGGATATCAAGTTTCAAAGCAACTTGTTTCATGGCTTGCGGATAGTCCCCATGGGTATGTTGCGCCTTACCGTCGATGAACTGTCGGCGGGCAATGGAGGACAGGAAAAGGGGATTGCCGCCGTTTTCCCGTATCCGAGTCACAATAAGTTTAAGGTTTTCCGTGAAAGATGTCCATGGGTCGGTATGACGTTCTTCGTCTGGCTTGGGTTCGTTGTGTCCGAATTGGACAATGACCCAGTCACCTGCCGCAAGGGAGTCAAGGGTTTTGTCGAATACACCGGATGAGAGTACCGACCGGGTGCTGAGACCGTTGACCGCCCAATTGGCGAGCGACCACCCTGGAGCCAGGAACGGAGAAAATTCTTCTCCCCAGCCAGTTTCCGGCCTATAGCGTGATTCCTTGATGGAGCATGTCGAGTCACCGAGGAGATGCAATGTCCGGGAGGAATGATGTATAGGTTCTCCGGGATTAAAAACCATGTCAGATTCCTTTCTTGCCTTTGGCATTCTTACCTTCCTGTGGCATCACTGGCCATGCAACCATCATACCGGCTGGGGGGGAATCGTCAACACCGTATACACCGCATACAAGCAAAGGACGTTGCCCAAGTTTTCACTTTTGCAACGCCCGCTTGTTCTTACATGAAGTTCCAGGTTAGATATTGGATTTTGTAAGGACGGTGACTCCCGTGTCAAAATAGCTGGGAGAAATGGTTTCGCCATTCAAGGCTTTGACGGCGGATTTCATCCCTTCATAACCCATGACGTCAGGATTCTGAGCCATTGTCGCAAGCAGATGCCCGTTCCTGATAAGGCTGAGGATCATGTCAGATTTGTCAAAACCAACACCAACGACAGCTTTTCTGGCTTCCTGGATTGCATTTCCGGTTCCAACGGTAGAACCTTCATTAGCTCCGAAAATTCCGACGACACCCTGTGTGATGTAGTTTGCCGCAATATCCTTTGAGCGTGCGGGATCACCATCACCATACTGTGTTTCAAGAATAGTATAGCCAGTACCGGCAAAAGCCTCGCGGAAGCCTGCCTCACGCGCTACCGTAGAAGCCGTCGCCGCATTGACGTTCACAATACCGATGGAACCTGTGGCAACACCATTTTTCTGGAGTTCGGCAATAAGAGCCTTGCCTGCGGTCGTACCGGCGGCTTTATTGTCTGTAGCCAGAGTCTGGAGTCCAGGGAAATCAGCGGCAGAGTCTACATAGATTATCTTGATGCCAGCTCTGTTCGCTTCTTCAAGGACTGCGGTAACGGCTGTCGGTCCGTTAGCGGCAAGAAGAATTGCCTGTGCGCCGCCAGCAATAGCGTTGTTGATCATTTCAATCTGCTTGGCATCATCCTTCACGTCCGGAGCCAGCCATTTGTAATCCACATTGCCCAGCTCGGTGGCCGCTTTCTGAGCTCCCTTGTCAACGGTGACCCAGTGTTGATCCATCTGATCCATGGTGATCAGATAAACCTTATGTTTGCTGCTTCCGGATTCCTTTGATCCTGCGGCAAACACCATGCTTGCGGCAATGACACAGACAAACAGCGTTACGATGAACAAACGACTTTTTTTCATTAAGTCCTCCTCTTTCGTGGTTTTCCCCCCACGTCAGGTTCTGATTGATCAGGCAGGAAGTTCTTTCTTGCCTTTGTGCCGCTTGAGATTGCCGCTTCTGACAATTACATCAAGCAATACACTTACAACAACGATGATCCCAATGACAATATTCCTGATAGCTACAGGAGCCCCCGCAAACTGAAGCCCATTCTGAAGGACACCCCAGATGGAAGCTCCTATGACTGTCCCAAGCAGTATTCCCTGTCCTCCAAGGGTGGAAACTCCGCCGATGACCGATGCCGCGACTGCATACATCTCGTATGAATTTCCTGCATCCATGGAACCCATTCCGCTTGTCGCTGTTATGACCAGTCCGACAACTCCTGCGAGAAAAGCGCTGATTACATATGCCTTTGTGGTCGTGACAAGGACATTGACACCGCTGAGACGGGCTGCCTCAATGTTGGAACCTACGGCATAGGTATGGCGGCCTGTGCGCGTCCGGCTCAGAACGAAGTTAAATATCAGCCACAAGACGACGGTTATCCATATGGTGTTGTACAGTCCCAAGGTTCTTCCATAGTAGAAGAAATTCCTGAAACCACGCGCAGCTTCGCCGATGGAATCAGTGTTATAATTGTTATTGGCAATCTGTGCTATGCCACGTGCAATGGTCATGGTACCAAGCGTGGCAATGAATGGCGGGAGCTTGCAGAATGAGACAAGCATACCGTTCGATGCCCCTACGAGAAGACAGGCGATGAGAGTCAGTCCGACGGCAAACCAGGGATTCATTCCTTTTGTCATCAGAGTGGCGCTTATCATGCAGGACATCCCCACCACAGATCCTATGGACAGGTCGATGTTACCTGTTATCAGCACATAGGATTGTCCTATGCCGATCAGCAGGATGGGTGCTATCTGACGCAGAAGGTTTCCGATATTCCTGCTTGAGAAAAAGGTAGGATTGAGAATCCCGAATACAATCAGCAAAATGATCAGCCCCGCTGAAACTGTGATGACCTGCCCCATGCCACGGATGGCGAGTATTCTTTTCAAAGGTCTGCTGTTTTCTTGTCCTTGAGTCATTTTTCTTGTCTCCTGCTTGCTCATGTCAGTTTCTTCTCAAAATGCGTGGCGAGTTCAAGGATTTTTTCCTGCGTAGCTTCCTGGGAGGATAATTCCCCGGTCAGTTTTCCATCACACATGACGAGTATTCTGTCAGAAATCCCAATGATCTCCTGCATTTCGGAAGAAACGAACAGGACTCCGATTCCCTGCTGTTTCAACTGGTTCATCAAATGATAGATTTCCACTTTTGCCGCAACATCGATTCCCCGTGTCGGTTCATCAAACATGACCACGCGCGAGTCACGGGCCAGCCATTTCCCTACGACAACTTTCTGTTGATTTCCACCGGACAGGTTAGCGGCGTTTGATTCTATGTCCGTCAGTTTGATAGATAGATTTTCTACGGCTTTATCCACCATGTCTCGTTCTGATTTCCGATTGATCACACCCAGAAACCTGCTTCCGAGAATATCAAGATTGGGTAGGGCAATATTTTCCTTGATTGAAAGTTTTGTGCAGAGACCATCCTTCTTTCGATCTTCCGGGACAAGGACGATTCCCTGGCTTATGGCGTCCTCCGGCTTCGTGATGACCACTTCCGCGCCATCAATGAAAATAGAACCAGAGTCTTTAGGATCGACGCCGAAAATTGCCCGTGTTGTTTCCGTTCTGCCAGCTCCCATGAGTCCGGCGATACCCACAATCTCACCCTGATTCAAGGAAAAACTTATATCACGGACAGCACGACCGGCACAAAGATTCTTGACTTCAAAAATCTTTTTTCCAATAGGGCTTTGGACGGTGGGAAATTTCTCTGTTATTTCTCGCCCGACCATGAATGAAATGATTTCATCCATGCTGATATCTTTGAAGTTTCTTGTCGTGATGGTTTTCCCATCCCGCATGATGATGACCCTATCAACAATATGTTGCAGTTCCTCCAGCCTATGCGAGATATAGACTATGCCCCGGCCTTCGGAACGGAGCTTATGAATGATGGAGAACAAATCTGTTATTTCTTTGCTTGTCAGGGCACTTGTCGGTTCGTCCATGATGAGTACCCGCGCATCTGATAGGAGAGCTTTAGCAATTTCCACCATCTGTTGCTTGGATACCGCCAATTTACCGACAATAGTGTCGGGCGTGATATCATCAATATTGAGCCGAGCCAGGACTTCCTGCGCCTGATGTCTCATTGCCTTGTTGTCAAGGGTGCCTTTTCCTGAGATAAGTTCCCGGCCAAGAAAAAGATTTTCAGTCACTGTCAGATGCGAACACATATTTAGTTCTTGATGAATCATGGCGACGCCATGCTTCTGGGCAAGCCGCGGGTTCAAGTCGCCGATATTTTCCCCAAAAAGTGAAATAAAACCTTCATCACGTAGGTATACACCGCTGAGAATTTTCATCAGCGTTGATTTTCCTGCCCCGTTTTCTCCCAACAATGCCAGGACTTCTCCGCTTTTCAAGCCGAAAGATACATCATCCAGGGCAATGACACCGGGGAATTTTTTTGTGATGTGCTTCATTTCAACAATGTATTCAGCCATACGTGCCCCTTTCTGTAACCCCTGTATGTCTCAAGTACACGATGCAAACCTGGGGTTGTAAAGGGTGGAGACTTTGTATGAAGGTGGGTATTTTTTGGATTTCGCCTTTGCCAAGGTTTCTGCCAGGGACTTTGTCCGGGAAATTCGGGAAGAACTACAGAGTAGGGCGGGAGCCGCTGATGAGCTTCACGGAAGAAAAATCTTTCCTGTCGTAACTTTCTACAATGGATCCATTCTGTATGATGAGAAGTCTGTCCGCAACCTCAAGGGAATCAGAGAGACTGAGAGCAAGGATCAGGACGGAAATACCCTTGCGACGGTATGTATCCAGAAATTCAATGATGCGTACCCGTTGGTACATGTCAACGCCGAAAAAAGGTTGCATGCAGACAACAAGTTCGGGCGATTGCAGGAGAGTACGGCAGTATACGAGATCGTACAAGGCTTTCTCCGGTAGTCCATGCAGGGAAGGAGCAAAAATAGTCGGGCCTATCAATGGCAGGTATTCCTTGATAATGCTTTCCTTGACATGAGGGTTGCTCCAGAACCTCGGTACCTTGTTGTCCACAAGGAAACAAAGATTGTCAATGTAACTCATATCGGGAAATATCATGTTTTTCGTCGGTCGTTCCTGAATGATCGCTGTATTCCTGTCATACGGAGACGGTTCTTTGCCCGCAATAGTCAAAGTCCCTGATTCGCTTTTCAAAGTACCTCTGCACAATCCCATGAAAGTTTCGACAGCCGTACCATCAATATCCATGAATACGACACATTCCCCCGCACGCATGGTGAAACTGATATTTTTCAGATTCCCGCTGTACAGATCCCGGCAGATGAGGCTGTCCTGATGCTCAGCGGCATCCACCGCAACAAACTTACGGTGGGAATCATTCACCGCAGTTCTGAAAGACTGGGAAAAATGGGTCATGACATCTTCATTCATTTGGTCTTTCATGAGGATTTTCTGAATAGTGCCATCAAGCATCACCGCCGTTTTGTCGGAAATGCTGAAAATCTCCTGATGGTGGTTGCACATATAGATGAATGCCATGCCCTGTGCCGCGTAATGTTTCATCAGCGCATGGATTTTGTGAAGATCGATGGTATTCACGTAATTGGTTATATCCCTTATCACGACAAGTTTGACTCCGGATACTACGGCTTTTAAAAGTTCAAGCGCCCACCGTTGCAGGAGAGACAGGGAGCTTACCACAGCAGAAACGGGGATACGTACACCCATTGACTCAAGATCCTTGAGATATGGCTCTAGCTGTCCTTCCATCATGTTTTTGTTCAGGACATAGGAATGAAAATTTTTTCTCAATACAAAGATATTATCCGCGACTGTCAAATCATCAACCAGACGGCTTTGCTTCTCAATAATTGAAACTGGATTGCGTTGAGATAACGAACGACGGTATGAATGTACTATTTCCCCCATGAAATATACATATCCATAGTGAATAGGAGTATTGAAAGATATCAAATCAAGAAACTCATCAACTCCTTGGGAGTTCACGCATAAGAGTCCTGTGATTTCTCCGGCGAAGATATGGAGGCTGACGTTATTCAGGACGGGGGTATCTTCATGGAATATCGTCACTCTGTCCAACGCAAGGATTTCCTGCTTCATAAGACACCGCCGTCATTTTCCTGGAGTTTTGGGAGCGATATGACGACATCTGTCCCGACATCTGCTGTGCTTGAGACGGAGATGCCGTATTCTTCGCCAAAAAGAAGTTTCAGACGGTTATTCACATTGACAATGGCTATACCGCTGCGGTGGCTTTTTTCAGGCTTGATATAATCAAAGGAACGGGATGTCAGCGAAGTATTCAGTTCTTCCAGCCGCAGAGAGTTCATGCCAACGCCATCATCACTTATGGTAATGAGCAGACGGCTCTGTGTTACTTCTATGCGGATGTGGACAGTGCCTTTGCCGACCTTGCACTCCAGGCCGTGAACTATTGCATTCTCGACAATCGGCTGGAGTGTCAGCTTGGGAAGACGGTATTTCAAGAGTTCCGCCCTGTCATCCTCATCCCAGCAAATCTCAAGGTTCATACGGGGGCCAAAACGGTAGCGTTGGATGGTGAAATAGTTTTCAATGTTGTTCAGCTCGTCTTCAAGAGTCGCGAGATTTTCCACATTGCTGATTGTGTAGCGAAAATAGGTGGATAAAGCTTCAGCCATATTCGCGACAGTATCCAAACCCGATGCCAAGGCTTCCCCACGGATTCCCTCCAGTGTGTTGTAAAGGAAATGGGGGTTTATCTGGTTCTGGAGAGCAAGGAACTGAGCCTGCTGTTTACTGGCATTGAGAATTTTGTCCGTGTCGAGCAATGATTGGGCATGTTCCAAAGCCGCGCCCATCGCAGGGCTGTAGGAATAGCCAAGCTGGTAGATATCTTCAATGCTGTATCCGATGCCAAAATGCTTCAAAAGCTTTTCTGTCTGCCGGTAAGGACGGATGACCAGGTTCCAAAAAAATACGGAAACCAAGGCGAGGAGAACAATCATGAGGATGCCGAGGGAGGAAAGCACTTCTGTAGTGATATGTGTACTCATGAAAAGAAAAATAATGACACAGAAAATAATCTGTGCCGCGAGGATGCAGAGGAAAGAAAAGACTCTGGCGGACAGAATGATATCTTTTCCCTCTGCTTTGGTTTTTTTCCTCATGAATAAAGTTTCCTGTAGTCTTTTGGTCGTATTCCCGTATTTTTTTGAAATGCCTGTGTAAAATATTTTGTATCCGTATATCCTGCTTTCTTACAGATATCCGCTATCGGTAATGTCGTAGTTTTCAACAGATATTTTGCGTGAGTCATCCGCACATCCGAAAGATACTCCAGGAATCCCATGCCGCTTTCTTTTTTAAAAAGAGAGCTGAAATAACTGGAATTGAATCCCATGGCATCACTGACGGAATTAAGGCTTATCATAGGGTCATTGAAATGTTCACTTATATATTTCTTGGCAAGCCGTACAGGTCTGTATTCCTGTTCCTTGATCAAGGCTGCATTTTCTTCCAGGAATTTCAGTGTTTTTTCTGAAAAAAACGCATAGAGTTCCGCGGCGCTGGAATACATGTCCTGGCCTTCCTCATAATTCCTTTCAGCGGATTCCAGACCTTCTATGGAAACATAGGTGGTTTTCATGCGCATCAGGAAATTACTGAAAGCCTGTTGCAGGCAGTCCAGAATATTTTCTCCGGAGAAAGATTTTTCTGAGGAAAGCGTATCTATAAGCGAAGCTATGCATGCTTGTGTTTCTTCAAGTGAAAGTATTGATACAGCCTTGCTGATTCCTTCATTCCATATCTTCAAAAGCGCATGTATATCATCTTCTCCGGCTGACGGTGGTACTTCTTCATAAAGCTGAGAACCTCCGGTAGCCACCAGTCTCTGACAGCAGACACTCCAGGCGCTGCGGGCTGAACGGGGGATGGAGGCAAAATCTTCGGAGCTGGGTCCCACTGCCAGGAAGAAACGGGAAGATGGGAAGATGCTTTCGTGGATGATAAGCTCATCCAGCATGGTTTTCAGACTTTTCCGGATGGCGTTCTTTTTGTCCTGTTCATAATTCAGCAATATATAGAAGCGAGAATCCATGGCATAGGACTCTATCTCAGAGCAGAGTGGTTTGCAAAAACTCATCAGTATCCGTTCAACTTTTTCTTTGAGGATAACCTTGCCTTGAGGGAAAAATTCCTGCTGTGGCATATCAAGCTTTACAATGCATACTTGGAAAAGGCCCGGCCGGAAATCATAGTGATATGCCTGATTGATTTCTTCCATGGAAGAAAATGAATCTGGTTCGGCGCCCAAGATGCAATCCTTGAAAAGATCTTCCCTCAGTTTGCTGTAATAGGCGTCCAGGTGCTGGTTCAATTTTTGTGCGTGATCTTGTTTTTCCGTTCTTTCTTTATAGCGAGCCAGGAATTTCAAGAGTGTATCCATCAATTCCTGTTTTTTTATTGGTTTGAGCAGGTAGTCCCCGACGCCGTATTTGATGGCGGTCTGTGCATATTCAAAATATCGGTATCCACTGATTATGATAAAGTCGAGATCCTTTGATATCTCCCGTGCCCGTTGGATAAGCTCTAGTCCATCATGACCGGGCATTCTGATGTCAGTGATCACAAGGTCGGGGGAGAGGTCTTTAATGAGCTGGAGCGCAGTGATGCCGTCTTGAGCGGTGGCACAGATTTCCATGCCCAGGGACTCCCAGTCAATGAGGCTGGCTATCAGTTTGCTGACCCGTGGTTCATCGTCAAGAATGATGACCTGTATCGTGTGTGTCATGTATCCAGCTTTACTCCTTTACTCCTTTACTTCGTAAAGAAATGTAATTCCACTGCCCTACAAAGAAGATGGTATATCGCCAGATGATCTTCCTGTATCCTATATGTTTCTTGTTCGGGTGAAATGATGGAAATATCGCAGAGTCCTGCCAGTTGTCCGCCTCCGCGTCCTGTCAAGCATATTGTACGGGCTTTCTTTACCTTTGCGGCACGCACCGCATGGCAGATGTTTTCAGAGTTTCCGCTCGTACTGATTCCGAGAAGAATGTCTCCTTCCTGTGCATATGCAAAAGCCTCCTGGGCATATTCCATGTTCGCATTCACGTCATTGCTGAATGCCGAGGCCAGGGGAAGCTGTGAACCGAGGGCAATTGCAGGGAGGGGCATCTGGAGAGTGTCTGCCAGTTTTTTCCCTGTGTCGCTGAACTGTTCGGTAAAACGTTTCTTCCAGCTTTCCGGTAAAGGTCGTTTTTTGAAAAAGCCTTTCATCAATTCACCGACGATATGCCCGCTGTCGGCTGCGCTTCCGCCGTTGCCGCACACCAGGAGTTTTCCGGCGTGTGTGAAACAGTCCGACAGAGCGTTGGAGGCTTCGGATATCTGCAAACGGAGATGGGCGAGGTTGACATGCCGGACAAAAAAATCATCCATGAGAAATTTTACGTCATCCATATCATTGCCATTCCTTCTTACTATGATAATATGCGGAAATCAAGGCGGAAACATCACCAATATTTTCTTTTAATGCCGCCGGCATGACAGTACAAGCTTCCGCGTTCAATGCCAATGATTCCGCCGCCAATACTCTGCTGGCTTCCGGCCAGATGTAATCATATGAACGCTGGAATATGCCACCTATGATGATCCTTTCAGGATTGAGGATATCCATTATCACGGACAAGCCCAGTCCGAGCTTTCTGCCGACTGTTGTCATGATGCTCACGGCCAAGGGGTCGCCTTGCTGCGCGGCTTCACCGACTGTTCTTGCGCTTATGGCTGTGATAGTACTTTCATCAGTACATAACAGAGTTTTTTTGCCTTCCGCAAGCCATTCTCTTGCGTGTGCCTGGGCTTGCAAAGCAATTCCGCCTCCACTGCAAAAACCCTCAAAGGAACCTTTCTTTCCATAACCTGGAGGGCCAGTCGGAGCAAGACGAATATGTCCGACCTCTCCAGCCATGTCGTTTGCACCGACATAGAGGCGTCCATCCAAAATCAAACCGGCTCCCAAACCTGTCCCGAAAGTCAGAAAAACCATGGAATCACAGCCTTTACCGGCTCCGTAGTGCCATTCAGCGAGAGCTCCGGCATTTGCATCGTTGCAAAGCCATGTTGGTAAGCCAGTCCGGGAAGCAATGAAATCCCGTATGGGGACGGAATCCCATCCGGGGAGATTAGGAGGGGAAAGAATCAGGCCGTGACGAGAATCCAGCGGCCCTCCGCAGCTGATTCCGACAGCAACAGGAGGGGAGTCCGGTCGTTCCGCAATGCAGGATTGTATGTCTTTGACACATTGCTCAAGCATCCCCTGAACCGTATAATCGCGAGTTTGGCGAACAGGCATTTTCACAAAGATTTCATATGTGGCATCAGTGACATCTCCTAATGAGACGGCACATTTTGTTCCACCAATGTCTATCCCCACTACGATCATATCCGCCTTCCTGTCTTGTATTCCTTACTGGAGAGATCCGATGGCATTCTGTCGTCAGGGTTTGTCCCCGCAGAGCGACAAGGCTGACTTATCTTCCCAGGAAAGCGAACTCCATGATATCGACGGTGAAGGCTATGCCAGCTCCCGGTTCTTCCAGGCTAGGGACGGCCTTGACGGCGTCAATGATTGAAACAGCCTTGTCCTGGGGGACTATGGTCAACAGCATTTCCTTTTCAGGGACGAGGGTGATGCCGAAGAACTTTACGTCGTCTTCCTTTGCCGTACCTTTGGCGTTGATGATTGTACCACCGGACGCTCCTGCTTTACGGGCGGCTGCCATGGCATCATCTGCTGTGCCTTTGTTGACTATGAAGGAAATCAGGACGTGTGATGAAGTCGTGGACATTGTAGCGCTCCTTGTGGCATGGATATTCTCGGATGTTCCGGCGGTCATGTGATGGAGGATGCCCCGCACATCGATGAGCATGGTTGTTCCCAGGTTCTTCTTGGTGGGGTTGCATGTCTTTACGGCCTGGAAGATAGCTTCTGCTTCATTATCTCCCGAAAGTGTCAGGACAATGTCCTGCGCCGGGTCATGAAGACCCAGGATGTCAAGCAGGGAGGATGTGTCGCTCCTGCCATGGATGATCGTACCTCCCTGCGCGCCAGCATCTTTCGTCGCATTGACCACTGCTTCGCCTTGGTCATGAGCTACGATGCTGAGTATCAGCTTGCCGGGATAAAAAACCATGTCCGATGTCATTTTTACCTTCCTTGGCATCACAGGCCATGTAATCATCATACTAACTAAAAGGAAATCGTCAACAGGCGTTTGCCTTTTTCGACATGCCTGTCATACAGGATAGCAAGTGCGGGCTTGGGATACAAGCACTCGATGGCTTGCGTCCAATGGGGATGTTGCAAAAGTGTGAGAACTTGCAAGCACAATACCGTTCTTTCTCACTTTTTACCCTTACTTTTTCATGAAAATCCGGAGATTGGGCATCACAATATAACGAAATGATGATGTTTTACGAAAAAACATGACGAATTGATGAGTTAATGCAAGGGATATCGGTACTAGTGACGGTTACCCGAAAGTATGATTTTGACGAGGAACCATATAATATTTTCGGGTAACTTTTGTAACATCCCCACCTCCGGCATGTCTGTATGACGGGTATGTGACGGACATATGATGGTCATGGAACGGTATTACATGGTATCCTCGCCGATAACCCTGCGGACATGTGTGGGGTCGGATGTATGGAGGCAGCACAATGACCATTGACAAAATATATCACGCAAAACGCATCCTTGATCCTGTGGTGCGCAGGACGGATTTGATACGTGCCCCGCGGATTTTCCCGGATTCTTCCGTGTTCCTGAAAACCGAGAACCTCCAGATTACCGGTTCCTTTAAGGTACGGGGAGCCTACTACAAGATTTCCCAGTTGCCGTCCGACCTGCGCCAGAAAGGAGTGATTGCCTGTTCCGCGGGAAACCATGCCCAGGGAGTTGCCTTGGCCGCCCAGCATGAAGGCTTGAAGGCTGTCATCTGCATCCCTGATGTTGCGCCAATTTCCAAAGTAGAGGCGACCCGTGCATATGGGGCTGACGTGCGTCTTGTGCCTGGCGTCTATGATGATGCTTATCAGGAAGCGTTGCGACTCCAGAGGGAAAATGGCGGGGTGTTCATCCATCCCTTTGATGATGAAGACATCATTGCCGGTCAAGGCTCCATTGGCCTGGAAATACTCGAACAGCTCCCCGATGTCGATTCCGTCATTGTTCCCGTCGGAGGAGGAGGTTTGATCAGCGGCATTGCCTATGCAATCAAGGCACTCAAGCCGGAATGTGCCGTGTACGGCGTCCAGGTCGCCGGCGCAGCATCCATGTATGATTCACTGGAGCAACACCAGAAGATTACCTTGGGTAAAGTTTCCACCATGGCTGACGGTATTGCAGTGAAGCATCCCGGTGATCTGACCTATGAGATGTGCGCCACGTATGTTGATAAGATTGTCACAGTCACTGATGATGAAGTATCTTCGGCGATTCTCGCCTTGATGGAGAAGCAGAAGCTCGTCACCGAAGGCGCGGGAGCGGTGGCAGTCGCCGCGGCAATGTTTCATAAAATTGAGATTGAAGGCCGTACCACTGTCTGTCTTCTTTCCGGAGGGAACATTGACGTCACCATTCTTTCACGTGTCATTTCCCGTGGTCTGCTCAAAAGCGGCCGCTCTACGGAATTTACCATTGAACTGCTGGACAAGCCAGGACAGCTTGTCGATGTCTCTGCGATCATAGCTCGTCAGGGAGGAAATGTGGTGGCTGTCCATCATGACCGTTCCGGAGAGGGTACTGACCTGAATAGCTGTACGCTCCGTCTGGCGTTGGAGACGAAGGACTTTGATCACATCAGGGCAATACGGCGGGCATTGGGAGATGCCGGTTTCAAGTTTGTGTGAATCTTCCACGCATCATGCCCGTTACTCTCATGCGGGGGAGTTTTGTGGCTCATGGAAAGGCTCGGATTGCTGGAGCGTCCGGATATTCCAATTTCCTTTTGTATGGGCAAAGGTGGTATCAATGCCTCCTCCCAAAAGGAGGATGAGACGCGCTACGTCATCAGGATTCTCGACAAAACCACCCCGTCCCCAAGCGTTGACAATGCCCAGTGCGCCTCCTGCGCAAAATGCATAGGCATATTCAAGCAAGTCGAATCCGACATCGGGGAATTCGTATCGCCATATTCCCACCATCCTGTCATGGATGAGCGATGAGATGGTTGCCTGAACCCGCAGGTGTCCATGGGTGCTGAAGTTCACTATGATGGTATCCTGATGCTTCAGGAGGACTTTCAGGATGTCCCGGAAAAAGCGCACCATGTCGGGGCCCGGTCCCAAGTCCTTGTCCACTACCGCCTTGATGTCAGCGAACAGTTCATCCTCAATTTCTTCCAGCAGGTCATAGGGACTCCGATAGTGCAGGTAAAAGGTTCCTCTGCTGACATTCGCCCGCTTGCAGATATCTTTGACGGCAATCCTGAAAATTGGCTCCTCACGCATGATTTTCAGAAGGCTGCGTTTCAGGGATTCCCTTGTAGTAGTTATCCGTTTGTCAATCTTCATCAGGCGTCTGCTCCTTTTTCCGGTTCCCCTGTCATCAGAGTCGAAAAATCTTTCTGCCATTATCCTTCATTTTAACCTGTTCAACAATATGAATGGTTCAGAGAAAAAGCCTTGGAGAAATTGGAGAAAAAGGATGACGCGCGGAGAAAAGGGATGTGAAAGGACTAAAGGATATGATATTTCCCGATGAAGCCCATCATGCTATCATGAAAGGAAAAGAAGACATCGTGGCAGTATCATGAGGGAGATATGGCAGACAGACGAAAAAAGGCTACCACGTTCAGAACCAAGCGTATGCTGGTCGCGGCCACGCCGTTGCCGAACATCACGGTCATTGGATATTATATGCCGGAAAGGAAGCAGCTTGTTCTATCGAGCGAACAGTTCTGTGCGCAGGAAATGCTGGAAACGCTCCGTTCCTGTGCCGCCTCTTTGGTTGAGGATGGAGGCCCCATCCTCCGGGATCATCTGGAAAAACATGTGATATCCCTTTTTGGGCTGTCCAAGCGCGGACGTTTCATTGCCGCCCAGCTGGAGACCGTGTTTTCCGTGTTCCCTGCTGTCACGACGGAACAACAAGGCAATGACGGGAAGACGCAGATTGTATATTGGCCGTCCACATACGCCCAGACACAGACCAGCGCAGGAAAAGACTTTGGGTACTTGTACTGCCGTTGTTCTGCGGAAGATGCTCCGGACAAACGCTATACCTACGACCTGCCCCTGATAGAGGTCGCCAATGCCATGGCTGCCAGCGTGAAGGAAGGTGAAGCCGTAGGCCGTGATGAACTATTCACCCGTGCCGCGCGGCTGATGGGTTATACGCGCATAGGCGCCAGCCTCCGTCCGGTGCTGGAACGCTCCCTCATCCTTGCGCGTGAACTGGGGTATTTCCTGTAATATCCATGGGCATACCGCCTGAGCAAAGTCGTTGCGGACTATACGCCCTGTCATTGGGCGATTGTTTCAGATGACCTGGTGAATCCAGCCCCCCGGAGCCGACAGGCGTCCCATCTGGATTCCCGTGAGGGTATCGTACAGCTTGGTGACCACCGGGCCGACCGATATGCCGTCTCCGAACGTGATGTCCCCGTCATGGGTGTGGATGGTTCCGACGGGGGAAATCACGGCTGCCGTGCCACACAGCCCCGCTTCAGCAAAATTCTTCAATTCCGTAAGTTTCACAGGCCGTTCCTCTGTTTCCATGTGCAGATAATCCTTGGCGACCTGCATGAGGGAACGGCGGGTGATGGAAGGAAGGATAGTCGGACTCTTGGGCGTCACGAGCGTGCCGTCCTTGGTCACAAAGATGAAATTCGCTCCTCCCGTTTCTTCTATGTACGTGCGTGTCGAATCCAGATAGAGATTCTCGCTGTATCCGGCTTCATGGGCAACGTGTCCGGCATAGAGGCTCATGGCATAGTTGAGACCTCCCTTGATGTGGCCTGAACCACGGGGGGCAGCGCGGTCGAAGTTACTGACCATCAGGCGCAGGGGCTTCATGCCTCCCTTGAAGTAAGGCCCGACCGGAGAGCAGAATACCCGGAAGGTATATTCTGACGCGGGAGCTACGCCGAGAATCGGCCCGCTGCCGAAGATATAAGGACGGATATACAGAGATGCACCGCTACCATAGGGGGGTACATAGTCCTGGTTCGCAATGACCAGCTTGTCAATCGCATCGAGGAATCTTTCAACAGGAAAAGACGGCATCAGCAGCCTGTCGCAGCTGTCCATGAGACGGCGGGCGTTCATGTCAGGACGGAACAGTACAACGCGGCCATCCTCCGTGGTATAGGCTTTCAGACCTTCAAAGCATGTCTGGGCATATTGCAGGACACCGGCGCTTTCATTGATTGTCACCGTGGAATCGTTGACCATCTGGCCATCATCCCACTGTCCGTTCTTCCAATATGAAACATACCGGCTGTCAGTCGGAATGTAGCCGAAACTCAAATGCGCCCAGTCAATGTTTTTCTTAGCCATCATCATGTCCTTTGATTCGTAGCGGATTGGCAGGATTTTATCAACAATCATGGTTTAGGACAACATGAGGACAACATGAGAACAACGTAAGGAACCCGTGAGGACACCATCATGAGCGGGGGGTGACGAGCGGGGGCATGGTTCAGGTGGTTTCGTCCTCATCTTCTTCAGCGACGACAGCCGTGGCATTCCACATGTCTTCCAGTTGCTGTACGTTTAGTCCCCGGCCAATCAGAATCATCCGACTATCATCCATGACATCGGTCGCCCGGATTTCATAGGTGTTTTCCACCACATCAAAGCGTATCCATTCATCACCCATGGGGAAGAAGCCTTTTGCCCGGATGATCTTGCCCTCAATGAGGGATGTGAGGCGACCCAGGATGCTCACCAGAGTGGGGATGTCCGGGATCTTCACGTCGGTGAAGCTGATCTGCTGGAGCTTGGGACGCCTGTCTTCGTTCACTTGTGGGGCAGGCTCCACAGAAGAAGGATCCAAGGGCGTTTCCAGAAGAGCCTTCCACCAAGAGCGGGGAAGCATCTCATAATGACAGTCAGGCACGGAGGACGCAGGGTTCCAGGCATGCACTTCTGAAGCAAATTCAGTGAAGACATCTTTGTGGCAGCTTTCGCTTTTGCTGAGAAGAACCCATCCCGCATGGGATGCCTGGTCAGTGATACAATCCTTGTAATCCACCATGCTGTTCTTGTAGTGCTGGTAGTCTACCAACGTCACTGGCTTGAGAAGCTGTATGGCTTCCCCGTAGCAGATTTTTTTCAGGTTATCCAGGATGGGGCCGAGGAAGGCCACTCCGCTTGGCTCTACAATGAGATAATCAGGATTCAAGGAGTTGGCAATGGTCATCACGGAATTAGAGAAGTCCAGCTTCATGGAACAGCAGATGCAGCCTTCGGTCAGTTCCCAGATGGTCGGAGGTTGTGCCTCCTGCTGTTCGCGCGCGGAAAGCAGAGGGCCATCGACACTGACATCGCCAAATTCATTTTCCACTACAACGAACTGGCGTCCAGTCTTCTTGACCATGCTTTTGATGAATGTCGTCTTCCCTGCGCCAAGGAAGCCGGAAATAATCAGGATTTTCATTATATCCAACCAAAGAGAAACACCCTCCCGCGCCAGAGGCGGGGAGAGTGGTCTTGGTGAGTGCCGCTTAGATCGTCACGACGGGCTTGATGAGGTCAGCGGGCTTGTCCTTCATCAGGAACAAAGCCTTCTCGACATTCTCGAAACCCTTCATCTTGTGGGTAAGCAAATGGGAGACATCCAGCTTTCCGAGGGAAACCAGACGGGAGAGTTTCTCCATGCGCAGGCGTCCGCCGGGCATCAACCCACCGGCGATGGTCTTGTGTCCCATGCCGACACCCCATTCAGCGCGGGGAATCTTCACGAAAGTGCCGCTTCCCAGATAGTTGACGTTTCCAATCCGTCCACCAGCCTTCAAGCACTTGACGGCAGGATCGAAGGTATCATTGTCGCCTCCGGCAATGATGACCTTGTCCACACCCTGACCCTTGGTCATGGCCAGTACCTGCTCCTCAATGGGGCCATCTTTATAACTGAGGAAATCGGTTGCGCCATAGAGCCTGGCAGCGTCTACGCAGACTTTCCGGGTTCCAACGGCAATGATTCGTGAAGCACCACGGAGATTGGCTCCGGCGACGCACATCAGTCCTACGGGGCCAATGCCGATGACCAGGACTTCATCACCATATTGGACATCAGCGAGTTCGGCTCCATGGAAACCGGTAGGAACCATGTCGCTGAGCATGCAGGCATCCTCAACGGATATGTTCTTGGGCAGATGGGCAAGATTGCCGTCAGGATCGTTGACATGGAAAAATTCGCCGAATACTCCATCCTTTGTATTGGAGAACTTCCAGCCGCCGAGCATCACGCCAGAATGCATTGAGAAACCAGCTTGTGCCTGCACGGAGTTCCAGTCGGGGGTGATGGCAGGGACGAGGACTCTGTCACCGGGCTTGAAGTCTTTGACAAGGGCGCCGACTTCCACGACCTCACCACAACCTTCATGGCCAAGGATCATGTTGCTTCTTTCGCCAACGGCTCCTTCCCAGACAGTATGTACATCGGACGTACAGGGGGCTAAGGCAAGGGGACGGACAATGGCGTCCATGGGTCCGCAGGAAGGCCGTGATTTTTCAATCCAACCGGCTTCTCCGATTTTCAGCATTGCAAAACCTTTCATAGCGACAACCTCCAAAATATTTTGTTCGTAATACACTCTGTAAAGAATAGTAAATGGTAATCAAATAAAAATCTATATATGATTATATATTTATTGATACTTATTTATTTTATTATCTTATATTGCTAAAATTAGGACAAGATTGGCTTTTTTGAAAATATAAAGAGGAATTGGGTGTCCAATGCCACCTGCTGCAAGGCTCAAACATGCGGTAAAATGAAATGACAGGAAAAGAATGATTCCGCAAGGTTTTTCTGTTTTCCGCAGGCATTACCCGTGTCATCTTCTCTGGTTTGCAATCCTGATGATGTCAAATCGGTTTTTTACGTTCCATTTTGAATACATGAGACTGATATGATTGCTTGTGACAGAACTTACAGCCAGTTATACTACTCATCATGGTGCGTTGATGCTTGCGGCCTCTATTCTTGCGCTTCCCACGGTGATTCTGTTCTTCAGCCAGCAAAAACGCTTTGTTGCCGGGGTGTTGGGTTCGGTAAAATGGAAAAAAGAGGAATCACAACTATGAAATCTTTGTATTCAGCCTTCCATCCGTGGGAGTCTCCGGAAATTACATCAATAGGGCGTCTGCCCATATCATCCCTTGCCGCGCCGTTCCCTGATGCTTTCCGGGCATACGAGGCAGCTGTTGCCGGATCGGAAGGCAATCTTCCAGGCAGTTCATGGCAGCTTCCGCTGGACGGGCATTGGAATTTCAAACTCTATGACAACCCATGCGATGTGCCGGCGGATATTGTCGATGGCGCGGAGCTGAAAAATAGCCCGACAATCATTGTTCCTGGAACATGGACAGTCCAGGGCTATGATAAACCTCATTATACCAATGTACAGATGCCTTTTATCCAAAGACCACCTTATGCTCCCCGGCATAATCCCACAGGAGCATATGCCCGCACCTTCATTCTTCCCGATACACGGCCCGATACAGGGTCCGATACATGGCCAAATACATGGCCAAATACATGGGCAGAGCGGCGAACTGTCCTACGTGTGGGCAGTGCCGAAAGCTACGTGGAAGTATACCTCAACGGACAATTCATAGGAGCCTCAAAGGATAGTCGCCTGAGCGCGGACTTTGATGTGAGCAGAAGTCTTGTGGCCGGGGAAAATACTCTTGTGCTTATTGTCGTGCGCTATGGTGATGCTTCATACATAGAGGATCAGGATCAATGGTGGTTCGGCGGGCTGCACCGCAGCGTGTTCCTTTACAGTACTCCCCGGACGTACCTTGAGGATGTCTTTGCCCATCCTGTGCTTTCAGAAAATTATGCTTTTGGAAAGCTCACCGTAGATTTCAGCATGAACCAGAACATTCCCAGCCCTGAAGGACTGTTGTCTCCACAGGAGATTCACATGGTGCTTCATGACCCTTCAGGAAAAGAAATAGGACGGGTGGGTACTGCCGTCGATCCTCTTTACCGGACAGGACGCTGGATGTCTTCTCTTTGCATTGATGTGGAGAATCCTGAACTGTGGAACCATGAAGAACCCCATCTTTATACTCTTGTTGCAACGCTTGTTGATTGTACATCTCACCAGGAATCACACTATGCGCTTCGCCTTGGTTTCAGGCACGTTGCCATTGAAGGAAGAAAACTGCTTGTCAACGGAAAGAGGGTTCTCATAAAAGGAGTGAATCGTCACGAGCATGACCAGTGTACCGCCAAGACGCTTACCGTCGCGTCCATGGTCACTGACATCCTCCTGATGAAGCGGAACAACTTCAACGCCGTCCGTACAAGTCATTATCCTAATGATGAACGATGGTATGACCTCTGCGATAGATACGGTGTGTACGTCATGGATGAAGCCAACATCGAGTCACATGCTTATTATGATCATCTGTGCCGGGACAGCCGGTGGAGCGCGGCTTTCCTGGGGAGGGTGCAGCGCATGGTCATGCGCGATAAAAACCATGCGTCCATCATCTTCTGGTCATTGGGAAACGAAAGTGGCTATGGAGAGAACCATGACGCGGCGGCGGCATGGGTAAGACGGTATGACAGCTCCCGGCTTCTTCATTATGAAGGCGCCGTCCGGGCGGAATGGGGACAGCCTTGGTCAACACTCAAGGATTTGCGGAGGGGGCGGAACGTCACGGACATCATCAGCCCTATGTATCCTGAGCTTTCTCTCCTCACGGAATGGGATCGGACGACAGAGACATCTGATGATTTTCGTCCGCTCATCATGTGCGAATACAGTCATGCCATGGGAAATTCCAACGGAGGTCTTTCTGATTACTGGAAAGCAATCCGCGTTTCCCGCGGACTTCAAGGCGGCTGGATTTGGGATTGGATAGATCAGGGTATCTTGGTTGATGAAGAAGGAAAGCCGGTGGGCTTCCGAGGGGTGGACGCGGCGGCTCATGGGCACCGGGCGCACAGTGTATCCGTACCCGCCTGGAGATACGGAGGAGATTTTGGCGATGATCCGTCAGATCTTGATTTTTGTCTGAATGGCCTTGTTGACCCCGCAAGGAATCCCAAGCCTGTGATGAGCGAATGCTGTAAGCTGTTCCAGCCTGTACTCATGACATCCTCCCATCCCATGCAGGGAAAGTTCACACTGTACAATGATTTTGATTTTTCAGATTTGTCGGGTTTATATGCGACGTGGCATCTGGTTTTTTCCCATCCTGAGAGGGTAAATACCTCACTTTCTCTCTCGGACAGGTTTGAGCTTCCGAATCTCGATCCGGGACAGTCCGCTGATATTGAGCTTCCTTTTCTATTGGAGCCGCCATTCCTTGAAGCCTTTTCCCGGACGGAAAGTTTCATTGTCTTTGAATTTTTCCTTGCCAAGGATACGTCTTGGGCTTCTCATGGACACAGGATTGCCTGGGAACAGTTTACTCTTTCACGGGAACCGGAAAGGCTTCTGTCATGTTCTTCTGCAATTCTGAAGGATGGACGCGTGAATACGCATGTCTATCAGGCAGGTCTGAATGATGAAGGGTTCCTGACATCCCTGCGCATTGGTTCCCATGTCGTCCTGCAAAAGCCTGTCACAATGAACGTGTATCGGGTTCCTACCCAGAATGATGGTTTGAAGAACTTTGCTCATCTCAAAGACAATCCGGAAAGTTCTTGGTACTTCTCCCAAAAGGCGCTGAATCTCTGGTTGGGATATGACTTAAGCAATCTTTCCTACAAGCTGTTACGCAAGACGGAGAGCAGCGATGCTTGTGAATGTTCGTATGAAGTCACTGATGGAAACGGGAAAATCCTGGGGATGTTTGATCAGAAGTGGAAATTCCTGACTGATTGTTTCAGCGGGAATTTTACTTTGCAGCTATGTGCCGGACTACAGGATTATCCGCGGGTCGGTATATGTTTCGGACTTGATCATATATGGAAGTCGGTAGCTTGGTTCGGTCGCGGGCCAGAGGAAAACTATCCGGATCGCAAAGAGGGGAGCATGATTGCCTGTCATGGACCTGTACCCGCTGACAGTCTGTATGTCCCTTATATTCTTCCTCAGGACAGCGGAGAAAGAATGGATGTGCGTTTCATCGACTTTATCCATGAAGAAGGAAAGGAACGCCTGAGAATCAGTTCGGACGTTCCTGTGGGTTTTTCGGTATCTCCCTATTCGGTAGAAGATTTATGGAACAAGAAACATGCGGATGAGCTTGTCCCGTCTCCGTGCTATACAGTTTCCATCGATGCCGCGGTACGTGGTCTTGGTACGGCAAGTTGCGGCCCGGATACTTTAGA